>NC_009616.1:1557619-1915238 GCF_000016905.1 Thermosipho melanesiensis BI429
CACAGCAGTTTGAGTGGCAATTCCCGCATGATCTTCACCGGGAAGCCATAATGTTTTAAATCCATTCATTCTTTTATAACGAGTTAATATATCTTGAAGTGTAATATTCAGGGCATGGCCCATATGTATTTTGCCGGTAATATTTGGAGGTGGTATTACGATAGAATATTTGGGACGACTATTGTCATTTTGGGGTGTAAAATAACCTTTTTCAAGCCAAAATTTATACCATTTTTTTTCAATAGAGTTTGGTTCATATCTTGTTCCAATTTCTTTATTCACTAGGAGCACCTCCTAAAGCTTCAATTTTTATATCTGTTTCTATCTTTATATTTTTGTTTCCGTAATTTAAAAGTAAATAGTCAAGTGATTCTTTTATCCTACTTGAAATCTGTTTTGCTATTATTTCATTAACTCCGTGTAGGATTATTACAAAACCTTTTTCCGATGAACGACAGATAAAATCTTTTGGTATTCTTACACTGTGCTTGATTATTGACGCGATCCTTGCTATAACGAAGTTTATTTCGCTTTGTTCTTCTGATTCAAATTTTAAATCCAAATAAATTAGGTAAAAGGTCGTATTAGATTTTTTTAGTAATGGATAGATATTTTCAAAGAAATCTTTGTTAGGTAATCTTGTGATTTCATCTACCCAGTTCCCATTGAAGAGATTTAATAAATATTCCATAAAAATTCCTCCCGTTTTTTATTTATTATATCATACAAATTATGTTTGTGAAAAGTAAAAAAGCTGTGTTATAATCTTTCATGGTGATGTAAAGTTATTATTGGGAGGTGTGGTGTTTTGAGATTATCGACCTTTTTAGGAGGAGTTCATCCCCCTGAAAATAAGCATTTGTCAAAAGATATTCCCATAAGGAAAGCTCCTATTCCTGAGAAAGTTGTTGTTTTTATGCAACAACATGCAGGAAGTCCCGCAAAACCTATTGTTAATCCCGGTGATAAAGTTAAAACTGGTCAGGTTATAGGTGAACCAACGGGATTTATTTCCTCGTATGTTCATTCACCAGTTACTGGAACAGTAACAGATGTAAAAAAAGTTACAAATGTTATTTTTGGTAAAGCAGTCGAGGTTGTTGAAATCGAGAGAGAAGGAGAAGATAAATGGGAGTTGTTACCACATGGTAATTTTGAAAAATTTTCTCCAGAAGAGTTGGTTGATATAATAAAAAGAGCTGGAATTGTTGGGCTTGGTGGTGCCATGTTCCCAACTCATGTGAAATTAACTCCTCCAAAAGATAAGAAGATAGATACTTTGGTTATTAACGGTGCAGAGTGTGAACCTTATTTGACCATTGACCATCGTATGATGCTTGAAAAATATGAAGAGATACTTATAGGAATAGAAATTGTGAAAAAAATTCTTGGTATAGAAAAAGCAATTATTGGAATTGAGGACAACAAATTGGATGCAATTGATCTATTAGAAAACAAATGGAAAGGAAAAGTAGATGTAAAAGCTTTAAAAACAAAATATCCGCAAGGTGCTGAAAAACAATTAATATATGCCACTACCAATAGGAAAGTGCCTAGAGGAAAACTTCCTATGGATGTAGGTGTTGTGGTATTAAATGTAAGTACATTATTTGCGATAAAGGAAGCGGTTATAGACGGTAAACCGTTAATTGAAAGGGGCTTGACTGTTACAGGTGAAGCAATTAACAAACCAGGAAATTGGTGGGTACGAATAGGTACACCGATATCTTGGGTTATAGAAAGATTAGGAGAAGGTTTAAAAAGTGAAGCGGAAAATGTAAAGGTTCTTATGGGTGGACCAATGATGGGGATTCCAATAAATAATATTGATACTCCATTGGTGAAAGGTAACAATGGAATTACAACGATTATACCAAAAGAGCAAAAGAGTACATTTTGTATACGCTGTTCATATTGTGTAAATGTGTGTCCAATGGGCTTGCAACCTTATCTACTTGATTTACTTGGAAAGAAAAAGAGATACGATGAAGCAGCAAAAATAGGTCTTTTAGATTGTATAGAATGTGGTTCTTGTACATACATTTGTCCTGCTAAAATAGAGCATGTTAAGACAATAAAATTGACTAAGAAAGTATATAAAGCCCTGAGAGGGGGGAGAAAATAATGAAGTTAATTACAGGTAATGCACCACATTTAAGGTCTAATGATACAACTGAAAAAGTTATGATTGATGTTATTATTGCGCTTATACCTGCAATAATTGGTGCGTGGTACTTCTTCGGAGAATATGCCCTGTTTTTGATTTTATTAGGAGCTTTTTCTGGTGAATTGTTTGAATTATTTGTAATGAAAGTTTTGAGAAAGGATAAAAATTTTGTTCCAAATGGAAGTGCTGCTATAACGGGGATTTTACTTGCAATGAATGTAAGTTCTGCAACACCTTGGTGGGTATTTTTAATTGGTTTGGTTTTTGCTTTAGGTGTTGCAAAACATGCATTTGGTGGATTGGGAATGAATATTTTTAATCCTGCACTTGCAGGAAGGGCATTTTTACTTGTATCATTTCCCGTATCTATGACAACTTGGTATAAACCTGTATTTTCTTTTTCAAAGTGGGTTGATATTCAAACAATGGCAACCCCGCTTGCTGTTTTAAAAGAAACAGGAAGTGTTAATATAAGTTATTGGGACTTGTTTATTGGTAATCGTGGAGGCTCTTTAGGAGAAACCAGTGTATTGTTGCTTTTAATAGGTTTTGCTTATTTGGTTGTTAAAAAGAGAATAAAGATTATGATTCCAATTACATATATTTCAACGGTTTTTGTAATGTCAGGCATTTTTTATCTTGTTAATTCATCTTTTGGAAGTCCTCTTTTCCACATTTTAAGTGGTGGTTTGATGCTCGGCGCTCTCTTTATGGCAACTGATATGGTTACAAGCCCAATGACGGTTAAAGGGCAGATAATTTTTGGAATAGGCCTTGGTGTTATGACTTTACTTATTAGATATTTTGCAGGGTATCCCGAAGGAGTTTCTTTGTCTATTCTTTTAATGAATGCATTTGTTCCTCTAATTGACAGATACACTGTGCCGAAGGTATTTGGTGAGGTGAAAGCATGAAAGAAACAATAAAAACAGGGATAATTTTAATGGTGTATACATTAGTGGCTGGAATGATTTTGGGATTTGTTTACCTTTCAACACAAGATGCAATAAAAGTGGCTGAATTGAAAAATACCATTGAAGCAGTTAAATTTGTTCTGACGGAAGATGGAAAACTCCTTGTTAAAGAATCAAAAATAAAAAAAGCAGTTGTTGATGCAACCGGTGAGGAAAAGGAATTATACATTAAAGATACAAGTGCAGTACTTTCTCCTGTTTTGAATTTTGACACCGAAAAGGGTAGGATTTTTGTTTTGAAAGGATATGGTATTGGTTATGGAGGTAAGGTAATTACCGTTGCATCATTTTTGGTAAATAAAAATAGAGTAGATTTGATTGCAATAAAAGTAATAGAATATTCTCAGGAAACGCCAGGTTTGGGCGCAAAAATTGCTGAGGATATTTCACAGAAAAGGTTTTATCCAATTCCCTATGAAGGGTTAAAAAATGGTGTGAAAGTTGATAAAGACGCGGGAAAGAGTAATTTATCTCCAGAAGAGGCTAAGGAAATTGGAGTTGTTAAGATTAGCGATGTTATGACTGGTGCTACTATAACTCCGCGTGCCGTTGCCTCCACAATAGATACCATGTTTGAATTTTTAAATAAGGAGGTGCAAAATAATGTCCAGTAAGACTTGGAAAGAATTTTCAAAAGGTTTTTTTGCGGAAAATCCAACATTTGTGCAAGCGCTCGGTATGTGTCCAACTCTTGCAACAACGACAAGTGCAAAGAATGGATTAGGTATGGGTTTGGCTGCAACAGTAGTTTTGGTTTTATCAAATATAGTGATTTCAATTTTAAGAAGGGCTGTTCCTGAGAAAATAAGAATACCTATTTTTATAACTATAATCGCTTCATTTGTTACTATGGTTGATCTTTTAATGCATGCTTATGTATATGATTTGTGGAAAACTTTGGGATTATTTATACCACTTATAGTTGTTAATTGTTTGATAATGGGACGTGCAGAAGCTTATGCCTCAAAGAACAATGTATGGTATTCGATGATAGATGGATTGGGAATGGGCTTGGGCTTTACTGCAAGTTTGACATTATTGGGTGCAATAAGAGAGCTTTTAGGTAATGGAACGATATTTGATGTGGTAGTTTGGGGTAAAGCTTTTAATGTGTTTATAATGATTCTTCCCCCAGGAGCATATTTAACCCTTGGTCTTTTGGCAGCTTTATTTGCTTTTATTGGTATGAAAAGAAAAGAAAGGGGGAAAGCTAAATGAAGGTATTTTTAATTTTGCTTTCAGCAATGCTTGTTAATAATTATGTTTTTATGCGTTTTCTTGGAATTTGTCCGTTTTTGGGTGTTTCAAAAAAGATGGATACGGCTGTTGGAATGGGGCTTGCTGCTACATTTGTTTTGGTAATGTCTTCTACTATTTCTTGGTTTTTAGATAAACTTTTAGTTGGCTTGGGGCTTGAATTTTTAAGAACAATTGTGTTTATTTTGGTTATTGCTTCATTTGTACAGTTTGTAGAATTATTTTTGAGGAAAAATAATCCTAATTTATATGATGCATTGGGAATCTTTTTACCACTCATTACAACTAATTGTATAATACTTGGTGTTGCATTAATTAACAGTATGAATAATTACAATCTACTTGAGACTATTTTCAATGCACTGGGAGCTGGCTTGGGATTTTTGCTAGCTTTGATAATTTTCAGTTCAATAAGGGAGAAGTTAGAGTTGTATGATATCCCAAAGCCGTTTGAAGGATTACCATTGGCTCTGATTACAGCTTCTTTGTTATCTCTAGCATTTATGGGATTCCAAGGTATGATTAAATTATGAACTTGAAATTTGGTATTTTCTTTGATATAATATTTCATGGATTAGCGGGTGTAGCTCAGTTGGTAGAGCATCAGCTTCCCAAGCTGAGGGTCGCGGGTTCGAATCCCGTCGCCCGCTCCAGGGCCATAAGTGCCCTTTTTTTTTAATTTGTAGATTGGGGGGGAACAGTTGAGTGTAGATGCAATAATTGCATTAATAGTTTTTGTTATTGTATATTATTTAATCATTTCTGAAAAAATTCATAGATCAATTGCCGTGGTTTTAGGAGCATTTGTTTTAACTTTTTTTGGGGTTTTTGAAGATCCAGATTATTTATTTAAAAATTATGTGGACTTTGATACTATTTTCCTGTTAATTGGAATGATGCTTTTAGTATCTGCAATAAAAAGTGTTGGTTTTTTTGAATATGTTGCTTTTAAAATTATTAATTTTTCAAAGAATTCCATTTTAAAGATATTTATATTGATTAATTTTTTTGTGGCTTTATTTTCTGCATTTGTAGATAATGTTACTACCATTATGATTTTTATACCTATTACCCTTGCTATTGCCGATGCGGCAAATATTGATCCTACTTTTTTTGTTTTATCGGAAGTTTTTAGTTCAAATATAGGTGGTACTACAACGTTAATAGGTGACCCTCCTAATATCTTGATAGGAAATGCCGCAAGATTGACCTTTAATGATTTTATTTTTAATACGGGAATACCTTCGATTATAACCCTAATGGTTATATTGGTATTTTTTATTCTAAAGTATAGAGATTTTCTTAAGGCTGAGATAAAATTTGAGTTTAGCGAACTTGAGTTTTCAAAATCAAATTTGATAAAATCGTTTGTTTTATTAACAGTAGTTATTTTGTTATTTGTTTTTCAAGAAAAACTTAAAATTCACAGTTCAGTTATTGCATTTGGAATGGGGTTTGTTTCTATTTTGGTTATAGATCCTAAAAACTTAGAAAAACATTTTACCGAAATTGAATGGAGTACCATTTTCTTTTTCATAGGATTGTTTATAATTACCGGAGCTTTAGAAGATACTGGAATTTTAAGGCAGATTGCCTTGGTTTTGAGTGAAAATTTCGGTGATACGCCAAGTATTTTTGGTATTGGATTGATTGTTACGTCATTTTTCATCAGTGGTTTTTTCGATAATATACCTTTTACTGCTACTATGATTCCCGTTATTAAAATGCTACCTACAATAAACGCGTCTTTTTCTAATTTAATGCCATTTTGGTGGGCTTTATCCTTAGGGGTGTGTTATGGGGGGAATTTCACACCAATTGGTGCATCAGCGAATATTGTGGCAATTACAATGCTAATTAAATATTCAAAACGTTCGGTATCATTTAAGGAATTTTTGAAATTTTCTTTAGTTCCATCTATAATTTCACTTATAATATCAATTCTTTATGTGGAAATTAGATATTTTTAAGAGGTGATTAGATGTTTCTAACTTTGTTGGGATTAATCGTTGGATTTGTTTTGCTCGTCAAAGGTGCCGATTGGTTGGTGGATGGGGCAACTTCAATAGCCTTAAATTTAGGGGTTTCAAAAATTGTTGTTGGACTTTCTGTTGTTGCGTTTGGTACTTCACTACCTGAATTGGTTGCCTCGTTGGTTTCCGTGATAAAAGGCCACTCAAGTGTTTCCATTTCTAATGTAGTGGGAAGTAATATTGCAAATATTGCAATAGCACTGGCTTTATCTTCTTTATTTGTAAGTATAAATATAAAAAAGAATACGATTAAAGCTGAAATGCCTTTTATGATTATTTCTACAATTGTGTTTACTGTTTTGTTTATAAAAGATAACTCTTTAACGTGGAACTATGGTGTTGTTTTCATTTCTCTTTTGGTGATATATCTATATTATTTAATAACTAGTGCAAAGAATGTTGTAGAAGAAGAGTTTAAAGATGAGGTTAAATACAAAACACATATTGCTTTACTTTTAATTGTTGTTGGAATTGTGGGAATTTGGTTGGGTGGAGATTTAACAATAGGAAATGTAATAAAGTTAGCGAAAAGTTTAGGATTAAGTGAGACATTTGTGGGATTAACAATTGTTGCAATTGGAACGTCTCTACCGGAAATAGTTGTTAGTATAATATCTACATTAAAAAATGAAGCAGATATTTTGGTAGGTAATATTGTTGGAAGTAATATTTTTAATATTTTATTTATTTTAGGTGTAAGTTCGTTGGTTGGAAATTTATATGTGGATGTTCAAAACTTTACAATAGATCTTATCATTATGAATTTATTTGTATTTATTTTATTTTTTACTTCTTTACTCAGGAAAAAAATTGGGAAAGTCGAGGGAATATTCTTTTTGACAATATACGTGTTTTACATATATCAAATTTCTATTAGAAAATAGGGGGGTGTAAACATGAAGGAGGCATTGACATTTGATGATGTGCTTTTAGTTCCGGGTTATAGCGAAATTTTACCAGGTGAAGTTGATGTGAAAACTAGATTAACAAAACAAATTACTTTGAATATTCCGTTGGTAAGTGCGGCTATGGATACAGTTACGGAATCTGAACTTGCAAAGGCAATTGCAAGGGAAGGTGGTATTGGAATCATACATAAAAATTTATCAATAGAAGAACAAGCACATCAGGTAAAAATTGTAAAAAGAACGGAAAATGGGATAATAGATGACCCGGTAACGGTTTTTCCAGATGTAAGTGTTGAAGAAGCGGAGAAAATCATGGCCGAATACAAGATTGGCGGTTTACCAGTGGTTGATGAACAAAAAAGACTTCTTGGCTTGGTTACAAATAGAGATATAAGGTTTGAAAGGAACCTTAAAAGGCCGGTAAAAGAATTGATGACTCCTGTGGAGGATTTAATAGTTGCAAATGAAGGAATTTCATTAGAAGAAGCTAGGGATATTTTACATGAAAACAAGATAGAAAAATTACCACTTGTTAAAAGCGATGGAACGTTGTCAGGTTTGATTACAATCAAGGATATTAGAAGTGTTGTAGAACATCCAAATGCATCTAGGGACAAAAAAGGAAGACTTTTAGTAGGTGCGGCAGTCGGAACAAGTGAAGATACTTTAGATAGAGTTGAGAACTTGGTAAAAGCTGGGGTAGATGTAATAGTAGTAGATACTGCACATGGTCATTCTAAAAAGGTAATTGAAACTGTAAAAATGATAAAAGAACATTTTCCTAATATACCGGTAATTGCCGGAAATATTGCAACATCAGAAGCAACAGAAGCGTTGATAAAGGTAGGAGCAGATGCGGTAAAAGTTGGAATTGGCCCTGGATCAATTTGTACTACAAGAATTGTTGCAGGAATTGGTGTGCCGCAGTTAACGGCTATTTTTGACTGTGTGGAAGTGGCTAAAAAGTACGATATTCCAATAATTGCGGATGGTGGAATAAGGTTTTCAGGAGATATAGTAAAAGCATTAGCAGCTGGTGCGGAAACTGTAATGCTTGGGAGTATTTTTGCGGGTACTGAAGAAGCACCTGGTGAAACTATATTATATCAAGGTAGGAAATATAAATCATATAGAGGAATGGGATCATTAGGCGCCATGAGTAGAGGAAGTGCAGATAGATATTTTCAGAGTAATAACCAGAAATTTATACCAGAAGGTGTAGAAGGTATGGTACCTTACAAAGGAAGTGTAAAGGACGTTGTATATCAATTAATTGGTGGTCTTCGTTCGGGAATGGGGTATGTTGGAGCAGAAAATATAAAGGAATTACAGAGAAAAGCAAAATTTATTAGAATTACCGCAGCTTCGGTAAAGGAAAGTCATCCGCACGATATAATTGTTACAAAAGAACCACCAAATTACTGGTCAAAGAATTTTTAATAAAAATTTGAATAAAAAAACTAAAATCCCGGCATAGTTTGCCGGGTTTAATTATTTTATAAAATATAGAAAAAGTTAAAAACCGATAAATAAATGAATATTTAAAAATTCGAGTTTAAAAAATGTTTTCTAGTTATGTTAATCTTTGCTTTACAACGTATTATTAATTATGTCGTAATATTGTTAACTGAAATATAACAAAAATATTTTTTTAGGATTATAATTAATAACAAGATGAAAAAAGGAGGTATAAAAATGAAGTTTAAAAGTTTATCGCAACTTTTGTTATGGTTGGTTTTAGGATTTGTTATTCTAGTATCAGGTGTTTTCTTAATCTCTAGCTATTATAACTTTTATAATGAATTGAAAAATGAGAAAATAAAGGAGGTAAAAACTGTAGTAGAAAGTGCATATAGAGTAGTTGAACAGATCTACAAATTGGAAAAAAGCAAACAAATAACTCATGAAGAAGCGATTGATTTGGTGAAAAAATATGTTGGTGCTATGAAATTTAATGGTGGTAATTATGTTTTTATTTTTGACAATGAATATATAGGTATAGTTCATCCGACTTTAGAAGGAAAAAAGTCTGATGGGGTAAAAGATCCAAATGGTAAATACATTTTAATTGATTTAGTTGATGGTGCAAGAAAAAACGGTGAATTTATTTATGAATATGTTTGGAAAAAACCTTCTGTGGGCAAAGAGGTTGGTAAGGTTTCATTTGCTAAGTGGTTTGAACCGTACAAATTTATGATAGGTGCGGGAGTTTACGTTGATGATATAAGTGAAGTTGTAAATAAATACGTTTTCGAAAATTTGTTGATAGTTTTGGCTACTTTGGTGATTATATTTGTTTTGATTTTATTCATTGGAAAGAAGATAAAAAGAGATGTGAGGAATCTTGAGAACGTTATCAAGAAAGTTTCTAATGGTGATTTAACCGAAAAGGTGGAAATCAATAGAAAAGATGAAATTGGAAGTATTGCCAATTATCTAAATAAGATGATTGATGGGTTGAGGAATATTATAAATAAAATTGAGGAAAATTCTGGCACGTTGAATAAATCTACAATTAATTTAAAAAATATTTCAAGTGAAGAAAAAGAATCAATTGAGAAATTTTCTAAAACTTTTGGAAAAATAGTTTCAGATTCGCAAAATATATCTGCATCATTAGAGGAAATAAATTCAAGTATAGAAGAAGTAGCTGCAAGTGCGCAGGCTGTTTCAAAAGCATCTATGGAACTTTCTGAGCGTTCAAATGAAATTTCTGAGAGTGTTAAAGTAGGAACAGATTCAGTTAATAAAGTGTATGAGATAATAGAGAAGGGATATAGCGAAATATTGCAGACTGCTGATATGGTTAATGAACTTTCTGTTTCGGCTGGTAATATAAAAGATATTTTGGAAACAATTAATCAAATATCAGAGCAAACTAATTTACTTGCACTAAATGCAGCAATTGAGGCTGCAAGGGCCGGTGAAGCCGGTAAAGGGTTTGCAGTTGTTGCGGATGAAATTAGAAAACTTGCAGAAGAAAGTAAAAATGCAACGGAAAATATTGCAGATATATTAGAAAAAATTAGAGAAGAAGCAGATAAAGTAAATGAAAACACGAGAAAAACTGTTGAAAGTATAAAAGAAGCTTCTGAATTTTCCAAGGAAGTTAAAGAGAAACTAGAAAAAATAGAAGAAGAGATTTTTGGGATAACTAATATGATAAACAATACTGCAGCGTCTGCTCAAGAACAGAGTGCGGCAGCGGAAGAAATGTCTAGTGCTGTTGATAATACAACAAGAACGTTGATTGAGCAGGTTCATGAAATAGAATCAAGCAAAGAAATGTTGGATGTTTTAGAAAATGGAGTTAACGAGATAAATGAAATGAGCAAAGATTTGGAAAGCATAACCAATAATTTAATTGAAACTGTAAGAAGATTTAAGGTTTAAGATGTTTTTTTAAAAGGGGTGCACTGGGTTTTCCAGTGCACTTTTTTATGTTATACTTTTTACCTAGGAGGTGTATTTATGAGGTTTCCCATCCCATCTTGGGTTTATGATACAGTTATATACCAAATCTTTCCCGATAGGTTCTTTATAGGAAAAGGTTTAACGGTAGAAGAAAAAAAGCAGTTGTATGAAAAAAGAGGTGGAAGAGTAGAAAAATGGGGAGTTCCACCAAAAAGAGATGAAAAAAACGATCATGTAAGGGTATTTTATGGAGGAGATTTGTGGGGAATAGCGGAAAAAATAGAATATTTAAGAGATTTAGGTGTTAATGCGATTTATCTAACACCTATATTTTTATCAAATTCAAATCATAAATACGATACTATTGATTATTTTAAGGTTGATCCGCAATTTGGTGGCATACGTGCTTTAAAAAGATTAATAAATTCTCTGCATGCGGAAAATATGAAGTTGATTTTGGATGGTGTGTTCAATCATGTTGGAAGAGAAAATGTTTATTTTAAAAAGGCTTTAAAGGGAAAAAATAAATATAGAAATATGTTTATTTTTTATGAAAACAACTACAGAGGTTGGTGGGGAACAAAGAGCCTTCCTGAGTTAGTTTTAGAAGAAGTATCGGTGAAAAATTACGTAATAGATGTTTTAATAAAGTATTTAGAGTTGGGAATTGATGGTTGGAGGTTAGATTGTGGCCAAGATT
This sequence comes from Thermosipho melanesiensis BI429, assembly GCF_000016905.1. GTDB lineage: Bacteria > Thermotogota > Thermotogae > Thermotogales > Fervidobacteriaceae > Thermosipho > Thermosipho melanesiensis. The sequence continues at coordinate 1,569,073 of NC_009616.1, forward strand.
TGGGGCCAGAGTTTAATAGATACATTACATCAAAGGTAAAAGAATATTCTTCAGAAAAATATGTGATAAGTGAGTTGTGGACATATACTGGCGGTTGGGATATGGTTGATGGTATTATGAATTATCATCTAAGAGAAAATATAGTTTCATATATTGAAGGTACTAATAAAAACTTTGGGTTTTATCTTGAACGTATGTATAATGAGACGGACAATATATTGGCTTGCTGGAATATGCTAGATAGTCATGATACGGAAAGACTTGCAACAACTATAAATGACAAATTTTTGAGAAAATTCGCCATTTTTATGCAGTTTACTTATCCAGGTGTACCTGTAATTTATTATGGTACTGAAGTAGGTATAAATGGTGGGCCTGATCCAGAATGTCGTAAGACAATGATATGGAATGAAGAAAAATGGGATAATGATTTAAGGGATTTTTACAAAAAACTTATTTATTTAAGAAAAAATGAGCCTGCTTTAAGATATGGTTCTTTTGAATTGTTAAATAATGATCCTATAGTATTTATGAGAAGGACTCCAATGGTTTTGGATACTTTGATAGTATATGGAAATATTTATGATGAACCTTTAGATATTACAATATCTATTCCAGAAAAAAGATTGTTAAGTGGAACGGAGTTTATTGATATGTTTACAGAAGATAGGTATTTTATAAAAGGTGGAATGTTAAAAATAAAGATGTTACCACATTCTTTTGGAATACTTAAGGTGAAAAACAACATAGTAAACAACTATGATCAGTATAAAAGGATAAGTTAGAGAGGTTGGTATGTTTGAAAGCGTATGAGTATTATAATAAAATAGCTAATATTTATGACCAAATGTACGAAGATAAAAGATGGATTGCTTTAAGAAAGGCAGTGAAATTTTATATAAGAAATACCTTGCAGGGAATAAGAGGAAAAGTTTTGGATATTGGCACTGGTACTGGTTATTGGATAGAATTTTTTCTTAAAGAGGGGTTTCAAGTTTTTGCATTGGAACCTTCAGAGAATATCCTTAATGTTGCTAGAGAAAAGTATAAGGATAAAGTGGTTTATTTTTGTAGTACAATTGAAGAGTTTGAGTTTAATGAAAAATTTGAAGTTTTAAATCTACAAGGTGACGTGTTGAGTTATGTGGATGATCTGGATATTGTAATGAATAAGTTAAAAAAAATGATAAAACCTGGTGGTTATTTATTTGCAACTGTTGATAGCTATTACTATATGAAACATTTAGTAAAAAGATATGGAAGTTTAGAAGAATACAAAATTTTTGAAAAGACCCATGTTACAACTGTAGGTTCGCAGTATGGAGTATTTAAATCGCATTGTTTTACAATTGAAGATATTTACTCACTGGAAAGATATGGATTTAAGGTTTTAGAAATAAGGGGTTGTGGAAATTCAGATGATTTTGAAACGGAAGTTAAAAATTCCAATTTTGTAGAAAATTCAGAGCATATTTATTTTTCAATGCTAAAATTGTAATTATATTTTTTTACTCGAAAATTGACATTTGTAATTTTCAGATGTAAAATAATCTTGGAGGTGAAATGGATGAAACCTTTGTTTTTAGGATTTGGAAATGCTGCAAAGATAATTTTAGAAGAACTAGAAGATTTGATAAGTGATTTTTATTACTATGATGAGAAAAAAATCACAAATGGTTCTGGAACTATGCTTGAAGAATTTTATATTCCAGATGATAGTGATATGGTTATTGAGTGTGCCTCTGTTGGAGCAGTAAGAAAATATTACAGAGAAATTTTAAGTTCCAATAAAGATTTTTATATTTTAAGTACGGGTGCATTTGCAGATGAAGATTTTAGAAGAGATTTTAATAATATTTTAGAAAAATCACAGTCAAATGTTTTTCTTCCTTCTGGTGCAATTGGTGGTGTTGATGTAATTTACGCAATTAAAAAATATATTGATAAGGTATTTTTGAGAACATATAAACCACCAATTTCTTTTGGAAGGAACGACAAAGAAAAAACATTGATTTTTAGCGGGAATGCCATTGAAGCAATTAAGAGATTTCCAAGGAATACCAATGTTTCTGTTACATTATCATTTGCTGTTGGAAGTTTTGAAAAAGTTTTTGTGGAAATATATTCTGATCCAAATGTAAAAAGAAACATTCATAAGATTGAAATAAATTCAAGTGTGGGGAATTATATTTTTTCATTTGATAATATTCAGTCACCAAATCCAAGAACAAGCATGTTAGCACCTTTATCATTGGCATCTTTGATAAGAAAAAGATTTGAAAAAGTTAAAATAGGAGGATGATGTTATGGTTGATTTAAAGGAAAAGATTAAAAGAATTGCGAAAGAAAAAGGGTATGTAATTCTTGCACATAATTATCAAAATAAAGATATTCAGGATATTGCGGATTATCTGGGAGATTCGTTGCAACTTGCAAAGATTGCTACAAAGATAGAAAGTGATAAAATACTGTTCTTAGGTGTGGATTTTATGGCAGAGGCAATAAAAATTTTGAATTCAAACAAAAAAGTAATTGTTCCAATTAAGGCAGCTACCTGTCCCATGGCAAATTCACTTGAACCTGAAATGATAATAGAAGCTAAGGAAAAATATAAAGCTCCTTTTGTTATATATGTAAATAGTACTGCAAGTTCTAAGATGTATGCAGATTATGCGTGCACATCTGCTAATGCTGTTGAAATAGTAAAAAAGATAAAAAGTGAAATAGTTTTGTTTGGACCGGATAAGAATTTGGCGGAGTTTGTTGCTGAAAAAACAGGAAAGAAAGTTATACCTATTCCAGGAGATACGGGATATTGTTATGTTCATAATTACATAAGAAAAGAAGAGGTTTTATCTTTAAAAGAAAAGTATCCTAATGCAAAAGTTATATCACATCCAGAGGTTTCTAGTGAAATACAAGCAATTTCAGATTATGTTGGAAGTACCTCTCAGATGGAAAAATTTCCTAATATAGATGAAGGATTAGAGTATATAATAGTGACGGAGAAAGATATGGTTGAAAAGTTGAAAAAGATCTACCCTGATAGAACGTTTATTCCAATTTCAAGTGCAGTGTGTAATAATATGAAGAAGAATACTCTAAAAAATATTTTAAGTGCATTGGAAAATGAACAGTTTGAAGTTTTGGTTGATGAGGAGATTGCAAAAAAAGCTATAGTACCAATTGAAAATATGTTTAAATTAATGGAGGAATAATATGGTAAAGAAAATATTGGAATGGATTGAAAAAGATGAAGGATTAATGGATTTTGCTTCATATCCTTTGCGTGGGAAAAAGGTAAGTGCAAATATTATTTTAAAGCAAGATGCTATACTTTCTGGTTTAAGTTTTGTTAAGGAAATTTTTGAACATTATAATATAAAATTTAAAACAGATTATGTGGATGGTATGATTGTAAAAAGTGGAAATATTTTGTTTAAACTTTTTGGAGATGCTTACAACATTTTGGTAATAGAAAGAACCGTGTTGAATCTTTTATCATTGATGAGTGGAATTGCTACAAAAGTTAGAAAATTTGTTGATATTGCAAGAGAATACGGAATTACAATTGCTGCAACAAGAAAAGTAATTCCATTAATAGGTGATTTTGAAAAGATTGCAGTGTTAGAAGGAGGGGGAAATACACATAGATTAAATCTCTCTGATACCGTTATGATAAAGGATAATCATAAGAAGATTTATGGTTCAATAAAAAATGCAGTAAATGAAGTTTTGAAGATAAAACCATTTACTTCAAAAATTGAAGTAGAAGTTGAAAATTTTGAAGAATTAAAAGAAACATTATTTCTTGATGTAGATATTATAATGTTAGATAATTTTTCATCTATGGATGTAAGAAAAGCAATAGAGGTTATTAAAAACAGGAAGAAAAATGTAATTATAGAAGTTTCTGGGGGGATTTCTGAATTGAATTTAAAGGAATATTTAATAAGAGGTGTGGATGTGATTTCGATTGGGAAATTAACAAGTGAGTTAAAGTATGTAGATATTTCATTGGAGATAATATGAAATACGAAAATTAAAATCCGGAGGGTTTCCTCCGGATTTTTTATTTTAGATTTAATTTTTTTGCAACAATTTAAGTTTCTATTGTTTTGTTTTTTTAGTTTTTAAAAGGAACAGAGAGTTTACTTGACTTAAAAAAGTTAAATTGATATAATTTTACTGAATAATTTAAAGGAGGTAGGTAATGTGAGAAGAGTGGTTATTACAGGTATGGGAACAATTAATCCACTTGGGAAGAACGTAAAAGAGTTTTCTGAAAGTTTAAAAAATAACGTTATAGGTATAGATAGAATAACAAATTTTGATCCAAGTGATTTACCTGTACAGATTGCTGGAGAAATAAAAGGTTTTAAACCTGAAGAATTTATCGATAGAAAGTTATCAAAAAGGATTGATAGGTATTCTCAATTTGCGCTTGTTGCGGCTAAAGAAGCTATTGAAAATGCCAAAATAGATTTTAGAGGGATTGAAGATAGAGTTTCTGTAATTATTGCAAGTGGTATGGGAGGATTTTTGACCTTAGATGCACAAAATGAAGTTTTTAAAGAGAAAGGAGCAAGTAGGGTAAGTCCATTTATGATACCGATGTTGCTTTCGAATATGGCAAGTGGTGTAGTCTCTATGTTTTTTGGTTTGAGAGGGCCAAATTTTTCAGTTGTAAGTGCTTGTGCAAGTTCTGTCCATGCTATAGCACTTGGTGCGTTGTTGATTAGACACAGGTATACAGATGTTGCAATAATTGGCGGAGCAGAAGCGACAATTGCGCCTCTTCCTATTGCAGGGTTTGCTGCAATGAAAGCGTTATCTACTAGAAATGAGGAGCCAAAAAGAGCCTCAAGGCCATTTGATAGGGACAGAGATGGTTTTGTAATGGCAGAAGGAGCAGGCGTTTTAGTTTTAGAGGCAGAGGAGTTTGCAAAGGATAGGAAAGCTGATATTATTGCAGAAGTTAAAGGATTTGGAATGAATGACGATGCTTATCATTTTAGTGCACCACATCCAGAAGCAGAAGGTTCAAAATCTGTGATGAGGATTGCGTTAAAGGATGCAGGATTATTACCTGAAGATATAGATTTAGTAAGTTGTCATGCAACTAGTACACCAGTTGGCGATGAATTAGAGGCAAAAGCAATACTTGAAGTATTTGGGGAAAGAGATGTGTTAGTTAATTCAACAAAGGCGTTAACGGGGCATCTTTTGGGAGCAGCAGGAGTTGTAGAAACAATAGCAGCGTTAATTGAAATGCAGGAAGGTTTTGTACATGGAATGCCAAATTTAGACAATCCAGATGAAATTCCTTCAAAACTAAACCTTGTAGAGGAAAGCAGAAACATCGAAGTAAATAATTTTATTAAGAATTCATTTGGTTTTGGTGGACACAATGCATGTGTGGTAGTGGGGAGGTATTAAAAATGAATAAAAATGAAATAATGAAAATACTTCCTCATAGAGATCCTATATTATTAGTGGATAGAGTTATTTTAAAAGAGGAAAACAAAATAATTGCAGAAAAGGATATAACCACTGATTTGAAAGTTTTGAAAGGGCATTTTCCAAATTATCCGATTTATCCCGGAGTATATATAATTGAAGGTATGGCACAAGCTGCAGGGATTATGCTTTTAAAAGAAAATGAAACACCTTTATTTTTAGGTATTGATAATGCTAGATTTAAAAAAGAAGTAAGACCAGATTGCGTGTTAAGGTATGAAGTTTTTGTAAAAGAAGTAAAAGCAAGTGTTGTATTTGTTGAAGGAAAAGCGTATGTGGATAATCAATTAGTTGCAAAAGCCACGTTAATGTTAGGAAAAAAGGGGTGATTAAATGAATAGAGTGTGTGAGCTTTTAAATATAAAGTATCCTATTTTAATGGGGGGGATGTCATGGGCTGGAACTGCAAAACTAGCGGCTGCAGTTTCAAATGCAGGAGGATTGGGTATAATAGGTGCAGGACCTATGAGAGCGCAAGATTTAAGAAAAGAGATAGAGAAAATAAGGTCATTAACTGATAAACCTTTTGGTGTAAATATAATTTTAGTTTCGCCATTTACAGATGAATTGGTAAACGTTGTTTTAGAGGAAAATGTGCCAGTAGTGACGTTTGGAGCGGGAAATCCAACAAAATATATTAAAGATTTGAAAGAAAAGGGAATAAAAGTAATACCTGTAGTTGCATCTGATAGTTTGGCAAGAATGGTGGAAAGAAGTGGTGCTGATGCAGTAATAGCAGAGGGAATGGAATCAGGTGGGCATATTGGAGAGGTTACCACATTTGTCTTGGTAAATGCTGTTTCAAAAAAGGTAAAAATTCCTGTAATTGCAGCTGGTGGAATATCTGATGGAAAAGGTATGGCAGCAGCTTTTGCCTTAGGTGCGGAAGGGATACAAATGGGTACTAGATTTATCGCTTCAAAAGAAGCCCAAGTACATGAAAATTTTAAAAAACTTATACTGAAGTCTGGAATAAGGGATACAGTAATTACCGGTGCATCCTTAGGCCATTCCGCACGTGTGATAAAAACAAAGTTTTCAAAATTAGTGAAAAATTTAGAAGTTTCAAGTCCGGTGGAAGCTGAAAATATCCTTGTAGGAAGTTTAAGAAAGGCAGTGGTATATGGAAATGTCGATGAAGGTTCTTTTATGGCAGGCCAGTCAGTTGGATTGATAGATGAGATAAAAACAGTTAAAGAGATAATTGATGAAGTCATGGAAGAATTTAAAAAGGTTGTTTCTAATTTAAAGGAGGGTTTTTAATGAAAGTAAGAGATATTTCATTAATTGCACTTTTTGTCACATTAACAGTTGTGGGCTCTCAAATTAGTATACCTATTGGCACTGTGCCAATAACTTTACAGGTTTTGATGATATTTTTAACAGGATATTTTTTAAAACCCTTTCAAGCTTTATTAACGCAGATAATTTATTTATTACTTGGTATCGTTGGTTTACCTGTATTTGCAGGTTTTTCTGGAGGGATTGTGCATCTTTTTGGACCAACAGGCGGATATTTATTGGCGTTTCCCATTGCTGCGTTAATTGTTGCATTTTCCAAAAAAGATTATTTTTCAATGTTTTTGTATGGTATTTTTGGGCTTTTGGTGATATATTTGTTAGGGTTTAGTGTCCTAGCATATCATCTTAAAAGTTTTTCTAAAGCATTCATGGTTGGAGTTTTGCCGTTTATTGGTATAGATTTTGTAAAGATGATTTTAGCTGTAATAATTTCAAAAAGAGTTTTAAGGGTGGTGGAAGTATGAGAGCGTTTTTGTTCCCAGGTCAAGGTTCTCAATATTCTGGAATGGCCAATGATTTTTCAGTATATCCCGATTGGGATTACTTTGGTAGAAGAGCGGAAGAAGTTTTGAATTTAAATTTAATTGAAATAATGAATGGTGATGAAGAGACATTAAAATTAACAGAAAATGCACAACCAGCAATTTATCTTGCAAGCTATGTGGCGTATAATTATTTAAGACAAAATGGTGTAGGATTTCAGATTACTGCAGGGCATAGTTTGGGAGAATATACGGCTTTTGCAGCGGCAAGTGTTTATGATTTTGATTTTGGCATACATTTAGTTAGGAAGAGAGGAGAATATATATCTCAAGCAATTGAACCAGGCAAAGGAAGCATGGCAGCTGTTTTGAGGGTCTCAGCAGAAGAGGTAGAAAAAATGGTAAAAAATTATGAGGGTTTATATGTGGCAAATTATAATTCTTCGACCCAAACTGTTGTTAGCGGATTGAAAACTTCAATTGATAAGTTTATAAATGATTGCAAAGAAAAAGGAATACGTGCAACTGAATTAGTAGTTTCAGGACCTTTCCATACACCTTTTTTAAATAGTGCAAGGGAAAAATTGATTAGAGAGATTGAGCATGTTAAGTTTAGAAAACCTACCGTTCCCATTGTGTTAAATAGTACAGGAAAAGAATCAACAGATCCCGAAAGGTTGAAATATTATTTGTTAGAACAAATTGCAGGTCCTGTATATTGGTATCAATCTATAAAAAGAATGTTACAGTTAGGGGTAAAAGAATTCTTGGAAGTTGGTCCAAAAAATGTATTGTCTAATATGTTAAAAAGAGAAAAGATAAATATAAAACATTTTAGGGAAATTGATGGAGCTTCAGCTAAGAAATAAAATTTTATTGAATTAAATTATTGTATTGGAAAAATTAAAACGGTTGTTGACATTTAAAATATTGTGGGATAAAATATAGTTGAAAGTGAATAAGAAAACCCGAGGGGAGCTCCATAAGCCGGGGCTGAGAGGAAGGCGGAAGTCTTCGACCCTTAGAACCTGAACCGGGTAATACCGGCGGAGGGACGGGAATGAAAATTGTTGAAGAAAATTTAATTGCATTGCCCTCCGCATGGAGGGCAAAATTTTTTGTGGAGGTGTTATTATATGTGGGATTTAGAAATTTCTAAAATTATTGTAAATGGTTTTTTTGAAAAATTTAACGATGCATTAGATGTAGATGTTGCAATTGTAGGAGGAGGCCCCAGTGCACTAACTGCATCTTATTTTTTAACAAAAAATGGATTTAAAGTCGTTATATTTGAAGAAAAGAATGATCCAGGTGGGGGTACTTGGGGTGGGGGAATGCTGTTTAATGAATTAGTTGTAGAAGAAGAGCTTGAATGGATGTTGAAAGAATTTGGGATGAATTATAAAAGGTTGAATGGTTTTATTTCTATTGATTCAGTACATTTTGCTTCATCACTTTTGTATAATACAACCAAAGTTGGTACAAAGATATTTAATAACGTTATAGTAGAAGATATTTTAATGGAAGAAAACAGATTATGTGGGGTTGTAATTAATTGGGCACCAGTCATTAAACAACGACTCCATGTTGATCCAATAACTGTGAAAGCAAAGTATGTAGTTGATGGAACGGGACATCCTGCAAGTGTTGTTCAAATGATTATAGATAGAAATTTAGAAGTTGAGTTACCTTTGGATAAAATAAGAGAATTTCCAATGAATGCAAAAGAAGGAGAGAATTTTGTGCTTAAAAATACGAAAGAAGTATTTCCTGGGTTATTTGTGATGGGAATGGCAGCAGTTTCAGTAGGTGGTGGCCCAAGAATGGGGCCGATATTTGGTGGAATGTTAAAATCGGGCGAAAAAGTTGCAAATGCTATAGTAGAAAAGTTAAGTGTTGAAGTCAGTAAATAATTTTTGAATTAATACAAAAATGGTCCAGGCTTAGTTTTTATGGCCTGGGCTTTTTTGTTTATTTGACATTATAGAAAAAGTTTAATATACTTTTTCATGGGAGAGGAGATGATTTTTGGATGGTTTTCTTTTATATAATATATACAATATTTTCTTTGTTATCGAATATTTTGTACTTTTTGTATGAGAACATTTCTCAAATGCTTTTAGGAATATCTTCTGTTTCGTTTTTAGTATTGTTATATTTAATTGGAAATAGATTAAGAAAAAAATTAAAAATTAATATACTTTCTATTTATTATGTTGCGTTAATATTAACTATCTTTTCTTTTTTTCCACTTTATTTGACTAACTCTGTGATTACTTACTTTATTGCTCAATTTTTTGCGTTTTTATTTATACTTTTTTATTTAAAGGTAATTTTATCTGTTCTAAAGTCAGACTTGTCAGTTTTTAAGTTGCTGATATTTTCAATATTAACTTTTGGAATATATTCGTACTTTTTCTTTTTTAGATTAATAAAAGAAGTTAAAGAAAAAGTTTGACAATGGATATGATAAGAGATAAAATATAGTTGAAAGTGAATAAGAAAACCCGAGGGGAGCTCCATAAGCCGGGGCTGAGAGGAAGGCGGAAGTCTTCGACCCTTAGAACCTGAACCGGGTAATACCGGCGGAGGGACGGGTAGAGAAAATTTCAAAAAAGATTTCCCCCTCCGAAGTTGAGGGGGATTATTTTTTAGAAAAACGAGATGGAAAGAGGTGAAAAAATGACTTTGATTGACAGGATAAAAAAAGGTGATATACCAGATTTTTTGGAAGAAGTTGCAAAATCTGAAAATGTAAGTGTTGATTTTTTAATAAGTGGAATTTTGAATGGAACTATAGTTATTCCAAACAATAAAAATCATTCTTCACTAAGAAAGTACATGGCAATAGGGGAAAGTTTAAAGATAAAGGTTAATGCAAATATTGGAACTTCACTTGGATATGATGATTTTGAGTATGAATTAAAAAAGTTTCATACTGCACGAAAATTTGGTGCAGATAGCGTTATGCTGTTATCTACTTGGGGGGATATTGAAAAGCAACGTGAGAAAATAATAAATATGTCTGATATTCCAATTGGGACTGTTCCTATATACGATGTTGCAGTTGTTGCGTATATGGAGCATAAGAATGTGGTTGATTTTTCTGAAAAAGATTTTTTGAAAATTTTGGAAAACCATGCAAAACAAGGTGTTGATTTTGTTACATTACATGTGAGTATAACTAAAGATATAGTGAAAAAATTAAAAAATTCAAAGAGAATAATGAGAATCGTTAGTCGTGGTGGTTCAATTATTTCTGGTTGGATAATTAAAAATGATTTAGAAAATCCCTTTTATAAATACTTTGACGAAGTATTAGATATTGCAAGAGAATATGATGTGACATTGAGTTTAGGTGATTCACTTAGGCCAGGAAATCTTTTTGATTCTATGGATAAACTACAATTGGAAGAATGGTTTATATTTGAAGAATTAGTTGAAAAAGCGCGAAAAAAGAATGTACAGGTAATTTTGGAAGGGCCTGGTCATGTGCCAATTAATCAGATAGAATCTACAGTTCAACTAATGAAAAAATATGGGAAAAATTCTCCTGTATTTTTACTTGGACCAATTGTTTTGGACATTGCACCTGGTTATGATCATATTACTTCTGCAATTGGAGCCGCAATTGCAGCCAAAAGTGGAGCAGATTTTATCTGTTATGTAACACCATCAGAACATCTTTCATTGCCATCTGTGGAGGATGTAAAATTAGGGGTTATTTCTTCAAAGATAGCAGGTATGGCTGTTGATTTTTCCAGAGGAAAGCATATAGAAGAAAATTATAAACTAGCACTCTTTAGAAAGAATTTAGATTGGGATGGAATAAAAGATGTAGTTTTAGATAGGGAAATTGTGGAGGAGTATTTGGACAGTAAGCCATTTAAAGGAGAAGGCTGTTCTATGTGTGGGCCGTTTTGTTCGTTAAAAATTGTAGAGGAGTATTTAGAAAAGTGAGATTAGGAGTATCAACGAGTGTTATAAGAAGTGATTTAAGGTTTTTAGGATATTTTTTAAAGAAGTTTAGAAGTTTTGATTTGTTTGAATTGGGGTTTTTAGATCCCACTTTTTTAAATAGCATAAATAATATAAAGAAACCTTATGGTATTCACGCTCCGTTCATTTTTAAACTTTCTTCTCATCCAAAATTTACAAGTGGTGACTTTGAGGAAACATTTCGAAAAATATTAAAGAGTGCGCTGTTTGCTAGGAATTTATCTGCTGAGTATTTGATAGTTCATTATCCAGATACTCTACAAACAAAAGATTGGAGAAGTAATTTTAGATTATTAGAACAATTGAGCAATATCATTAAAGTTAGAGTAGAAAACACATTTGGAAATAGTTTTTTTTACAAAGCAAGTGATTATAGATTTTTATGCAAGGAATTAAATTTAGGGCTCTGTATAGATTTAGGTCACCTTTTAATAGATGATCGATTGAATCCATTTGAATTTATAGAACAATTAGCTGATTTTATTGAAGAATTTCATGTGTATTATGCAAATAGTAAGACATATAAAACGTGTCATCATATGCCTTGGTATGAAGATAAAGTGTATATTGACTTACTTAGGTTAATAAAATCATTTAACGTGGATATTGTTATTGAATCTACTCCTGAATGTAATGGTATTGAAAAACTTATTGATTTTTTGGGGGTGAGATAGTGAAAAAGATGTTGATTATTTCTGGTTTTGATCCATCATCTGGTGCGGGGTTGATTCAGGACGTTGGGGTTGCTACTGCAATGGGAATTAGTGTTTATTCATCAGTTAGTGCTTTTACTAAACAAACTTTGGAAAAAACGTATAGTGTGAAATTTAGAGGTTTAGATGAAATTTTAGATGAGATAGAAATTTTTCACGATGTTAAGGTTATAAAAATTGGAATAGTTTTGCCAGAACTTTTAGAAAAATTGAGAAAAATGTATAAAGATTCAATTATAGTGTGGAATCCTGTTTTGGAATCATCTAGTGGATATAAGTTTTTAGATGAAAATGATGTAAAAAAATACATTAATTATGCAGATTATGTAATTGTAAATAGTTTAGAGGCAAAAAAAATAGGAATAAGTGACAATATGATAATAACTGGAGGACATGATAATAAAGACTATATTGAAATTAAATACAAAGATAGAGTTGTAACCCATGAAAGGATTAATGGAGAATTTAGAGGAACAGGTTGTGTGTTTTCAACTTTATTTTCCAGCCTATTGGTATTAGATTATGAGCCATTTGAGGCAATAAAAAGAACTTCTGAAATTATGGTAAAAGTTTTGAAAAAATCTAATAAAAGATTCCAAGTTGAATTGTTATCAAGAGATTGGCAAAAGTGGGAAGTGTTGGATGAACTAAATAGAATAATTTTAGATATTATGGAGATTGGACATTTAACCATTCCAGAAGTTGGACAAAATGTTTCATACGCACTGCCTTGGGCTGAAAATGAAGAACAGGTTGCAAAATTTCCAGGTAGAATAAGACTTGTATTTGGAAAGCCTCATTTTTTAGGGGATGCAACCTTTAAAGGGAAGTCCCATACTGCTAGGATGACTTTGGAAATGATGAAAAAGTTTCCTTTTGTAAGATGTACAACCAATATTAGATATGAAGAAAGATATGTTGAAAAAGCCAAGAAAGTGGGATATAAGGTTTATGAACATGTGAGAAAATTAGAACCAGATGAGGTTAAACTTAAAGAAGGCCAATCATTAAGATGGGGTATTGCAAACATAATTGAGAGTCTGGAATATCCACCAGACATGATTTATGATAAGGGTTTTTGGGGGAAAGAAGCAATGATAAGAGTATTTGGTAGAAATCCTAAAGAAGTTGTTGAGAAGGTAAAGAATATAATCTTTTAATTTTTGCCTCCTTTTAAAAATATTTCCGAATATTTGTTGAATTTGTCTTATTTTGTGGTATTATATACTTGTGAAAACTTTTTGAAAAGGGAGGCATTTTATGAAGAAAATAGCCGTTATGACTAGTGGAGGAGATGCCCCAGGAATGAATGCCGCCATTAGAGCAGTGGTTCGTTATGCAGTTAGAAATGATATAGAAGTTGTTGGAATTCAGAGAGGTTATGCCGGTTTATTAGACGAAGATTTTATTAAAATGAATTTTGCTTCTGTAGGTGGCATAATGGAGAAAGGTGGTACCATTTTAAGAAGTAGTAGATGTCCTGAATTTGTAAGAAAAGAAACAAGGAAAGAAGCTGCTGCTATTTTATCCAAACATGGAATTGAAGGACTTGTTGTAATTGGTGGAGAAGGTAGTTTGCACGGTGCCATGTTTTTGGAGGAAGAACAAAAAGTACCTGTAGTTGGTATTCCAGGAACAATTGATAATGATATTGCAATGACTGATATGAGTATTGGGGTAGATACGTGTTTAAACACAGTGGTAGATGCTATTCAGAAATTGAAAGACACTGCGTCTTCTCATGAAAGGGCATTTATTGTTGAAGTTATGGGAAGATCATCAGGATACATTGCTACTGTTGCCGGGTTGGTTACTGGGGCTGAAGCTATAGTAATTCCAGAGATTCCGGTAAATTACGAGGCTCTTGGTAATAAAATATTAAAAGAGAGGGAAAGAGGAAAGATAAATTGTATAGTAGTTGTTGCAGAGGGTGCGGCAAGTGCATATACAGTTGCAAGACACCTTGAACATAGAATAGGTTATGAAACAAGAATTACGATTTTAGGACATATTCAAAGAGGTGGTTCTCCAACTGCATTTGATAGGTTACTTGCATCGAGAATGGGTGTTGCAGCTGTTGAGTATTTAAAAAGAGGGCAAAGCTTTGTAATGACAGCACTTCAAGGAGGAAAGATTGTTCCGGTGAGATTTGATGAGGTTTTAAAGCAAAAGAAATCTTTAAATATGGAATTGGTGGAGTTGACAGCTTTATTATCATGAAAATTAGAGAATATAAAAATGCCTGTGTATGGGATAGTGGAAGATTTGTAAAAAAGAGTTTTTATGTAAAAGATAATAGTTTTTTTGGTGGGAATTTTAATGAAAAAGAGGTTGAAACAATAGACCTGGAGGGGAAGTATGTCCTTCCAGGTTTTTCTGATTCTCATGCCCACGTTTTAGGTGTTGGAATAAAAAAGTTAACGTATGATGTATCTAATAACTCATTTGATGAAATTTTTGAAAGAAAAGATGAGATTATTATAGGTAGAGGATGGGAAAGAATTGAGAACGAAAAACTTTTTGATGAACTAAATTCAATGGTTATATTAATTAGAAAGTGTGGTCATGTTGCTTTTCTTAATAAAAAGTCACAAGAGTTTTTGAATATAGATAGATATTATATATTTGAGGAAGAGTTAGAAAAAATTTGGAATTTTTTACCTGAAGAGTTTTTTTATAGGGCGTTTAAGGTTGGAGAGAGAGAATTTTTAAAGCATGGAATTACAAGTGTACACTCGGATGATTTTCACGGAATTTCTTTTAATTTATTGGAAAGATTGTTAAAAGATAGTAAATTACGTATATTTGAAAAATTATACACAAACACACCATGGAATTTTGAATACAGAGATTATGGCGTTTCAAAGATTATAGGAATAAAGATTTTTGCAGATGGATCTTTGGGTGGAAAAACTGCTTATTTATCAAAACCATATAAAAATACGAATGGTTATGGCGTATTTACACTTCCAAAAAATTTTAAAGAAATAGTTTCTTTTGCGGAGAAAAATAACTTACAAGTTTGTGTACATGCAATAGGCGATGAAGCTTTGTCTAAAACTATAAAAGCATTCGGAAAGTATAGTGGCCATAGGATAATCCACGCTCAACTTGTAAAGGAAAGTGATTTTGAAAAATTACGAGCTTTTAATTTATCTGTTCAACCTCATTTCTTTTTTGAAGATCTTGAGATAGTCGATAATATTAACTTGGAAAACATTTTAATTTATCCGTTTAGGAGAATGTATGAAGAAGGGATTTTGCTCTCTTTTTCAAGTGATGGACCTGTATCTCCCATTGATCCCAAATATGTAATTAATGCAGCGTTAAAACTTGGTTTTTCCTTTAAAGATGCAATTTTGCTATATACAGAGAGCTCAGGAAACATTATAAAAGAAAAAATTGGGCGCATTGCACCCAATTATTTAGCGGATTTTGTAGTATATAGCGATAAAAATTTGACTAAATTAGAAAAAGTATTTGTTAATGGGGAACTTGTTTATGATACTTTTACCCTAGAACCATAGTTTTTTCCTATTATTCTATTTAAACTTGTTATCATACCTTTGACACATTCAATACAACTTGTATCTTTTTCAAACAAACATATTTTATTTGGATAAAGTGTATAATGAGGTCTATAAGGATTTGGAGTTAAGTTTGGCATTATTACATTTGCACCTGCCTTTAATGCCATTTGTCTTCCAAATGGATGTAAACTGCCCATAGCAGTTGTTGCGGGAATATTTGCTGTTGGGATTAATATCCTTGCTAGTGCGATTATTTTTAACGTTGTTTTTAAATCTCCGCCTTTTTCATTCTTTAGTGGGGTGTCTGGATTGGGGATAAATGGGCCTATTCCTATCATATCAGAGTCAAGCTCCTTTAAAAACATAAGATCCTTTGCAAGTTCTCTAGGTCCTTGTCCGGGAAGTCCTACCATGCAACCTGCTCCAATTTCATATCCAATTTCTTTTAATTTAAGAAGATGTAATTTTCTGTTTTCGAATGTATCATGTGGATGAAGATAGTTGTATAATTTTTCATCTGCTGTTTCATGTCTCATTAGATACCTATCTGCACCTGTTTCTTTCCAAATTTTGTATTCTTCAAAGTCTCTTTCTCCTATGCTTAGTGTTATTGCTATATCAAGTGATTTTATTTTTATTATTAAATCTTTGAGGATATCTGTAGTGTAGAATGGATCTTCACCAGATTGGAGTACAATAGTTTTTATATTTTTTTGTGCAATTAGCTGTGCTCTTTTGTAAATTTCTTCGGGTGTCATTCTATATCTTTTTAAATTTTTATTTGGTGCTCTGAGCCCGCAATATAAGCAGTCCATTTTACAGTAATTTGAGAATTCTATTATTGCTCTTATATGTACTTCATTTCCAACGTATTTTCCCCTTATTTCATCTGCAAGAGATAGAATTTCATCGTTATATTTATCTGTTGAAATCAGATATTCAAGATCATCAATAGTTACACTATCTTTTTGTATTTTTTTCAATATTTCTTGCATATTCTATCACCTCATGTAATATCTTTTTAAGGAAATCATCATCCTTTTTGTTTAGATTTTCGGAAAAAATTATAAATTCTTCGTCTTCGTAAATAACTTCTGGTGGCAGATAATATTCATTCCCCGCTTTTTCAACAAAGGAAGTACGTTTCCCAATTTTTTTGTTAATCCATATTTTACAATTGTATTTTTTTACAATTGTGTTTAATAATTCTTTTAATCTAGAATCTGACATCTCTCTCACCTTTATTAATTTTATCTAATCCACTAATTACAGCTTCTTTTTGTTTCCCACTTAATTTTTCTATTTCTTTCTGAATAACTTTTTTCCCAATTTCATAAGTTTTTTCTGATGCATAATCGTTTAAGTATTCATTGAGAGTAAACAAAGCATTTGGAGTACAAAATCTTTTTACGAAACCTGGTATTGCAAATTCCATAAAGTGTTCACCAGTTCTTCCTGCTCTATAACATGCAGTACAGAATGATGGAATATAGTTTTCTTGGAGTAATTCATAGATTACTTCATCCAAGGTACGTGTGTCTCCTAGGATAAACTGACTTTTCTTTATTAATTCAGGATCTTTATCAGAGTATGAACCTACTCCTATACTTGAGCCAGCGTCTATTTGTGATACGCCTAATTTTAAGACTTCGCGCCTTATTTCCACAGGTTCTCTTGCAGTTAAAATCAATCCTGTATATGGTACAGCAAGTCTTAACACCGCAACTATTTTTTTAAAGTCTTCATCATTAACTTGATATGGTGGCCTTTCTGCAATAGGAGTACCTACTGCTGGTTCAATTCTTGGAAACGAAATCGTATGTGGACCGACTCCAAATCTTTCTTCAAGGTGGATAGTGTGATAAATTAGTCCCATAACTTCGAATTTCCAATCGTATAATCCGAAAAGTGCTCCGATTCCCACATCATCAATACCGGCTAACATTGCTCTATCAAGGCCGTATAACCTCCAGGCAAAGTTTGATTTTGGTCCACGGGGATGTACTTTTTTGTATGTAGGTATATGGTATGTTTCTTGGAATATTTGAAAGGTTCCAATTCCAACTTCTTTTATAATCTTATACCCTTCTATAGTTTGAGGAGCGGCATTTACGTTTACCCTTCTTATCTCACCGTTCCCATATTTTGTGTTATATATTACATCTATTGTTTTTGCGATAAATTCCGGTGAATATTTGGGGTGTTCTCCATATACCACGATTAATCTTTTGTGTCCTTTGTTAACTAAAGCTTTTATCTCTTCTTTTAATTTTTCAATAGTAAGAGTTTGTCTAACTACCTTTTTGTTTGAAACTCTAAAACCACAGTATTCGCAATCGTTTACGCATTCATTACCAATGTAAAGCGGTGCAAATAATACAATTCTGTTTCCATAAATTTTTTCTTTTAACTTTCTTGCTGCATCAAAAATTTCTTCCCATAGTTCTCTGGAATTAGCGTTTAGTAATGTGGCAACTTCAATTGGAGAGAGTTTTTCTTTATTTAAGGATTTTCGGAGAATATTGCGAATTTTTTCACTATCTGGAAACTTGGTATTTTCTAATAATTCCTCTATTTCTTCAGTATTAATGAATGTTTTTTCACAATATTTTTCCTTTGTAAATATGTACATATTATCCCTCCTTCTTTATTAGCATACTTTTTACTTTTACATATTTTATTTGTCCTAATTTTCCAGTAAAACTTCCTAATATATCGTTGTTACCTTTAAATAGTATAAATATTACCGCGCTATCTTCTTCTTCAATTGGATAACCTACTCTTAACTTTATATATTTTGAAAAATTGTGTAATATTTCGTTTACTTTATCATAGGATTCACTTCTTTTTCCAACAACTATGTTTATTGAATAGAAGTTTTCCATAAAAAATCCCCCTTTCCATTTTTTAACCAAGGAAAGGGGGAAATTATACCCTTAATTTTCTCCCCTTTCCTTGGCCTCAGGTAATGTCCCTCAGCCTCAGAAAGGCATCTTATTTACTTTTAAAAGAAAACAATTACTCAACAATTGCTTTGCTTTTTACTGTTCTATCTGTGTAATATGTGTGTAATAGCTCGTGAGCAATATGGCTATTTGGTTTTTCAAGAAATTCTTCGTATAGTTTTTGAATATCTGGGTTTTCGTGAGATTTTCTAAGTGTACTAAGCTCATCAATTGAGTATATTGCCATTGCACGTTTTTTAAGAATATCTGGATCAAGGCTTTTTGGTTGCCCTCCACCACCAATACAACCACCGGGACATGCCATAATCTCAATGAAGTCATAGTATCGCTTTCCATCTCTAATATCATCTAATAATTTTCTTACATTTGCGGTTCCATGAGCTATTGCAACCTTTACCTTCTTTCCTTCTATGTCAATCTCAGCTTCTCTTATTCCATCTAATCCTCTTACTGCGGTGAATTCTAATTTTGGTAATTCTTTATTTGTGATGACTTCATAAGCGGTTCTAAGGGCTGCTTCCATAACACCGCCGGTAACACCAAATATTGCAGCGGCACCAGTCGATGTTCCAAGAGGATTGTCAAATTCCGCATCTTGAAGACCAGCAAAATTAATTTCCTTGAGTTTAATAAGTTTAGCAAGTTCTCTGGTTGTTATTACATAATCTGTAGTTTGAATTTCTCTGCCATCTTCTAGTTTAATCTTTTGTTGTGGTCTTTTTATTTCGTCTTTTTTTGCTGTACAAGGCATAACTGATACCATAATTATATCTTCCGGGTCAACACCTATTTTTTTTGCAAAGTATGTTTTTACAACAGAACTCATCATTTGTTGTGGAGATTTTGCGCTTGAAACGTTTGGAATAAATTCGGGATATATTTTTTCAAGAAGGTTTATCCAACCAGGGCAACAACTTGTAAACATTGGGAATGGACCGCCTTCTTTGAATCTTTCAACTAATTCAGTTCCTTCTTCTACAATTGTAAGGTCAGCCGCAAAATTTGTATCAAAAACGTAATCGAAGCCTAATTTTTTTAGTGATGCAACCATTTTTCCCGTGCTTACTGAACCTGGCTCCATACCAAATTCTTCTCCTAAAGCAACTCTAACTGATGGAGCAGTTTGAGCAACCAAAATCTTTTCCTTTCTTTCTAATAGTTTTAACACTTTTTTCCAATCTGGGGTTTCATAAATTGCACCAACTGGACATAGGTAAGCACATTGACCACATGATATACATTCTGTTTCATAAACAGGTTGATCAAATGCGGTTTGTGGAACAGTTTTGTAGCCCCTTTCAACCATTGAGTAGATGTTCATACCTTGGATTTCGCTACATACCCTTACGCATCTTTGACATTTAATACATCTTGAAAGATCCCTTTGGATAGATGGACTACTATCATCAAATATATCTGATAAATCTGTGGGATTAAAAATAGGTCTTACATCGTATTTATGGACCAATTTTTTTAATTCACATCTTTGATCAGCTTCACAATACATACAATCATTTGGATGGTTTGCCATTATTAGAGAAAGATTAAATTTAACTGCATTTTCAACTCTATCTGAGTTCGTTTTGATTTTCATTCCATCTGTTATTTTTGTCGTACATGCAGGTTGTAAGGTTCTTGCTCCTTCAATTTCTACAACGCAAACCCTACATGCTCCAATTGGTTCAAGCTCTGGATGGTGACAAAGTGTTGGGATCTTTACACCTAGCTTCTCAGCAGCTTCAAGGACGGTTAAACCATCAGGAACTTCATATTCACGTCCATTAAGGAAAATTTTGGCCATCATATCCCTCCTCTAATATATTAACACTAAACGATATTTTTCACATTTTCATTGTAACATTAAGCTAAAAAAGATTTGGTTTATTCCCTCCAAGTAAATTATATCACAAAGTATTGTAAAATGAAAAGACTTAAATTTGTGAAATTTTTAGAAAAATAATATTATTTAATGATAAATTGTTTTAAATAAACCTTTCAATAAGAAATACCCAAATGGGAATTGTAAATGCTGAAATTAATGTAGTTGCCGCTACTGTTAAGCTTATGTCTGATGAATCCCCAGTTATTGCATCTATAAGTATTACGCTGTTTATTGCAGTTGGCATTGCACTTTCCAAGATAAAAACCTTTCCCAAGCTTTTTTCCATTGAAGTGATGAATACAAAAATTAAAGCAAGTGTTGGGTAAATAAAGAGTCTTATTAAAATTGTTGATATGACAATTTTAAAGTTTATTTTTTTGAAATTTATTTTTGATAGGGATAGTCCAACATACAATAACAAGAGGGGTATAGCTGCATTTTTTAGTAGTAAAATTGTTTCGAGGATTGGTTTAGGAAAATTTTTGTAACTTATACCACTTATTGACAGGATATAAGCAATTGTAATTACATAGATATAGGGAAGTTTAAATATATTTTTTACATTTATATTTTTTCCCAAAAACATTGGAACAAATATAGATCCTAGTATCATATTGAGAATTGAGTAAATAACGCCATACGAAAGAGCTTGTTCTCCCCAAACAGATAAAAGTATGGGATAACCAAGATATCCTGTATTAATATACACGCTATTTGTGAAAATTAGGGATTTGTATTCTTTAAACATTAACGAAACAAAGTAAAATATAATAAACAGTATTGCAACACCAAAACCGTAGGTATTTAATTGGGAAAGCTTTGGTGGATAATCGTTTATAAAGGTGAATGTTAAAATTGTTGCCATTATCCATAAAGATAATTTTGAAACAATTTTTATATCAAAAGAAAAAGCTTTACCAAAGATGAATCCAATTAATATTATTAAAAATGGTGGCAAAATATTGAAAAATGTTGTTATCATTTTTCTAATTTGCTCCAAATCGTATTGTTTTTGTATTTTATTTCTTTTATTTCATTGGGAAATGTGATGTTATTTCTTTCAAGAATTTCTAGAATTAGATCAATTGGTAGTGAACTTTCTACCCAAAGCTCTTCAACTGTTACAATTTCAAGTCCCCTATTTGCGAAATCTTGTAATATTTTTGATATGGCTTTTTCATACCTTTCCCAAGTGATATTGTATTCCGCTAATTTTTTATTTTCCATATTTTTCCTCCTCCTTTAATTTTTCATATGCAATTTTTGCTGCTAATTTTTCTGCATCTTTTTTTGAACTTCCTTTTGCTTTTGAGTATATTTTATTATTTATCTTAAGTGTAGTAATAAATTTCCCTCCAACTGTGGTAGTTTCATAAACGGGTAATTGTTTGAATTTATCTTGAGTTAATTCTTGTAGTTTTGTTTTGTAATCAAAAATTCTTTTACCCGTTAAAAAGATATCAATATAATCTTTGAATATTTTAGAAAATAGGTTTTCTATAAGTTTTAAATTCTTGTTTGAATCTAAGTATATTGCTGCAATAAGTGATTCGACAACGTCTGCAAGGATAGATTTTTTTTCTGAACCTCTGCTTCTTCTTTCACCTTTACCTAAAAGTATGTATTTTCCTAGATTAAATTTTTTGGCAATTTCAAAAAGTATATCCTCACTTGTTACGGCTGATTTTATTTGAGCCATTGTACCTTCGTTTAGTGTTTGATATTGTTCGTAGAGAATTGTACAAACAAGTATATCAATTACTGAATCACCTAAAAATTCAAGTCTTTCATATGACTGTTTTTTGTTTTCGTTAGCATATGAGGTATGAGTTAAAGCAGTGAACAAGAGTTCTTTATTTCTAAATCTGTATCCAATGACATGTTCAATTTCTCCTTCTCGAAATCTTTCCATTCTTCCACCCCAACTACTTGAATGGTTCTAAGCTTGTTGTTTTTTGATTCTTTCCATATAACTTTTATAGGTACAGCAAATTCAGGTTGTAATTTTCCTTTTTCAATCCAATATCTTGAATTTTTAACTCTGTATATTGATGGGTTTGCTATTACGTGTAAGATTAGAGGTTTTTTTGCAATTATTACCTCATCTATCACAGCAAGGTTTCTTATTTTTTTTGCTATTTTTTCAATGTTTTCAACCATAGGTTTAACGTTTATTATGGCTATGTTTTTTGATAACGGACCGATTATTTTCACATTTGCAAGTTCGATGTTTTTTGGAACGTTTTCAATTAATATTTCATTTGCAATATCTACAGCTTTTCCATGATAATCTAGGTTGGTCATTATTTTCAATAAATGTTTTAGCTTACAGCCTTCTCTTTTGGCATTTTCTCCTATTCTTTCAAGTTTAAATGAGAAATAGTTAAGTATATCATTAATTTCCCTTTTGTTTAGATTAGCAAGTGGTGCGTAAAGACCGTTAAAAACTTTTAAACCAGTCTTTCCCCAGCTATCGCTTTGATTTGAACCTGTAACTACAAGATTGTCTTTTGCATACATTTTTACGGTATTCATTTTTACACTTTTTGTACACATATTGCATGATGGACCATTTTTCCATATTTCTTTTTGGTAGAGAGATTCTAAAAAAGTGATTTTTAATCCCAGCCTTTTGGCTGCATCTTTTACTATTTGTATACTACGTTTGTAGGTAAATGGACCGTAAACCACATTTACCAACTCAACATTTCTGGGTCCCAAAGCCTCTCTGCACAAGATAGCTGTAACGGTACTATCAAGTCCTCCCGAAAATGCTACAATTAATTTGTCTTTTTTTAATGATTTTACAGTTTCTCTTATCTCATTTATTATCAAATCAATTTTTTCTTTTATATTCAATTTATCGCTCCTTTTCTAATTTATGAATACTATTGATTTTTAACGTAATTTTGCCTTTTTTTACGATAAGATATTCTGGTTTAATTTTCAAAATTTTATATCCGTTTACAAAATTTCTTTTTCTAAATGTTAAATTTTTTTTCCACTTAAGATTCAATAAAAATGGTAGGTTTCTGTAATGATAATAATTTTTATTGAATTCTTTTATAAATTGTTCAAGGAGAAAATCCAAAGATAACCTTTCTTTCAAAAGATTTGAAAGCGATACCCCATTTTCAGGTGTTTCGTTATTCACATTTATACCTATACCTATTATAATACATTTTATGTTATTGTTAACTGTAACAGCTTCGGTTAATATACCAGAAAGTTTTTTTGAATTTACATATATATCATTTGGCCATTTTATTTTTGCGTTTATTTTTAACCTTTTAAGTATTGATATAATTGATATTGAAGACAATTTTGTATAAAAACTTGGTTTTTTAATGTCTTTTTTGATTAGTATTGAAAACCATAATCCTCCTTTTTTTGATACCCAAGTTCTCCCCAGCCTTCCCCTACCTTTAGTTTGAATATCGGCAACTACAACTGTACCATTTTCCACTTTTTCATAATTTTCCTTTAAAAAGTTATTAGTACTTTCAATTGTTTTAAACCTTAAGATATTATTTTTTCTTAACATTTATTGCCTCCTTAATCAAATTTCTATAAAATATATATGAAACAAAAAAATAAATAATTATAGCGAGCAATATTTGAATTAAAAAGTGAACGTTTTTCAATACTACTATTCCAAATAACATTATAATGCTACTTGAAAATATTTTGAACAAATCGAGTATTGGAAAAGTTTTTATTTTAAAAATTAGATAGATTGAACCAATCATTCCTGCAATGCTTGTAGCAAATGCAACACCGGTTGGGCCCCATTTAATTCCGAATATAAGGTCTAATGCAATATTTGATATAGAAACGTATAAAGTGGCATAAAACGGTATCTTTGTATTTTTCATTGCATGGAAGCTCCTTGAAATTGTTGAGTAAATGCCGTAGAAAGGTAATCCTATAGAATAAGCTATTAGAATTTTTGAGGTAATAAGCGTATCATTTTGGCTAAATTGCCCGTGTTCGTAGAAGAATTTTATAATTTCCTGTGATAAATATATTAATCCAACTGAAGATGGAATAGTAAATAAAAGCGTGGTTTTTAATGCGTTGTTTACATGGTTTTTGAATAGATGTCTATTTGAAGAAATTTTTGAAAGTACCACAGTTGAAACGGAAACTGCAAATAATCCATAGGGTAATAAATAAAATCTTGAGGCATATTGTAGATATGAAATGCTTCCCTCACTAAAGAATGAAGAAACATTCATGTCAACTATGGTATTTACTTGAGATATGGTCATTGTAAAAAAAGTTGGTATAAAGTATCTGATAAATTCCGGGAAATATTTTAACGTAAAATAGTATCTGTGAGAAAACAAGGATTTAGAAAGGCTAAAAAACATTATTATACTTCCTATTAAAAATCCAATTGTTGGTGCGTATATCCCGTACTTTTTGGAAAATAAAATACCGATTATTATAAATATATTTGAAATACTGGGAGTTAATGCAGGCCAAAAAAAACTGTCTTTTGTGTTATAGATGGAATAAGATATTGCCCAAAGAAAAATAAAGTATGTTGCTGGGGCGGTAATAAAAATAAGATTTGCAGCGATTTCTTTCGTTTGTTGAGTGGCACCTGCGCCAAATAAATTGACAATTATTTCCGGAAATATGTAGGTAATTGAAAGTAATGTAAATATTATTAGAGAAAATCCATTTATTACAGAAGAAAGAAATTCATCTTTCTCCTTTTTTTCAGAATAAAGTGGTACGAAAGCAGATGACATAGCACCTTCGCCAAATACCTTTCTTAAAAAAAATGGAAACATTATTGATATAAAGTATGCATCTAGCAGATAAGATACTCCGAAGTATTTTGCAAAAAAAACATCTCGTAAAAGCCCCAAAATTCTTGAAAAAAATGTTGCAAAAGAAAATAGAAGACTACTTATTAATATTGACATTTTTAGCCTCCTTTTGATTTTTTCAAAGATATTATAGCATTAATGACAATTTTTATCTATTTGTGGTAAAATAATTTTAGATTAACAATTGAATTGGAGGTGTTAAAATTGGTAGTACTTTATTCTGCAATTGTTATGGGTGTATTGGGATTGGGATTCGGTTTGTTTTTGGCTTTCAGTAATGAAAAATTCAAAGTAGAAGTTGATCCAAGAATAGAAATGATTACGAAGGTTTTGCCAGGAATAAATTGTGGGGCATGTGGATATCCCGGATGTGAGGGCTATGCGTCGGCTATCGTAAAAAAAGGTGATGCTATTGATAAATGTTTGCCCGGAAAAAAATCCGGTGTTCAAGAAAAAATTAAAGAAATTCTTGAAAATAATTAAAGACAATGGATCTTCGAATAGCTATTTGGCACTATTTGGGGCATTCTTTAAAGGAAATAAGGAAAAAATTAGCTTTGGTTAAACAAGTTGAAAAAGATGAATTATATTTTAAACTAAAATCTTGGCTTTCAAAAGAAGGAAATTTTTTAGTCACTTATTTTGATGAAGATTATCCAGAAAGTCTAAAAAATATCTGGAATCCACCGGTTGTTTTATTTGGTAAAGGAAATAAGGAGCTTTTATCCAAAAAGTCGTTTGCTATTGTTGGAACAAGATTGCCAACTGAGTATGGGAGAAAGGTTGCATATAGTTTTTCGAAAAGATTATCGAGCTATTTTGTGATTGTTAGTGGGATGGCAAGAGGTATTGATGCTTTTGCACATAAAAATGCTAGAGAAACTATAGCAGTTTTGGGAAATGGAGTGGATTATTGCTATCCTAAGGAGAATAGAGAACTTTATTTGAAAATAATCAAAGAAGGTTGTGTAGTAAGTGAGTATTTACCTTGGGAAAGACCAAGAAGGGATAATTTTAGGGCAAGAAATAGAATTATTGCCGGGATATCTGAAGGTGTTTTGATCGTTGAAGGAAAATTAAAGAGTGGGACGATGATTACTGCAAATTATGCGCTTGATTTTGGAAAAGATGTTTTTTGTGTGCCAGGAAATATTTATTCGGAAAATTCTCAGACTCCGAATTTTTTGATAAAGAACGGGGCATTTTTGGTTACTAATCCAGATGATATTGTTGAGTATTATTTTATGAGGGGTGTTCTTTATGGAAGTAATAAAAAGTATTGATAAAATGAAACAGATATCTTTTGAAAATATTTTAAAAGGAAAAAAGATTGGTTTTGTTCCAACAATGGGTTATTTACATGAAGGGCATCTTTCGTTGGTAAGGGCTGCAAGAGAGGAAAACGATATATTAGTTGTTAGCATTTTTGTTAATCCTACACAATTTGGCCCCAATGAAGATTTTGAAAGTTATCCCAGAGATTTGAAAAGGGATTTAAGTCTTTTGGAAAAGGAAAACGTTGATTATGTTTTTGTGCCCGAAGTATCTGATATGTATCCAAATGATTATTCAACTTTTGTTGAGGAAGTAGTTCTATCAAAATTTTTATGTGGAGCTTCACGACCGGGGCATTTTAGAGGAGTGTGTACAGTTGTTACTAAGTTTTTTAACATCGTTAAACCTACAAGGGCTTATTTTGGACAAAAAGATGCACAACAGTTTAGAGTATTGAGAAGAATGGTAAGGGATTTAAATTTAGATGTTGAGTTAAGGGAAATGCCAATTGTTCGTGAACTTGATGGGCTTGCTATGTCGTCTAGAAACACGTATTTAAACGATGTTGAGAGAAATGAGGCCACAAGACTTTATAAGTCACTTTTAAAGGCTAAAGAGCTTATCGAGAAAGGCGAAAAAGATGTTTTAAAAATAAAAGATGAAATGAAGAAAATACTAGACCATCCTTTGTTAAAGATTGATTATATTGAATTTGTAGATGAAGAAACACTCCGTCCTGTTGAAAAAATAGAAGGAAAAGTTATAGTTGCAATTGCAGTATTTGTGGGGAAGGCAAGATTAATTGATAACATAATTGTTGGAGGTTAGTGAAGTATGATTTATAAAATAACCTACGGTGTTCCTGATGTAAGTAGTGAAGCAATTGTAAATGAAAAAAAAGTAAAAGTTGTTTTTTTGGAATTTTTAAACAAAATATTTGATGGATATTCGTTTGAAAAGTTAGACGGAGGTTTTTTAGAATTAAAAATAAGTTTAAAAGAAAAGACTGGATATTATTTTGGTTTTGGAGATAAAGTAGGACCATTTAACAGGAAAGGCAGAAAGTATGTTTTTTGGAATACAGACGATTTTACGCACCATCCAGGTGCTGATCCTTTATACAAGAGCTTTCCGTTTTTTATTTATATAACCAAAAACTTTAAATTTGGTGTCTTTACGGATTATCCTGGATTTATGGAAATTGATTTAGATAGTGAGGGAATTGGCGAAATTTCTTTCAGGATAAAGGGAGAAGGTTTTAATCAATATATAATTTTGGAAGATAATGTAAAGAGGATCTTAAAGAATTATCTTTATTTAACTGGAAAAAATGTTGCGTTTCCTTTTTGGAGTTTTGGATATCAGCAAAGTAGATGGAGCTATTTTACACAAGATGAGGTTTTAAAAGTTGCTGAGGAATTTAGAGAGAGGGGAATACCTTGTGATGTAATTTGGTTGGATATTGACTATATGGATAAGTACAAAGTTTTTACTTGGAGTCAAGAAAACTTTCCAAATCACAGAGAAATGTTAAAAAAACTACATGATATGGGGTTTAAGGTTTCAGCCATACTAGATCCGGGTGTAAAGGTGGAAAAGGGATATGATGTTTTTGAAGAAGCAAAAGAAAAATATTTTTTAAGGGATAAAACTGGAAAGGATTTTGAAGGAGCCGTATGGCCTGGAAGAGTTAGGTTTCCAGATTTTTCTGAGAGGAAAGTAAGAAGTTGGTGGGGCAAAAAGGTGAAAAAACTTTTTGATGGTGGAATAGATGGATTTTGGAATGATATGAATGAAATAGCTATTTTTGCAAGTGAAAAGGACTTGGAAAATGTGAGCGAAAAGTTGAAATGTTTAAAGTTAGAAGATGGGATTAAAGTTGCTGGTGCACTTGGGGAGATTGGTGAAATAAAGAAAAAGGGTAGAGGCGATGAAATAATTCATCTTTCTGGAAAAGAACATTATAAATTAAAAAATATTTATGGATTTAATATGATTCGTGCAACTTTTGGAGGTTTTCCTAAAAACAAAAGGAAGTTATTAATTACAAGATCTGCTTATTCTGGTGTACAAAGATATGGTGGTGTTTGGACAGGTGATAATCATAGTTGGTGGGAGCATATTCTTTTAGAAATGCAAAGAATAAATTCTCTCTCATTGGTTGGGGTATTTAACACGGGATTTGATGTTGGCGGCTTTGGAGGAAATGTTTCTCCAGAGTTGATGATAAGATTCATGCAACTTGGTCTGTTTATGCCGTTGTTTAGAAACCATTCGGCTATTGGCACAAGACGGCAAGAACCATGGAGCTTTGCCAAAGAATATGAAGATGTAATGAAAAAAATAATTAAATATAGATACGAATTAATACCATATTTGTATACGAAATATATGATGGGAATTTTAAATGACACCCCTTTAGTTGTTCCTATGTTCTATCACTTTGAAAAAGATGAGCTATCATATCAGATTTTTGATGAGTTTTTAGTAGGAAGAGATTTATTAGTAGCACCTGTTTACAACCCGGGGGTTAATAAAAGGATGGTTTATTTACCGAAAAGGGCGCTTGATTTTAATGAAAAAAACTTTTTAAAGAAAGGTTGGCACTTGGTTGATGCACCGTTAGACAAAGTACCGCATTTCGTGCTTGATGGTTCAATAATCTTTACTCAGAAACCGGTGGAATATTTGAAGAATTCATATAATGAAGAATTGACGGCACATATAGTTGCGTTTAACGATAGGGCAATTGGGTATCTTTATGAAGATGATGGAGAAAGTTATAACTACAAAAAAGGAATGTATAATATATACAAAATAGTGTACGATAAAGGAAAGGTTAATATTTTGCCCAGGAAAAATGGTTATGTGCATAAAAAGAGAAATATAAGATTTAAAGTTTATACTAAGACCAGTTTGAAAGAATTTGATATGGAATTTTAGGAGGTGTTGTCATGCTGAAGTTTAGGGAATGGAGCAAAGAATTTTTTGGAAGAAAATTAACAATCCAATATGGAAAGGTTGCTAAGCAATCTTCAGGAGCCGCTTGGGTGCAATTTGGAGATAGTGTTGTTTTGGCAACAGCGAATATTTCAGATAGAGTAATTGAAGGAGTTGATTTTGTACCTTTAACAGTGGAATACCAAGAAAAGTTTTATGCGGCTGGAAAAATTCCAGGAGGATTTATTAAAAGAGAAGGAAAGCCCACGGAATCTGCTATTTTGTCTGCAAGATTAATAGATAGACCAATAAGGCCATTATTTCCAAAATACTTGAGAAATGATGTACAACTTATTGTAACAGTTTTGTCTGTAGATGGAGATACACCACCAGATGTTACTGGAATTTTTGCCGCTTCTTTAGCGTTGAATTTTTCAAAAATTCCTTTTCAAGGTATAGTTGCTGGTGTAAGGATAGGGTATGTTGATGGGGAATTTGTAATTTTTCCAACGGAGGAGCAGTTGAAAAATAGCAAGTTGGATATAGTTGTTGCAGGAAGTAAAGATGCAATTACTATGGTAGAAGGTGAAGCAAAAGAAGTTACTGAAGAGGAAATGGTGCAGGCTTTAATGGTTGCACATGAAGCTATAAAAAAATTAATTGAGTTTGAAGAAGAGATTTTGAGGGAGTTTAATGTTGAGAAGATGGAAATAGAAGAACCTAAACCAAAAGATGAGTTAATTGGACGTTTTGAAGAATTGTTAGTTGAAAACGAACTTAGAAAAAGGTTATTGATAAAGGAAAAATTAGAAAGATCTTTAAAGCTAAAAGAATACAAAGAAGAATTGATTTCAAAGATTTTTGAAGAGTTTGAGATAGATGATGAAGAAAAATTAACTCAGGAAATGCTTTTGAAAGAACTTTTTGATGAAAAAGCAAAAAAACTGATGAGAAAAATAATTATTAATGAAGGAATTAGAGCGGATGGAAGAACACCTGAAGAGATAAGACCTATAACATGCGAAGTTGGAGTTTTACCAAGAACACATGGTTCAGCTCTTTTTACTAGGGGAGAGACTCAAAGTCTTGGTATAGTTACTTTGGGAGCTCCAATGGAAGAGCAAATAGTTGATACAATTATGGAGGAAGGAACGAAAAGATTTATTCTCCATTACAATTTTCCGCCTTTTTCAGTTGGTGAAGTTAAACCTCTAAGGGGTCCTGGACGACGTGAAATTGGACATGGACATTTGGCAGAAAGGGCTTTGAAAGCTGTAGCACCAGATGAAGAAGATTTTCCATATGTTGTTCGTGTGGTATCTGAAATTTTGGAATCTAATGGTTCATCTTCAATGGCAACTGTTTGTTCCGGTTCATTAGCATTAATGGATGCAGGTGTTCCTATAAAAACGCATGTTGCAGGTGTGGCGATGGGTTTAATTGTAGATGAGGAAAATGAAGTAGTTTTAACAGATATCCAAGGTTTGGAAGACCATTGGGGAGATATGGACTTTAAGGTTGCAGGTACGAGAAATGGTATAACGGCTTTTCAGATGGATTGTAAGATAGCAGGTGTTGGAGAAGAGCTTTTAAAGAAAGCGTTAAAACAAGCACGTGTTGCAAGAATGAGAATACTGGATATAATGTTTGAAACAATTAAAGAACCAAGAAAATCACTATCTCCTTATGCACCTTTAATTGCAAATATTGAAATTGATCCAATGAAGGTAGGAGAACTTATTGGACCTGGTGGAAAGGTAATAAAATCTATTGTAAAGGAGTTTGATGTTGAAATTTCGATTGATGATGTAACAGGTAAGGTTTCAGTGTATGGCAAAGACCAAAATAAGGTGAATCAAGCAATTGAGTATATTAAGACCTTAACGAGAGAAATAGAAGTTGGTGATATGTTTGAAGGAAAAATTACGAGGATAGAACCTTATGGTTTATTTGTGGAATTAATGCCTGGTAAAATTGGACTTGCACATTCAAGTAAATTAGGAAATGATTCAAAGGAATTTAGAAAAAAGTACAAAGTTGGTGATGTAATAAAAGTTGTGGTGGTAAATATAGATGACAGTGGTAGAATTCAGTTGGGAAAAGCAGAGGAGTGATTTTATTGGAAAAAAAGTGCTTATCTAATGGAATAGAACTTTATATACATCATCTTGAAAATATTCGCTCTGCAACTATAGCATTTAATGTTGGTGTAGGTTCAGTTTATGAACCAGATGAAATTTCTGGTATTTCTCATTTTATAGAACATTTGTCATTTAGAGGTACGAAAAATTATACAATGAAAGAGTTAAAGCGTGTTGTTGAGGAAGTTGGAGGACTTTTGAATGCATGGACTGATAAAGAAAATACCGTATATTATGCGAAGGTCCCTTCATCTACTCTTTTTGATGCTTTCAATGCGTTGAAAGAAGTAGTGTTTTATCCTATTTTTAAGACAGAAGATTTAAAGTTGGAAAGAAATATAATCTTTCAAGAATATTTATCAAATAAAGAAGATCCAATGAGTAATCTTTTTGAGTTAATGTACACTAAAGGATTAAACGGACCACATGCCAAACCTGTTATTGGAAGAGAAGAGACTATAAAAAGTATTAATTTGAAAGATATAAAAATATTTCATGAAGAATATTACGTTCCATATAACGTAAAGGTGATTATAGTAGGTTATATAGAAGATGAAGTTTTGGAAAAAGTAGTTGATGAGTTAGAAAAAATAGATGGAAATTCAATGAAAACTTTAAAACACAGAAGTATTGTAAACACTGGTTTGATTGAAGGTAAGGTAATGGAAAATACAAAACAAGTTCATTTTCTTTATGTGACAGAAGGGTTTTCACTGGAACAAGAGGATAGATACCCTGCAATTGTTTTAAATACGATTTTGAGCAGTGGAATGAGTTCTTATTTTTTTGAGGAGATCAGAGAAAAAGAGGGACTTGTGTATGATATTTTTTCAACAAATTTATCGCAGAAAGATTGGGGAATTTTTAATATTTATGCTGCAGTATCAATTGAAAATGTTGAAAGATTTCAAAATCAAATGATTAACGTAGTAAGAAAGTTCGAACTTTCTGATGAACTTTTTAATTACGGTTTAAGGAGAATAATTGGAAAATTGGAACTTTCAACAGAAAGTACTTCTACAGTAACTAATTTAATAATCGAGTATTTATCAAATGATATTAAACCTGAACTTCCTGAAGAAATAATTGAAAAAATAAAAAATGTTGAAAGAAGTGACGTAGAAAGAGTTTTTAAAAAATTATTCTCACGTAAGTGGTCACTGTTTTATGTGTCTCCTGAAGAGATAAAAAACATAACCTTTAAGGGGGAATTTATTTGATTATTTGGAAAAATTTGGACTTGGTTGAAAAAGGTGAAATTGTTGGAGAAGATGTTTATGATCCTTCAGGATTTATTGTTTTATTAAAGAAAGGGACGGTTTTAAAGGAAGGAGATATATATCTTTTGAAAAACAGGGGAGTACACATGCTTCCCATATATGTTGAAGAAGTTTTGGTTTCTGATGATATTGAGCCAACTATTGAATATGAAACATTCAGAGAATTATCTGAAAATTTAGATAATACTTTTGAGGAAATTAAAAGAGGAGAGGTTAAAATAAAAAAGGTAGTTGAACAATCGGAAAAAATAATAAAGAACGTTTTGGAAAAATACGAGGAGAAAGTTTTAAATTTAGTTAGAAGAGATCAAAAACCATTAATAAGACATGTAATAAATACTTCGATAATTTCCTCTATATTGGGAATTAGTTTGGGATTTGATGAAGAAATGTTAAATAAGTTAGCAATTTCGGCGTTATTACACGATATTTCACTTGACAAAAATGTTCGAGATGTTTTAGACTATTATGATACGCATCCCATTAGAGGAGCAGGACTTTTGAGAAAATATTTCAGTGTAAATGATGAAATATTGCTTGGAGTTTTGCATCACCATGAAAGATTCGATGGTAAGGGTTATCCGAGAAATTTAAAGGGCTCAGCTATTCCAATTTTTTCAAGGATTATTGCTGTTGCAGATGTTTTTGACACGTTAATAAGTAAAGATTTTGAAGGTAATCCCAGTACACCTTATGAGGCAATAAGATTTATTGTTTCAAATTCCGGTAAGATGTTTGATCCAAATATAGTGGAGAAATTCGTGCATTATACGGGAATTTATCCAACGGGTACGTTAGTTGAATTGAGCAATGGTAAAAAAGGGGTGGTAATAAAGGTATCATCGGGTATTTTGCCATTGGTAAAAGTTGATGATAATATAGTTGATTTGAAAAAAGGAAAGATTTATATAAAAAGGGTAATTAATGATTAGGAGGGAAACTATGAAAGATTTTGATAAATTGACACCTAAAGAAATTGTACATGAGCTTGATAAATTTATTGTAGGTCAGAGAGAAGCAAAGAAAGCTGTTGCAATAGCGATTCGGAATAGGATTAGAAGGCAAAAATTGCCTGAGCAATGGAAAAAAGAAATTACACCTAAAAATATTTTAATGATAGGACCTACAGGAGTTGGTAAAACAGAAATCGCAAGGAGGCTTGCTCAGCTTTCTGGTTCGCCTTTTTTAAAAGTTGAAGCAACGAGATTTACAGAAGTTGGTTATGTAGGTAAAAATGTTGATTCAATGATAAGAGAGTTAGTTGAAATTTCTGTAAACATGGTAAAACAAAGAAAAATGAAGAAAGTAGAAGAACGGGCAAAAGTGAATGTGGAAGAGAGAATATTAGATGCATTACTTCCAAGTAGAAAGAAAACACAAATTCCATTTGCGAATATTTTTGGGATGCAGCCTGAAAAGGTTCAATCTATTGAAGAAAGTGAAAATCTATCTGCTAAAAGAGAAGAGTTAAGGCAGAAGTTAAGAAAAGGAGAATTGGATAACGACGAGATAGAAATAGAGATTGAAACTTCAAATACTCCCATAGGCTTTATTGGGCTTCCTGAGATGGAAGATATTGGAATGGATTTATCCAATGTGTTGGGAAATATTTTTCCAAAGCAAAGGAAAAAAAGAAAAATGAAGATATCTGATGCAAAAAAGATATTATTACCAATTGAAGAAGAAAAATTAATTGACATGGATGAAACTATACAGGAAGCTTTGGAAATTGCACAAAATCGTGGGATTATATTTATAGATGAAATGGATAAGATTGCCGCAAAAACTTCTGGAAGTGGACAAGATGTTTCAAGGCAAGGTGTTCAAAGAGATTTATTGCCTATTGTTGAAGGTACCACAATAACCACAAAATATGGTCCCGTAAGGACCGATTTTATCTTGTTTATTGCCGCAGGAGCATTCCATGTTTCAAAACCTTCAGATTTGATACCGGAGCTTCAAGGGAGATTTCCAATTAGGGTTGAGCTTGAGCCATTGACTGAAGAAGATTTCGTAAGAATTTTGGTTGAGCCTGAAAATGCACTAACTAAACAATATCAGGCTTTGCTTTATACGGAAGGTGTACAGCTTGAATTTTCTATGGAAGGAATTAATGAAATTGCAAAAGTTTCGTATAGGTTGAATCAAAAGCTTGAAAATATTGGTGCAAGAAGATTGTATACGGTAATAGAGAAGATTCTTGAAGACGTTTTGTTTGAAGCTCCTGAAATAAGTGAAAAAGTTATAATAGATGATAAGTTTGTTACTGAAAGGTTAAAGGATATAATAGAAGATGAGGATTTGACTTCGTATATTTTATAGGAGGGAGATTGTGAAAGCATCTGTAAAAAGAAAAGTTAAAGAATCCATTTTGGCATATTTGTTTTTATTGCCGTCATTGATTGTTTTGGGAATTTTTGTGTTCTGGCCGGTTGGGTTTTCATTTGTATTAAGTTTTTTTAAATGGGATTTTCGAAATATGAAATCTCCTTATTTTAATGGAATTGATAATTACCTGAAGATTTTTGAGTTTAATTATCCCCCAAAGTTTTCGTTTTGGAATGGATTGGTATATTCAATTTCCTATGTGTTTTTGGCAATTGTTATTGTTTTAATTTTTTATTCTATTTTAAATCTTTTAAAAAGAAAGAATTTTTCCATCTTTTTAATTAATATCGGAGTAATTTTTATATCTTTGTTTTTTATAAGTAAAGCTAATGTATATTTAATGTTGTTACTTGATATTTTTCTGTTTGGAGTTGTTTTATTTGATTTTAGAGATAGTTCAATAAAAAGTATGTTTAGAAAATTAGTTTGGATAAATGTTTCATCAATAATATTTGTTTATGTCTTACTGGAAACTAGTAAAATTAGTCAGAATGGATTATTTATGTTTTTTATGGATGCAAAAGATAAAAATTTATTTATGAAGGCGCTTGTCAATACCTTTTATTATGTTATTTTAACAGTTCCTATAACCCTTTTGTTATCATTAATTGTCGCAGTGCTTTTAAATTCGAATGTTAGATTTAAGGTGTTTTTTAGAACTAGTTATTTTATCCCATTTGTTACTTCAGTGGTTGCTGTTTCTTTGGTTTGGAAGTGGATTTTTAGCGATGAATTTGGTCTGTTAAATTATTTTCTTTCATGGTTTAACATAGAAGGAATAAGATGGTTGAAAGATGAAAAATGGACAATTCCTACAATTGCGATTGTTTCTATTTGGAAACAAATTGGGTATGACGCAATTATATTTCTAGCTGGTCTTCAAAATATTGATCAATTTTATTATGAAGCTGCTGAAGTGGATGGTGCAAATTCTTGGCAAAAATTTATTAAAATTACCTGGCCCCTTTTATCTCCTACAACTTTCTTTTTATTAATAGTATCAATGATAGGTGCGTTTAAGGTATTTGCACAGGTTTATGTTTTGTACGATGGACTTCCAGGACCTTATAATAACAGTGGAATGACTATGGTATATTATGTGTTCGATTTGTTTTACAGACAGCAAAGGATGGGTATAGCAAGTGCAGCTGCTTATTTGTTGTTTGCGGTAATTTTAGTGTTTACTGCAATTCAATATAAAGTTGGTAATAAAGTTGTAGAATACGTGTCGTGAGGTGAAAAGGAATGAAGAAGCTGATTATATATTTATTGCTTTCAATTGGCTTTGTAACAATGATTATGCCTTTTGCATGGATGTTAATTACGTCATTTAAGATGCCAAGTGAGATACAGCAATGGCCTCCAAAGTGGTATACTAAAAACTTCTTTAGTAGTAGGCAAGTTAAAGTTAAAACAAAGATTGGTGCAGTAAGAACTTTAAAGGGGATTAGTTTAAGTGAGGCGTTGAGTTTTACATCTTCAAAGATGGAGGATAACATATTGAGTATCTCTGTAGAAGATGACCCATTCTATAGAGGGACTATGACATTGAATATTAAAGGATTTGATTATACGGATAGATTATCCAAAGAAGAGTTTGAAAAGTGGTTAAAAAATGTAAGTATACCAATTCAATTGGATTATGACACACCTGAGGAATTCTTTGAAGAAGTGTTTTTGTACTTTAAAAGTGGTTCAAAACCTTATTTTAATAGGTTAAGTTATTTTTCTGAGCTAGATAATAAATTTAATTCCGTTCTTTCAGCAATTGATTTGATACTTAGATTTGTAGATAGAAGAATTAAAGATGAAAATGAAAGGGAAATTTTTAGTAATTTTTTGTCAAAATTGAAAGAAGATATTGTTTTAATTAATGAAAAAGCAAAAATATACAAAGCAGGAAAATATTTGGTGCTAGAAGATAATGAAATAAAAGAAATTTACAATTTATTATCAAGTTTAAATTTGAATTATACACGTGAAAATTCGTTGATTAAAATCTTTGAAAGCAAAGTAGTAGATGTAATTAATTATGAAAAAGAGCTGTTAAACTTTTATTTAAAAGTTTATAAATACTTCAAGAATATTCAGAATAAAAAAGTTGAAAGTTTTATAGTTGCAAAAGTAATGTCCAAAGATGAAAAAATTAAACTTTTAAAGGAAAATATAAAAAAAATTAACAATCCATTACTTGAGAAGTTGTTGGAGAATGATGAAATTGAAAACTTACCTGAGAAGTTTTCAAAAGAGGTTGATAGCTATTTTGTTAATGAATATAATATTAATACAGCGCAGCTAAATAGTTTAAAAAGTGTGGTTGTGGGGTACAAAAACTTGTTAATTGAAAAGGGTATAGGTTATATAGACATATTGAAAAAATATGGATTTGAAAAACTAAAATTCATTTCAGATGAAAAATTAAGAAATAGTAGTACTTATAGGATTTTTCTTGCTAAAGTAGAGAGTATTTCAAGCAAGATTTCAAGTATAGATGACTTCTTGAGTGAGTTTATTTTATTTACAGATTATGTAGATGAAGTTAGAAGAATATACAATAATTCAATGAACGAATGGAAAATCATAGAAGCACCAGAATTTGTAAAAAGTGTTAGAGTAAAAAATGGAGAGGTTATAGAAATAGAACTTTCTGGTGTTTCACCTGTTTATTTAAGTGATAATAATTTAAGTGTTGCAAGTTTAAAGTTTTCACTTATAGAAGTGTTTAAGAATATATTCCAAAATTATGTTGATGCATAGCATGCTGCACCATTTGGGAGGTATTATTTAAATACTGTTTTTGTGGCAACTGCAACAACAATTCTTGAAGTTATTCTTGCTTCAATGGCTGCTTATGCTTTTTCCTGGATGAATTTTCCTGGAAGAAATTTAATTTTCGGTATATTCTTGGCTACTATGATGGTACCTGGGGAAGTTTTACTTGTTCCTAATTTTATAACAGTTTCCAAATTTGGATGGATTGATACTTATTATGCTTTGATTATTCCATGGATTGTAAGTGTTTTTGCTATATTTTTGATGAGACAGCATTTTTTGGCTATTCCTCGTGAATTGTTTGACGCATCAAAGATAGATGGTTGCTCACATTGGAAGTTTTTGTGGAGAATAGTGGTTCCATTAAGTAAGCCGGTGATTATTACAGGTGCTTTGTTGAAGTTTGTGGGAAGTTGGAATGGATTTTTATGGGTGTTGATTGTTACAAATTCAGATAAATACAGAACTTTGCCAGTTGGATTGCAAAATTTCAGTTCTGATGTGGGAACCTTGTATAACCAATTAATGGCTGCTGCTACCTTTTCAATACTTCCAGTAATATTACTATTTTTATTCACACAACAATATTTTGTTAGAGGTATTGCTAGAACAGGTTTAAAATAATTGTAAAGGGGGGATACTATGAAGATATTTTTGGATACTGCAAAGATAGATGAAATAAAAAAAGGTGTAGAATGGGGAATTGTAGATGGAGTTACCACAAATCCCACCCTCGTTTCTAAAGCGGGAACACCATTTAAGGAGACGATAAAACAAATTTGTGAAATTGTCCAAGGTCCTGTATCTGCTGAGGTTGTTTCATCGGATTGGCAAGGAATGGTTGAGGAAGCGAGGAATTTAGCGAAAATAGATGAACATGTTGTTATTAAGATCCCAATGACACCAGATGGTTTGAAAGCAGTGAAGATTTTATCTACCGAGGGTATAAAAACTAATGTTACTCTTGTTTTTAGTGCAAATCAATCATTGTTAGCAGCTAAAGCGGGTGCATCATATGTGAGTCCTTTTGTAGGTAGAATGGATGATATAGCAAACGATGGTATGAGAATGGTTGAGGAGATAATTACCATTTATTCAAATTACGGGTTTGAAACGGAAATTATTGTTGCAAGTATAAGACATCCTAGGCATGTTTTAGAAGCAGCTTTAATGGGTGCAGATATTGCAACAGTTCCTTTTGCAGTGCTTGAAAAAATGTTTTATCATCCAATGACTGATTTAGGTATTGAAAGGTTTCTTAGAGATTGGGAAAAATATAAAGCGGGTAGGTGAGTGTTTTGTACAGAACGCATAATTGTGGGGAATTAAGGAAAAAAGATGTAGAAAAAGAAGTAATACTTTCAGGATGGGTTGACAGGATAAGAGATCTTGGAGGAATTAAGTTTATAATTTTAAGGGATCGTTATGGAAAAACTCAACTTGTTGTTAACCCAAATTCTCCGGCTTATGAAATTTCTCAAGAACTTGGAAGAGAATGGGTGATCCAGGTTTATGGGAAGGTTTTAGAAAGGCCGGATGAAACAAAAACAGAAATGGTAACTGGTGAAATTGAGGTTGAAGTAAATAAGATAAAAGTTTTATCAAAATCAGATGTGCCTCCATTTTATCCTGGAGAAAATGTTTCTGAGGATTTGAGGTTAAAGTATAGGTATATAGATTTAAGAGATGAGAGAATGCAAAAAAATTTGATTATTAGGCATAAGATGGCACAGGCAGCAAGGGAATTTTTAAACAAACATGATTTTCTTGAAGTTGAAACTCCATATTTAACCAAAAGTACACCAGAAGGAGCAAGGGATTTTCTTGTACCATCTAGATTGCAGAAAGGAAAGTTTTATGCTTTACCACAATCTCCACAGTTGTTTAAGCAAATTTTAATGGTATCAGGTTTTGATAGATATTATCAGTTTGCGAGATGTTTTAGAGATGAAGATTTAAGGGCAGATAGACAACCTGAATTCACGCAAATTGACATTGAAATGTCTTTTGTGAAAATGGATGAAATTTTGGACTTAATGGAAAGTTTTGCAAGATTTGTCTTTGGAAAAGTAGGAATTAAGCTTCCTGAAAAGTTTGATAGATTGAGTTATGAAGAGGCAATGGAGTTATATGGAAGTGATAAGCCAGATAGAAGATATGGAATGCAATTGCAAGATTTTACGAATTATTTTGTAAATACTGAGTTTAAAGTAATAAAAAATGTTTTGGAGAGATCAGGTAGTGTAAAGGGGTTTATAACAACCATTCCTATCAGCAGAAAGATAGCATCTCAATTTGAAGAGTTTGTAAAGCAATACGGTTTGGGTGGATTGTTGTGGTTTAAGTTGGATGATGAGATTGTTTCACCAACAGCAAAATTCTTAAAGGAAAGTTATAAAAAAATTGTGAAAGAATATAATCTAGATAAAGGGTCTGTGGTTTTACTTGCTGCACATGAAAACAGGGAAATTTTGAATACTGCCTTAGGAGCATTGCGTTTAAAAGTTGGAAAAGAGTATTTTAATGAATTGGAAAAAGTATTTGATGCTCTTTGGATAGTTGATTTTCCATTTTTAGAGTGGAACGAGGAGGAAAGTAGATTTGAAGCAAGGCATCATCCTTTTACTATGCCAAAAAATTTGGAACAAAAATTGGAAGATATAAAAGCGTATGCATATGATATGATATTAAATGGAATGGAAATTGGTGGAGGTAGTATAAGAATACATGATAGTGAAGTTCAAAAAAGAGTGTTTGAAATTATTGGACTAACTGAAGAAGAGGCTAATGAAAAATTTGGCTTTTTTATTAGTGCATTAAAGTATGGTGTTCCGCCGCATGGGGGTATAGCGTTTGGTTTTGATAGGATGGTTTCAATTGCGGCAAATGTTGCATCAATTAGAGATGTAATTGCATTCCCAAAAACCTCTAGTGGAATCTGTCAGTTAACTGGAGCACCATCCACCGTTGAAGAAAAACAGTTAAAAGAACTATCAATTCAAATTTTTAAGGGAGGTATTGAAAATGAAAGGAACGAAAGTTGAATTTATTAATGATGAAAAATATTTAATTGCAAAAGTTTCTGGAGATATCGATGCTTATCATTCAGCGGATATAAAGAAGGAAATACGTGAAAATATGATTTCTTCAGATAAGGAAAAGGTTATAATTGATCTTTCGGAAGTAAATTACATAGACAGTGCAGGTTTGGGAAGTTTAGTGGCTATATTAAAGGATGCGCGCATGAATAATAAATTATTATATTTAATGTCTCCTAAACAATCGGTTATGAGGGTTTTTGAAATGACGAGATTAGATAAGGTTTTCAATATTATATCCAGTGTTGAAGAAATTTAGGTGATAAAATGCCTTGTAGAATAGCAATAGATGGACCAGCTGGTTCAGGAAAAACTACTGTTGCAAAATTACTTGCTGATGCTTTAGGTATATTTTATTTAGATACGGGAGCAATGTACAGAATAGTGGGGTTGTACTTATCTGAAAATAATGTTGAAAGCGATGAAGAAATAGAAAGAAAGTTAAAAGAATTAAAAATTACATTTTCAAATGGTAACTTTTTTCTTAATGGGAGAAAAATCGGTAATGAAATTAGAACACCAGAAATTGGGATTTATGCATCAAAATATGCGAAAAGGTTACCTGTGAGAAATTATCTTACAAAAATCCAAAGAGAAATTGCCAAGAATCAAAGTATAGTAGTTGAAGGAAGAGATATAGGTACTGTTGTATTGCCTGATGCAGAGGTAAAAATATTTCTTGTAGCTTCCCAAGAAGCAAGGGCTAAAAGGCGATATAAAGAGTTAATGGAAAAAGGGGTAGAAGTTACATTTGAAGAAGTATTATCTGAGATTGTTTTAAGAGATAAACAAGATTCTGAAAGAGATGTAGCACCTTTAAAAAAGGCAAAAGATGCTATTTTAATAGATACTACCAATTTGTCAATAGAAGAAGTTATTGAAAGGATTTTAAAGGTGGTAAAAGAAAAATGCAAATTGTAGTTGCTGAAGGTATAGGGTTTTGTTTTGGTGTTGAAAACGCCGTTTCAAAAGCAAAAGAACTTTTGAAGAAGGGATTAAGTGTTTGGACTGATGATGATATAGTACATAACAAATCAGTGATGAAAGAACTTTACGATATGGGTTTATCTAAGGAAAAAGGTGATGTGTTTCTGGTTAGAGCTCATGGACTGCCGAAAGATGTTTTGGATGATTTGAAAAAAAGGTATAAGGTAGAGGATTTAACTTGTAGTATTGTTAAGAATTTATTTAAAACTGTTGCTGAGATTGAAAAAAAAGGATACAAAATTGTTGTCTTTGGAAAAAAAGAACATCCAGAAATGAAAGCATTAAAAAGTTATTGTGAAAATGCGACTATAACGGATATTCCACTTCCGATAAATGCAAAAAGGATAGCAATTGCTAGTCAAACAACTATGTCATATACAGATTTTGAATTTTTTGTAAATAAGATTACTGAGATGTCTAAATTTGATGATATTAAAATAATTAACAGTATTTGCAATATAACGTATAACCGAGAAAAGGAAGCGGAAAAGATTTCGAAAATAGTTGATTTAATGGTCGTAGTTGGTGGTAAACATAGTTCAAATACAACAAAGTTGTATAAAATCTCTTCGAAATATACTAAGAGTATGCATATTGAATTACCAGAAGAATTAATTGAATTACCCAAGGGGGTAAAGAAAATAGGTGTAATAAGTGGGACTTCTACACCGAAAAATATAGTTGAAAAAGTAATATTAAGATTAAAAGAATTAGGAGGGATGCTGCAAATGGATGGTAACTTTGAAAAACTTTTAGAAAGCTATTTGTATGACGACGTAAGAAGAGGAACAGAAGTTATGGGAACAGTTTTAAGAAAGGGAGAAACAGAGCTATTTGTTAATTTTGGTTGGAGAGCGGAGGGGATAGTTTCAAGTGATGAATTGGTAAAAGATTTAAGTGAATATAATATCGGTGATAAATTAAAATTGTTAGTAATAAAGATTGATGAAGAAGACGGTATGGCATTTCTTTCGGAAAAAAGGGTTTATCTTAAAAATATAAGAAATATATTGAGAGAGAAATTTGAGAAAGGCGAAAAAGTTATTGGGAAAATAATATCAAGAAATAAGGGTGGCTATGATGTATTAATAGATAATGTATTCAAGGCATTTTTACCCAAGAGTGAATCAATGATTTATGGAGATAATATCCCAGATTATACTATGGAATTTAAAATAATAAAGTTTGAAGATAAAAGAAAATTAAATGTAGTTGTATCGCGAAAAGCATTAGTTAAAGAACAAGTTGAGAGATTTTTCAAAGAGAGAAAAAAGGGAGATATAGTGGAAGGTATTGTAAAAAGAATAGAGGATTTTGGTGCATTTGTCAGGGTAGCAGAAGGTATTGAAGGTTTATTACCAAATTCAGAAGTATCTTATGATTATGAAATTAGCGCAATGGATGTATTAGGTGAAGGACAAAGTGTAAAGTTATATTTAAAGGAAATCGATCCAACAAACAAGAAGTTAATTTTCAGTTTAAAAGAGTTAATGCCAAATCCGTGGAATAACGTTGAAAAGAAATATAAAATTGGTGAAGTTGTTAGTGGAAAGGTGAAAAAGATAATGCCTTATGGTTTTTTTGTTAATCTTGAACCTGGTATTGATGGTTTTGTGCATATCGATGATGTATTTTGGGGAAAAAGAGGGAATATAAAAGATATAATTAGTGAAGGTGATTTTGTTAAGTTAGTTGTAAAAGAAATAGATAAAGAAAATAAAAAGATAAGATTAAGTTATAAAGAAGTAAAAGGTGATCCATGGGAAAATATTGAGGAAAAATATCCATTAGGAAATGTAGTTACTGGAATTGTAAGAGTAGTATTTGATAAAGGGGTTATTATTGACATTGAAGAAGGAATAAGTGGGTATTGTCCTATTTCGGAAATTTCATGGAATTATATTTCTCATCCCACTGATGTGATTGGGGAGGGAAATAAAGTTAAAGCTGTCGT
This sequence comes from Thermosipho melanesiensis BI429, assembly GCF_000016905.1. Lineage (GTDB taxonomy): Bacteria > Thermotogota > Thermotogae > Thermotogales > Fervidobacteriaceae > Thermosipho > Thermosipho melanesiensis. The sequence goes on from NC_009616.1 coordinate 1,613,143, forward strand.
TTTAGATTTAGATAAGGAAAATAGAAAGATAAGGTTGAGTATAAAAAGAACAGTTGAAAATCCATGGGAGAAATTTAAACAACAGCACAAAGTAGGGGATATAATAAAAGTTAAATTGGTAAAGGAATTAAAAAATGGTTATAGTGCAAATGTAGAAGGTATTGAGGTTTATGTGCCAAAATCACACATTGTTTCTGATATTAATGTGAGTGATGATTTAGAAGTGAAGATTATTAATATAAAAACAGATGGAGAGATTTTACGAGTAGTTGTAAGTGAAAAAGAAAAAGAAAATGAAAAAGTTCTTGACGAGATAAAAAATGAAGCTGAAAAGGAAAGATATACCTCCATTGAAAGGAAGGTAAAAAATGGCGACAGTTCTGATAGTGGGGAAGAGTAATGTTGGAAAATCCACACTTTTCAATAAACTTATTGGAAAGAAAAAGTCAATTGTAGATAATAAAGAAGGGGTTACAAGGGATGCGGTTAGTGACCGCGTCTCCTATTTTGGAAAATCGTTTAAATTAATAGATACCTGTGGAATTTTTGAAAGACCTGAGGATATAATTTCTGAAAGGTTGAAAAATTTAACTTTAAATATGTTGAGTGAAGGTGATATAATAATATTTGTTGTTGATGGAAAATATGGTCTAACATCAGAAGATTATCATCTGGCGGATTTATTGAGAAAATCAAATTCAGATGTAATTTTGGTAGTAAATAAATCTGAGAATGAAAAAAAAGTTTTTGTAAATTTTGATGATTTTTATAGTTTAGGTTTTGGAGAACCTTTGTTTATATCAGCTGAACAGGGAAAAAATATTGATAGGTTAATTGAAGAGGTTATAAAAAGACTTGAGAAAAAAGGATTAAAGCTTGAAGAAGAGGAAGAAAAGGATTCTATAATTAGGGTAGCGTTAATTGGAAGACCTAACGCGGGAAAATCCACATTGTTTAATGGTATTTTGGAGCGAGAAAGGGCTTTGGTTACACCTATTCCAGGTACAACAAGAGATGCTATTGATGAGTTAGTTGAAATTAATGGAAAAAAATATCTATTTATTGATACTGCTGGATTGAGAAGGAAAAGTAAGGTGGAATATAAGAGTATAGATATGTATAGTAATGTTAGATCAATAAAGAGTATAGAGTTGTCTGATGTTGTAGTGTTTGTTATAGATTCTCTAGAAGGAATTACCCACCAAGATCAGAAAATTGCAGGAATTGCAGAAAATAGAGGGAAGGCTACTGTTGTAGTCTTTAATAAGATTGATTTAGTAAAAAATTTTAAATATAGAAAACAAGAGTTTATTGAACACTTTATGGAGAGGTTGTACTTTGTAAGTTATAGTCCAGTGGTTTTTGTAAGTGCACAAGAAAGGTATGGAATAGGAAAATTGATTAAGGCTATAAAGGAGGCATATAATTCTTTGTTTTATAGAGTTCAAACAAGTGCTGTAAACGCTGTTATTCAAAGAATGATAATGTTTAGTCCTCCACCAAGGGGGTTAAAGATTTATTACGGAGCACAGGTTGATGTTAAGCCACCAACATTTTTATTTTTTACCAATGGAAAAAAGGTACCGGAATTTTATCAAAATAACATAAGGAAAATTATAAGAGAAAATATTTATCATTTTACCGGGGCGCCAATATTTTTGAAATTTAAAAATAGACATTAAAGGGGGAAGAGGTTATGAAAAAATTTTTTTTGCTTTTTTTAACCTTGATTGTTGTTGATATGTTTGCTTTTAAGGTCATTATGGTGACGGATGTAGGGGGGTTAGGAGACGGGTCATTTATGGATGGTACATGGTCTGGAATTGTTAAAGCGTGTGAGGAACTTGGAGTAGAATATGGTGTGATCCAATCGAAAGAGCAAGGAGATTATGTAAGTAACTTAAGTAAAGCAGCAGAACAAGCAGATGTTGTTTTTGCAGTGGGATTTTTGATGTCCGATGCATTTTATAAGGTTGCACAACAATATCCTGAAACATATTTTGTTGGTATTGATTTTGATAGCGGGACTATATTGGCCAATGTTATGACTTTTACATTCAAAGAGCAAGAAGGAAGTTTTTTAACAGGATATTTAGCAGCAGGGATGACAAAAACTGGAAAAGTTGCTATAATTGGTGGTATCCCCATACCACCTGTAAAAAGATATGAGATTGGTTTTAGGGCAGGGGTTAGGGCTTATAATCAAATTCATAATGCAAATATCGAAGTAAAGGTGGTTTATTCAAATTCATTTACAGATCCAAAGAAAGGAAAAGAACTTGCCCAGTCGCTTATTGGAGAGGGAGTGGACATCATCCAGCAGGCTTGTGGAGGTACCGCTCTTGGGATAATTGAAGCGATAAAGGAGGAAAATTACAAAAATGTTCCAAATGGAGATTTGAAAGGTTTATTAGATTATATGTATGATAATATTGGCTATTTTATGCTTGGAGGGGATATTGAACAAGAGCCCCAGGCACCAGGGCATATACTAGCAAGTGCAATAAAGAGAGTAGATGTTGCAAGTTATTTGGGAGTAAAGAAAGCGTATAATGGCGAGTGGCAACCAGGAAATATCGAGTTAGGTTTAAAAGAAGAAGGAGAAGGTATTAGTAGAATGAGATACACGAAAGGATTAGTCCCAGATAGTTTAATTTACGAAATAGAATATTTGACAGGTTTGGTGAAAGATGGAAAATTAATTATACCATCTACAGAGGAAGAGTTGAATGCTATGAGAATAAAAATATCATTTTAGTAAGGAGTCGTTATGTTGAAAAAGATAAATTTTTGGGGTTGGTTTTCGATTTTAAGTGTATTACTAGTTATACAATTTTTATACTGGTATGTATATAGATCTAATGTATATGCATTTTTCTATTCATTAAAAAATTCATCGCATAATGTGGTTAATGAATATAACGGAAATTTAAAGTTGTATTCCTTAAATGAGGATGCGATAAGGGTTGAAACAATTAAGAATGTAAAGGCAAGAGGAATAAATATAATTGTTGGGCCTAATTTTAGTAGTACTGGTGCAAAGATATTCCAATTTCTTGAAAAGTACGACCTTGTTTCATTTTCACCAAGTATTACTTCTACAAAGTTGTTGAAACAAACAAATAGAATTATTTCAATGGTTCCAACAAATGAATATCAAATAAAAAGCATTATGGAATTTTTAAAGGAGAAAAATGTGCAAAAAGTTTTGTTGGTTTTGGATCCATTTAATAAAGAGTATGCAAATGAATTTTTAATGATTTTGGATGTTTTTGAAGGAAAATACAAATATTTTTATACAGTAACCAATTTTTCAGAAAATTTGGATGATTATGATGCAATTGTTTTGACCCTTGCGCCAAAATATGCTTCAGACTTTTTATGGTATTTTGCAAAATATTATAAAGGTATTATTTTGGGAACTGATTCTGTATTTGATGAAATATTAAACACTCTTCCAACGTTATCAAATTTTTATATTGTAAACTTTGGTTTTAAGAGTTATGATTGGTCAAATGAAGCTATTTTGAAAATATTTGATATACTTTCTAAACACAAATTTATTTCAACAAATCAGTTTATTAATTTTCTTTTAGGGCATGATATTTACGATGGAATTAGTCTTACAAAAGATGGTGTTATAAATAAAGGTATAAAGATAGTTAATTTTGAAGAGTTTAGAAAGGAGAATAGATAAGTTGAAGGCAGCAAAAAGCTTTCTAACTTTTGCTTATTTGATATTAATAGTTTTTATTGTGGTTATATTTAATTATTTTGTGAAAACAACATTAGAAGATTCTTCGATTGTTTTTACAAAATATTTTGATAATTTAATTTTAAATAAGCAATTTTTAGTGGCAAAACTTGATAGTGATTTTTTTGATCCTGTTCTCAATCGTAGTTTCAAAGGCATTTTAAATGAGGGACCAAATAAATATATTAAGGGAATTTATTATGCTTTTGATACTTTAAAATACGTAGAAAGGTGCGAAAATGGGTATTGCTTGTATGAAATTCCCATATATCTTTTTAATTTAAATATAGATTCTATTAAATATTACGATGTGATTGTTAGTGATAAAGTGGTTTTTTCAAGTGAAAATTTAAAGATAGGAAGTAATTATGAAAAAGGTTTTTTTGAGGAAAGTACTATTTCAGAATTTGGATTTACGTTTGTTGTAGGGTATAAAACCAAGTTCGTGCTAATGTTTAATTTGTATATTGTTTTGATATTTACAATTGCTTATTTTCTATCTTATTTTCTTTTTTATAACGAGGAGAAAAAAATTAAAAGAATGGATAATGTGCTGAAAAATCTTAATAAGGAATTGATAAAGGTCTATGAAGATTTTGAAAAAAATAAAGAATTAAAGGAATTTAATATATCCAAAACACATATTGAAAGTGTAAATGTTTTGCAGGAGAATATAAATAAACTTTTTGTGGAATTTAAAAGAATCTTTGGTGAATATGAAAGAACTGCACAAATGTTGGAATCGACGATGGCAGAATTGGAAGAAACTAATGCGGAATTGGTAGAGAAGAATTTACAAATAATATCTGCACTTGCAGAAGCAGTTGAGTTAAAAGATTCTGTGACGGGTAATCATTCAAGAAATGTTATGGAATTGTCATTATATTTGGCAAAAAAGTTTAATATAAAGGAACCTGCTGAGATTGAAGCAATCAAGTATGGTGCGATATTGCATGATATTGGTAAAATAGGTATACCTGAACATATTTTGAATAAGCCTGGAAAACTAAACGATGAAGAATTTGAAATAATGAAAAAACACACAATCTATGGAGAAAAGATTATTAAAGCAATTCCAGGGTGGTCGCTTGTTGCGGATATAATCAGGCATCACCATGAAAATTGGGATGGTAGTGGTTATCCAGATGGATTGAAAGATGGCGAAATTAGTTTGAGAGCTCAAATTGTTTCGATCGTTGATGTTTTTGTTGCGCTAACAGAGGATAGGCCGTATAGAAAAGGATTAACAATTGAAAAAACATTGAGTATTATGAAGGAAATGGTTGGTATAAAATTTTCTGAAAAATTATTTGAAAAATTTTTGGAAGTATTAAGGGAAAAAGGATATTTAAGTTGATAATTTGGATAAATTATGATAACATAGTAAAGGATAAAATTTAGAAAAGGAGGATAGTGTATGAAAAGGACATATCAACCATCAAGAATTAAAAGGAAAAGAACACATGGGTTTTTAGCTAGAAAGAAGACAACAGGCGGAAGGAGAGTTTTGAAAAACAGAAGAAGAAAGGGAAGATGGAGACTAACGGTTTAAAAGGAAATTTCTTTAAAAAGTATGAACGCTTGAAGCTCAGGAAAGATTTTAAAAGATTATACGAAACGGGGAAGAGTATACAAGTACCATATTTTGTAATAATATATTTGAAAAATGGATTTGAATATAGTCGATTTGGTTTTTCAGTACGTAAAAAATTTGGAAAAGCTGTAAGGCGGAATAGATTAAAGAGATGGATGCGAGAAGTTATTAGAACGAATAAATATGTAATTCCAAAAGGCTATGACTATTTAATAATTGCTAGAAAGCATCTATCGAGGGATTTTGAAAAAATTACTTACCAGCATTTCAAGGAAGAGTTACTAAAATTATTTGCGAGGATTGACGATGAAGAAAATAATATTGGCGTTAATTAGATTTTATCAGAAATTTATTTCACCATTAAAACCACCAACGTGCATATATACTCCGACATGTTCGGAGTATACTTATCAAGCTGTAAAGAAATTTGGAGTATTTAAAGGTCTTTTCCTGGGCTTCAAGCGTATTTTAAGGTGTAATCCACTTCATGAAGGTGGTGAAGACCCGGTACCAGATAAGTTTTATATAATAAAAGGGAGGCGGTTGGATTGAAAAAAATAATTACCGTCATTTTTTTGTTGCTTTCATTTATTTTGATAGCAGGAACTATAAACGTTGAAGAAAGAACAGATGGGATTTACGTTTTTACAAGGTTTATGGAGTATAAATTTGATTATAATGGTAATTTAGTGGAAGTATATAGAGTTATTGAAAGAAGAACAAGGCTATTTCTATATTCAAACGATGGTTTTGATATAGAAAATGTGAATTCAACTCCAACGTTTAATTGGCAAGGTTTGAAGGATGGGGAAAAATATTCAGAAGTAACTTTAAAATTTGATTACGATAAGATGGAAAAAATATACAATTTTAAAGAGGGGCCAAATTATACATTTAACGTTGTAATTAACTCAACAGATGAAATAACAGTTTCCCTACCAAGAGTTGGTTACGAAGTTAACGATAGATTAAAGAACAATATTTTTCTTTCTTTTTACGAGAAAGGGGATATACTTTCAATAATTAAGTTTTCAGGAAAAACGTTAGGGGGAAATAAAGTAAAAGGTGCTAATTTAAGGTTTTTAGTATACATTGGACCTTACAAAAAGACGCTAATAAAAAGTGGTTTTTCGGATGATTATGAAGTGATTTTAGAAATGCTCAAAACAATTTCAGGTGTTGGCGGATGGTTTGACTTTATACTTTATCCTTTGGTTTATTTCTTTGGATGGATAAATGATTTTACAAAGAATTTTGGTTTAACAATAATAGTTTTTACTATTATTATACGTTTTGTGCTTTATCCTTTGTATCATTCACAGACAAAGTCAATGATAAAAATGAGAAAGCTACAACCAATAGTTGAACAAATAAAGAAAAAATACAAAGATCCACAAAAACAACAACAGGAGCTTTTAAAAGCATATAGGGAGAATAAAATTAATCCCGCAAGTGGTTGTTTAATGGCACTTGTACAGTTACCTATTTTTATAATCTTATACCAGGTAATAAGGTATTATCAAGAGGAATTTGCGTTTAGCGGAAAGTTTTTAATTTGGAGGGATTTAACCGCAGGTGGTTTTTCTGCAAATTGGGTGTTTTTAATAATCCAGATTGTAGCAGGGTATTATCTTGCCTTGATTACTAGTCAAGATACAAGAACAGCTTGGCAGAGTATTATCATGAGCTTTATTTTCCCGTTTTTATTCATTGGATTGCCAAGTGGTGTTTTCTTGTACTATACTGCAAACACGTTGATTCAAGTTGGTATAACATACTATATTTACAAAAAATATAAAATAAAGGGTTTGACACAAAGGGAACTTTGGGGATTGCCAAATAAGGGGTGAAGGTCTTGAGAAAGCTGACACTTACAGGAAAAAATGTGGAAGAAATTTTAACAATATTTGAGGAAGATATGAATATAAAAAAAGGAGAATATGATTATTTGGTTATTGATAAAGGTTCAAGTGGTTTTTTAGGTTTTTTGTCTCGTGATGCGGTAGTTGAAGTTACGATAAAGAAAGAATACTACGAAAGAAAATTGAAAGAGTTTTTGGAAAATGTGGTAAGATGTTTTGATGAAGGAATAAGTGTAGAGGTGTTTTCAAAGAATAATAGGGTTTTTATTGCAAAGATAAAAGGAGAGGGTATCGGGAAAATAATTGGAAAACACGGAAAAGGTTTAGGTGCATTGCAGCATATTGCTACAATTTTTCTAAATAGATTGTCTGATATAAAAATTACTGTGATTATAGACGCGGGAGACTATAGGGAAAAAAGAAAGGAATTGATAAAAAATATTGTTGTAAATGCCGTTGAAAAGTTGAGAAATGGTGCAAAAAAGATAGAGTTGGATCCCATGTTTTCTTTTGAAAGAAGGTTAGTACATGAATTTTTAAAAAGATATCCAGATGTTTTTTCATATTCCGAAGGAGTTGAGCCGTATAGATATGTGGTAATTGAAAGGAGGGGAAAGAATGATAGTTTCCAAACCAGAAAGAGTAGAACCTATAATAATAGATGAAGGAAAAATTGAAAAAAGGATTTTAATTGGTTCAAAAGATGGAGCCGAAAGATTTGTAATGAGATTGTTTAAATTACAACCTGGTGCTAACACACCATATCATACCCATGATTGGGAGCATGAGATATTTGTTGTGAGGGGAAAGATACAAGCGGTATCGAAAGATAAGAAGATAGTTGCAGAAGAGGGAAGTTTTATTTTTGTTAAGCCCAATGAAGAACATCAATTTGTCAATATAGGGGATGTTGATGCAGAATTTATTTGTGTGATACCGTATATACCAAACAATGAATGAAAATATAGGTAAACTTCTAATAAAGCAAATAATTTTATTTTCAATTTTAATAATTGCAATAGTAAGTACGGGAGTCCTTTACTATCATTATGTGGAAGGACTCTCGTTTGTTGATGCTTTTTTCTTTACGGCAATAACTATTTCAACTGTTGGTTATAGTATGCCTGAGACACTTAGTAATACAGGGAGAATTTTCACATCTATTTTAATTTTTATGGGAATTAGTGTGGTTTTATACGGTGTGTCGAGTGTTACTGCAATTGTTGTTGAGGGAAAGTTAAGTGATTATATGAAAGAGAGGCGAAATAGGAAAATGATTGAAAGATTAGAAAATCATATAATTGTTGTTGGAGCTGGGAAAACGGGGCAGTATGTAATTGCAGAGTTGATAAGGGAAAAGGAAAAATTTTTAATAATTGATAACAAAGAGGAGAATATAAAAAAGTTGCTGGAGATGTATAATATTGAAGTTCCTTATGTTATTGGCGATGCAGCAGAAGAAGATATATTACTAAATTCGGGAATTATGAAAGCGAGAGCTCTTATTACTACGCTTCCAGAGGATTCAGTTAATGTTTTTGTTGTTTTAAGTGCAAGGACTTTAAACCCAAATTTAACTATAATTTCAAAAGTTACCGATGTTTCATCGATTAGAAAATTAATTTATGCAGGTGCTACAACAGTAGTAGCAGCTGCAGAAATAGCGGGAACTAGAATGGCAAGGTTAATCACAAGACCTGAAAGTGTTAATTTTGTGGATTTATTTGCGTTTGGAAATGAACAATACAGAATTGAGGAAGTAAAGGTTAATAAAAATAGTGGTATAGTTGACAAAAAAATTTCGGATTTGGATGTTGGAAAGAAGTTTAACGTATTAATACTTGCAATTAATCGTTTTGGTGATATAATTTTTGGACCAAGCGGAAATGTTGAAATAAATAATAATGATGTATTGATGATAATGGGGAAAAAAGATAATATTGATAAATTTAAGGAGTTTGTTAAAGCCTGATATCCTACCTATCTTTCCTATCTTCAAATTTTTCAATGATATGAAAAGATACATACGTATTTTCTAGTTATTTTAAGTAATATTGCTTATAAAGCAATATTACACTCCTTGTTGCTTGCAAATTTGCATGTTAGACTATAGATGCTAAATATATAAAATTTGGAGGTGTGTTATGGAAATAAAAGATATATTATCTATTGTTGAACGTGAAAAAATTAATTTTATAGATTTAAAAGTAGTTGATATTTGGGGTAAATGGAGACATGTAACTTTAGCAAGAACAAATTTTTCTGAAAAAACATTTTATGAAGGTGTAGGTTTTGATGCCTCAAATTTGGGCTATGCAAGTGTCGAAAACAGTGATATGGTTTTAATTCCCGATCCTCAAACTGCATTTTTTGAAAAAATAGGTGAGGAAAAGGTTTTGAGTCTGATTTGTGATGTATATGATGTAAATTCAGGTAAAGCTTCTTTTCATGATCCAAGGTCTATTTTAAAAGCCACGCTAAATGAAATTGGTGATGTTGCTGATGAAGTTTTTTTGGGACCAGAATATGAATTCCATGTCTTTGAAAATGTGAGGTATAGTATTAGTAACAATGAGATTAGTTTGAAAATTGATAGCAAAGAAGGTTTTTGGAATGCCGAAGAAACAGGAGAATATTTTATTGGAAAGAAAAAGGGATATCATAGAATTCCACCATTTGATACATTGATGGAAGTGAGAAATGAAATTGTAAAAAGGTTGCTAGAATATGGGGTCCCAGTAAAGTATCACCACCATGAAGTTGGTACGTGTCAGGTTGAGATTGAATTGAATTTTATAAGTGCTTTAAAAGCGGCAGATTATACACTCTTAGTGAAACATGTAGCAAGGCAAGTTGCAAAAAAGTTTGGTTTAATTGTAACATTTATGCCAAAACCTTTATATGATGAAGCAGGAAATGGTATGCATGTTCATCAATTCTTAGTAAAAAATGGCGAAAATATCTTTGCAGGTGACAAATTATACGGATTATCAACTTACGCATTATCGTATATTGCAGGACTATTGAAACATGCTCCTTCAATCATGGCATTTACAAATCCGACTACAAATTCATATAGAAGATTGGTTCCAGGTTACGAAGCACCGACCAATGCGGTTTTTGCACTTGCAAACAGAACTGCAGCCATTAGGATCCCCGCTTATGTAAAAGATGAAAGTAAAAAGAGAATAGAATTTAGAACAATTGATGCATCGTGTAACCCGTACCTTGCATTTTCGGCAATGATTTTAGCTGGAGTTGATGGGATAAGAGAAAAACTTGATCCGACTGCAGAGGGATTTGGCCCGTTTGAAAGAGATTTATATAATGAAGATATTAAACCTCTCCCATATACTTTATCTCAGGCATGTAGTGCATTGAAAGGTGATAATGAATATTTAAAGGTCTTTCCAAAACAATTAATAGAACACTGGATTAAATTAAAAACAAAGGAAGAGAGAGAAATGTTAGCTATTCCACACCCAAAAGAGTTTGATAATTATTTTGATATTTAGTTTTATGAGAATTTTTAGTTTGGTCCCCCGTTTGGGGGATTTTATTTTTTTGTAAAGATTTGTTATAATACTTAAAGAACTATAAATTGGGGGGAAAAAATGAATGGGGATAGTAGCAAAAAGTTACTTGTAGTTGATGATAGTAAATTTTGGCGTTCCTTAATAACAGATTTGTTGAAAGATTCGTTTAAAATCTATGTAGCGGAATCTGGAATTGATGGGTTGAAAATAGCAACAAAAGTTAAACCAGACATTGTAATTACAGATTATAACATGCCAGATTTAAATGGTATTTTTCTTTCAATAGTGTTAAGAAAATACCAAGCATTTGAGAATGTTGGCATTTTTATTTTAACAAGTTCTGATGATAAGATAAATGATTTTTGGGCTAAGAAAAGTGGAGCAAATGGTTTTTTTTCAAAGTCAATTTTTAATAGTAAAGATGAATTAGATAAATTTGTTAATGAAATAAAAGTGAAAAAATTTTTCTCTGTAGAAGATTATGTAAAAAGTGAAATTTCAAGCGAAAAAGCTTATGAAATAATTGAAGAACGACTTAAAGAGGAAATTTACGAAAAAGAGATTTTAAATCTTTTAAAATATATTAGAGATGAAGAATATCTTATGGAAAGATTAAATGGTCTTTTTGGTAGTTTATTTAGTTATGAATCATTTTTGGCACTTGTTTTAAGTGAGAGCGAAGCAAGGATTTATAGTTTTAACTCCCATGTTTCACGTAATCATGCTAAGGCTTTATTACTTTCGTACTTTGAAAAACCTACAATTCCAAAATCCTGGCATTTTTTTGGTGATTTCGATGATAATAGTTTAAAAAAGTTAAAAAACTTCAAAAAGTATTTAGTAAAGTACGATAACAAGGAACATGCATTGCTCTTATTTGAAAATGTAAACTATGAGTTCGATAAAGTGATAAATTTTGTCGGTAAAAGTTTGGGGATTGTTTTTTCGACGATAAATAACTTTAAAGAATATTTTGTAGCTTCTCAATATGATTCTTTAACGGGGTTGTACAATAAAAAAGTTTTGATGAATAAAATTGAGGAATACATTGATAAGTATGAGGAAGATACGGTATTAGCTATTTTTGATATAGATAATTTCAAATCAATAAACGATACTTATGGACATGTGGTGGGAGATAATGTTTTAAAGGAAATAGCTAATATAATTAGATCTATTACTAAAGGAAATGGAATATGTGCACGATATGGTGGAGAAGAGTTTGTTATATTGTTTACAGATTCAGAAAGTGCAATTGAGATTGTTTCTAAAATTTATTCTAAGATCAGAAAAAATAATTGGCCCAGTTTGTTAAATGATAATAGAATAGTAACTGTTAGTTGTGGAATTGCAAGGTATAGGAATGGACTAAGGATAACGGAGTTTATAAACAAAGCGGATGAATTACTATATAAGGCAAAAAAAGATGGGAAAGATAGATATTATGTATCAGAAGAAGTGGGGGAGATTATATGAAAGTATTTAAAAATGTTGTTATTTTTATTGGGGTATTGTTTGCAATCTTTCTATCGTACTTAGGCGGAGTAATATTGTTTGCTGCAATTTTTGATTACAAGCCCGAAAATGTTGAAAATGTAAAAATTTGCGAAAAGGCTACAGGGGTTTTGAATAAAAATACACTTACAATTTTTGATTGGAATATCGGTTATGCTGGGTTGGGAAAGGATATGGATTTTTTTCTTGATGGTGGGAAGAATGCAATTGTTCCAAGTAAATTAGTTGGAGAATATTTAAATGGTATATTGGAGGTCTTAAGGGAAAAGAGAGCAGATATTTATCTTTTTCAAGAAATAGATGTTAAAAGTTGGAGAACTCACTATGTAAATCAACTTGAATTTTTAAAACAAATTGGTGACTATGATATTGCTTTTGCATACAACTACAAAGTTTTATTTGTTCCAGTACCTTATCTAAATCCAATGGGTAAAGTTGAAGCAGGTCTTGCTACTTTTTCAAAGTATAAGATAGATGAGGCTAAAAGGTATTCTCTTCCTGGAGAGTACAGTTGGCCAACAAAACTCTTTCAATTAGACAGGTGCTTGTTGTTAACAAGAATAAGAACTTTGAATAATAAAGAATTAGTCTTATTAAATATCCATCCAAGTGCTTACGATAAAGGAGGAGTATTAAGAGAAAAGCAATTGAAATTCATAATGAAATTAGCGAAAAATGAGTATGAAAAAGGGAATTATGTAGTAATTGGTGGTGATTGGAATAGTGAGTTTTATTCCGAAAAACTTTTTGGATATACCGAAGAAAAACCAGAAGCCTATATCAAATTACCGGAATTATTTAAATTAAATGGTTGGAAATGGGGAATAAGTAAAAACGCGCCAACTAATAGATCGATAAGTGCTCCTTATGTAAAAGGGGAAACTTTTGTAACTGTTATTGATGGTTTTTATGTTTCACCTAATATAGAGATTTTAGAGGTGGAAAATTTGGATTTAGGTTTTGAATATTCCGATCATAATCCAGTTGTTATGAAAATAATGCTAAAATGAGGTGAGAAGATGAAGATAAAAAGAAGTGATTTTCCTAAAGAATTTATTTTTGGAACGGCAACTTCCGCTTATCAAATTGAGGGAGCTGCTTTTGAAGATGGAAAGGAACCATCAATATGGGATATTTTTTCGCATGAAAAAGGGAATGTAAAGAATATGGAAAATAGTGATGTGGCATGTGATCATTATTATAGATTTGAAGAAGATGTGGAATTAATGTCTCAATTGGGATTAGATGCTTACAGGTTTTCCATTTCTTGGCCGAGGGTTTTGAACAAGAACGGAAAGAAAAATCAAAAGGGAATAGATTTTTATAACAGACTTGTAGATAAGTTATTGGAAAAGAATATTATTCCATTTATTACTCTGTATCATTGGGATTTACCCTATTATTTGTACGAAAAAGGTGGTTGGGTAAACGACGATATAGCATTGTATTTTAGAGATTATGCAGCAATGATGTTTGAATTATTAGGAGATAGGGTAAAACATTGGATAACATTAAATGAACCATGGTGTTCCGCGTTTCTTGGATATTATATGGGAATCCATGCCCCTGGTCATAAAGACATAAATGAAGCTTTAAAGGCTGCTCATAATTTGCTTAGAGCTCATGGATATGCTGTAGGTGTTTTTAGAGAAATAGTAAAAGATGGAAAGGTTGGAATTACAAATGTTGTAATGAAGGTAGAGCCTGCAAATGAAGTAGAAGAAGATTATCAGATGGCTGTGTTAGTTGATGAATTTATAAATGGTTGGTTCCATGATCCGGTAGTTTTTGGTAAATATCCAGAAAATGCGAAGGGAGTGTTTGGAAAACTTGGCATTAGAACTTACGATAATGATTTGGATATAATATCTGTTCCTATTGACTTTTTTGGAGTAAATTATTATACAAGACAATTGGTTACTTATGACCCTGATGAGCCTTTTATGTACAAAATAGTTCCAGGAAATTTACCTAAAACGGAAATGGGATGGGAAGTTTACCCTTCAGGGTTATATGATATGCTAAAAAAACTTTATATTAGGTATAGGTTACCATTATATATAACTGAAAATGGTATGGCAGGACCGGATAAATTGGAAGGAGGATTGGTCAAAGATACATATAGAATTGATTATCTAATGAAACACTTTGAAATGGCTTTGAAAGCAATTAATGATGGTATAGACTTAAGAGGGTATTTTATATGGAGTTTAATGGATAATTTTGAATGGGCTGAGGGTTATTCAAAGAGGTTTGGGATAATATATGTTGATTATTCAACACAAAAGAGATATTTTAAAGATAGCGCGTTATGGTTGAAAGACTTTTTAAATAGTTAAATATCAAAAAGTTTTAATTGATCTTTTTTTGTCTTTTCTTTTCTTGATTTGAATCTCTTTATTACAGAAACAAACGTTTTGTTTTCTTTATCTAAAATAACGTCGTCGAAGATATCTGATTCTTCGACGTCTACAAATATAAATTTATCGCCGACGTATTTCGGGACGTTTACCATGTATTTCTGACCATAACCTTTTTTGTTTTTTCTTGCAACCGGTATTATTGCATTTAAATTCAAGAGAACTTTAAAGGAAAGTTCAACTGTTCCGTATTTTACCTGAAGATAATCTGCTATCTCTCTATATGATACCCACGGAGTTATTTTCCTTCCCGCTGCAATTGACATGGAATATAGATAGAGATAGATCCTTCCTGCGTTTGCAGGTCTAACTTTCATTACAAATTGCATAACAGGCATTGGAATAATGACAAATCTAGATTTTACTACCACAAAAATTCCCCCTAATTTCTTTTTCTTAGTATATTATAGCACATATTTATATGATATAATAATTTATGGGAGGTGGTATTATGAAAAAAATATTGTTTATTATTTTAATTTTATTATTGACTTTTGGAATTGGTTTTGGAGTTGTTATAAGTATAAAAGATATACATGATGAAGGAATTTTTGTAGAATTCTCGTCTATTGGTTATGCATGGCAAAGTAGTGAAATTTCTACTCAACCTTTGTTAGATATAGTTGGTGCTTTTAATTTAAAGTATAGGTTTTATTTAGGAAAGTTTAGTGTATTTAATTTTGAAAATTTTCTTGTTGATCCTTTGTTTGTAGGGAAAGTTTATATGCAGCAAAATATTACCCCAAATGATCAAATTTATCTATTTCTTTCAAAGAATTACAACTTTACCAATTTTTTTGTTGGAAAGTTTTCCTTTAAAACTTATTTTGAGGTTATGACCCCCGGTGTTTTTAATAATACATCGTTTTCGCTTGGAATTATTCCAAGGGTATTAATAGGAACTGGAATGTATTTTGCTGAAAACATAGAATGGTTTGTTTCAATTGAGGGTGGAATGGTTTATGATATAATTACTTCTGAAATTGTTGATGAAAACTGGAAACAATATATAAACGAACTTAGAACAAATTCTTTATACTCAACCGTAAAAGTTGGGTTAAATTGGTATTATGATAATTACTCAGGAATAGAAATAGGTTATAGATTTCTTATATATGGCAAAAACAGCTATTTAAGATTTATTCAGGGGGTATCAATCACTGATATTATATATAATTTGGTAAATTTAGCATATGTTTCCAATGAGGATGAGAAAATAAATATACCATTCATTACAACAGACTATTACCTAAGCTTTTCAACTAAATTTTGATTTTTTCAGGAAATTTACAGACATTTTTGTAATAATCCTTCTAAACATGTATGAAGATTTATGTCCAGAAGGTATAAGAATTTTTTTAGCGTTTGGAAGACTTTCAAACAAGCTTTTAGTTGCTTTTGCTGGAATGATTTTGTCGAAGATTCCTTGAAATAGTAAAGTTGGTTGGGTTACAAATTTTGCATATGAAATAGGATCATAGTGAAAGCAAGTAGGTTTGAGAGTAAAAATATCATTGATGTTATTGATTTTTGTTAGCTGCTTTTTTGCATTACTTCTCAACTTTACACACTTTTTTTCATCTACGCATCCCCACTCATTACTGTATTTTCTATATCCATTTCTTACTTTTTCAAGATAAGGGGAATACCAGTTAATCCATCTCCAATCTCCACCTGAAAAAGCAATGATACCGGCTTTTATTCTTTTATCCAATGCCATTGTCATTGTTGTAATCATGCCTCCAAAACTAAAACCCATTATATATATATCATCGTTATTTTTTTCAATTAGGTCAATTGTTCTTCTTACGTCTTTTATTGCTTGATGAAATCTTACTATACAATGTGCAGGTGAGTGGTGATAAAAGGGTTCGCCGCCTTCCCAATTTGTTTTTCCTCTGTTTAGGTGATATGGAAATATTAAGAAATATGATTCAAGACCAAGTTTTGAAAATTGTTTCGCATACCACATTAAATATGGTATATGATTATTGCCTATTCCATGTAAAACTATTATCTTTCCCCAAGGATTTTTAGTTAGATATTTATAAACAAATATTTTTTTTGCTTCAGGTACGTCTGGTTCATAAACTACATCGAACGATAGGATTGAATAATTGTTAAATTTTTCTTCTTTGAGGTTGAATGGAATATTTTTATCGTATTCGTATATGTACATATTATTCCCCCTTTTGTTTCTCCAATTTAATTATACAAAATTTAACTTTTCATATGTTAAAATTAAATAACGAGATAAAGGGGGGATATTGTGAAAAGGTTGGTTGTTTTCTTTTTGTTTTCTGTTATTATGCTTTTTGGAGTAGAATTTGAATTCAAGATTCCAATTTTTGATGTAGAAAATGGAATTTATGAGATTTATAAGTTTGAAAAAGACAATAAAGTGGAATATACCGTTGTGTTTTTTGATGAAGATCATCCAAATTTTTTTATTGATTTTGTCTATGATGTGTTTAGACTTTTTAAATGGGGAAGAATTTACGATGTTGAAAGCTTTTTGGTGGAAGGTACTAATATAATTTTTAAAGATGATTTTTGTATTTCGTCTAGCTATTTTCAAGTGGAAAATTTGCATAATTATGCAGAGTTACCTTTAAAGGATTTTGAAAGTAAAAATGGAAAAATAATAATTTACGTTAGTACTTGGAATCATATGTTTTCAAATATCTCACTAAATGATGTAAAATATGCTTCTTTTTCATCTACTCCTTTGCTAGGAGATAGAAATTATGTAGAGGAAAAGTTTAGAGGAAATCCTAGATTGATTTTTAGTCTTTTGTTTGCCGTTCTAGTAATTTTTTTTGGTATTCTTACTATGGTAAGAAAATCTCAAAATAGGGATGCAGTCTTTTTTAAAGTGTTTACTACGTTGTTTTGTCTTTTGATTGCAATGGTAAATTCATCTGGTGTTGAATGGTTGTTGGTTTTGGGTCTTTTTTTTGGAGTTGTAGGTGATTATTTTATGGAGTTTGATGAGAAGTTTTTGTATGGAATGTTTTCTTTTTTTGTTGGTCATATTTTTTATTCATTGGGATTTTTATTAAAATTTGGGATACCAAAATTTAGTATTTTTATTTTAATTTATTTCTTTTTCTTACTTTTTTATTTCATAATTTTATCGAAGCAAGTTGATTTAAAAGTTCCAATGTTTCTATACGGTCTTGCAATAAGTACAATGTTTGTTTTTACATTTTCTTCAATAGATAAAATGGGATATTTCCTACCTTTAGCTGGTGTGCTTTTTATCTTTTCTGATTTTTTAATTGTAGTTGATAAATACATAAAGAAAATACCTTTATCAAATGTGTTAATTTTAAGTACTTATTTTTCTTCGCAATTGATTATTTCATTGTCAATTATCTTTTAAGGGGGGAGTGTATTGCAACTTGGAAATTATATATGTAAGGAAATAAACGGCTTTTTTCTTTGTAAATCAAGTATGTTATATCAATTTAAAAAGCTCTTTCATGTTGTAACAACAAGAAAAGTGCGAATAAATGGTTGTAGTGAAGAGTTGGATTTTTCTTTAAGAAATGAAAATTCACTAAAACAGTTTGAATATTTTCTAAGGTTTATAGGTGTTGAGAAAAAGGATGTAATTTTTGCTGAGCAAGTTCACGGAAATAGGATTGAATGTGTAAAAAGAAGAAATTTGAAAGATGAGTTGAATGTAATAAAGGGAGTTGATGGTTTAGTAACAAATGAAAAAGGGGTTTTTTTGATAACTCGTTTTGCTGATTGTATTCCAATTATTGCATATGATTCTAAAAGAAACGTAGTTGGTGTAGCTCACTCAGGCTGGAAAGGAACTTTATTTGAAATTTCTAAGCAATTAATTTTAAAAATGAATGGTGAATACGGTTGTTTTCCAGAGGATATATTTGTGAGTCTTGGTCCTTCGATTGGTCCACAGAGTTTCGAAGTAAAAGAAGATGTTTTGAAAATGTTTTATGAAAAATTTGGAGATGGTTATATAAGGAGAACTAACGAATTAACTTACATAAATTTATGGAAGATAGTTGAAGATCAACTTTCAGAAGTTGGTGTAAGAAATATAGAAATTTCAATGGTAGATACAGTTAGTTTTAATGACTATTTTTATTCATACAGAAAAGAAAAAAAATTTAAAAGATTTGCTGTCATAGTAGGATTGTTGTAGAATAAATGCAGTTTTTTTATTTTTCCTTCTCTTTCTTTTTTATATGACCTATAAGAAATTAATTTTTTGTCAAATTATTCATTTGAGAAAACTAAATAAGTCGATAAAAAGGAAGTGTGGGTGATAAAATTGACAAATGATAAGCAATTGTTATCTATATAGATATGATTATAATTTTTGAAAATGGACTAAAAGAAAAATCCTACACATACAGCCCCTATTATAGATATTTTTTATTGTAATTTTTTTGTTTCTTCACTTGTTGAGATTTTTTTACCTTTAATTGTACTATTTCTAATTTCTTCATTTGCATTTTTTATTGTGGTTAAAGCTCTATCAATTGTTTCGGCTTTTTTGTTTATTTTTTCTAGTAATTGAAGTAAGGTTTCAACCATTTGTTTGTATTTTCCAATATCTCCTTCTTCCTTTAGCCTAATGTATTTGTCTTGTAATGTATGTGCAATTACAAAAACATCTTTGTAACTACAAATGTATACATTGTTTTCTCTTCCTATCCCAACAAGTTCAGGGGCTATGTCAATAATTGCTTCGGGAAGTACTAACAAGCAACTATCTGTTGTATTGGCAAGATTTTGATACTTTTGCACTCTTTTGATTTCTTTTTTTACTTTATTTATTATTTCTTTTTTTAATTTTTCTCTAATAATTATATCTTCAGTTTTGTTGTATTTTTCCAATATTTCAAATACGTCAGGTAATTTTGAATCAATTGGAATATATTTGCCATCACCTAGATCCCATGCAAATTCAACTTCACCGTTTTCAGTTTTGAGGTTTGTCTTGATTAGTCCTACTTTTATAGATTCTTTTAGGGCGTCCTTTAATAATACTTCACCTGTTATTCCACGGGTTTTTGTACCTGAAACAGTCTTTGCAAAAATAGAGATCATTCTTTTCATATCTTCAATTTGAGCGTCCCTTCTTTTTTCAATTTCTTCCCTTGATTTTCCCTGTTCAATTAAGAATTTTTCTGTATTTTTCTTTTGTTCTTCAAAAAAATTTTTCATTTGCATGACAAGCTCTTCAATTCTTTTGTCCTTTTGTTCATCAATTTTTATTGTTCTTTCACTTAATTCGGAAAAAAGTTTATGAGTGTTTTCTATAAATTCATTAAATCTTCTTTCTTTTTCTTCGTTTAATTTTTCTCTTTGTCTTTCAGTTTCAAGCCTTGTTTTTTCAATTTCTTCATATTTTGCTTTTAACTCAGCAATTTGAATAGTAAGGTTATTGATCGTGGAAATTTGAGTTGATATTTCCTCAGCTTGTTTTTCATTTTTCCCTATTCTATATCCAAACTTATACCCCAAAAATATTCCCACAGATAAACTTATAATTATTGAAGCATATGTACTTATCACAATATCACCTCTTTATATATGTCTATTTTAATTTTATCATAGTTTTCTACGTAGATATATTTATTGAGAAGAAAAATATTCTCAAATGTTATCAGATGTGTTTGTTCAACATATGTTTATATCATCCAAAAAATTGACAAAGAAACAAAAAACAGTATAATTGTTAAGGAAAAAAATCTGACAAAGAAGGACCAATATGAAAATTTTATATTTTAAAAATGATAAATGTTCTGTTTGTGAGGCAATGTTACCAAAGATTAAGAAAGTTGCAGATGATTACAATATAGATTTTGAAGTAATTGATGTTATCAAAAATCCAGAAATTGCAGGTCAAAATCTCGTTTTAACGGTTCCTACTGTTTTATTTGTTGATAATGGTACTGAGTTGACAAGATTTGCGAGAAATTTTAGTGTTTCAGAAATTGTTTCTTTTATTGAAAGATATCTTGAGTTTGTAAATAATTAAAAAGGCCGAATGGCCTTTTTTTTATGCTATAATAATTTTTTAGAGAGGAGGGATTGAATGCACATTTTTTCTGCAATAGTTTCAGCTTTTTCTTCTTCTGTTACCTCAATATTTGGTAAACTTTCATTTACAATTGGGGCAACACCATTACAAATACTTTTTATTAGATTTCTTTTTTCTTTTTTATTTGCTTTTATTTTATTTTTTTTGTTAAGGAAAAAGTTTAGTGCTAAGCTTTTTTTGTTTTTTGGCAGTTTGGGTATTTTAAATTACGGGATAGCTGCCTTTTTGTTTTTTTATGGTTTAACGTTTTTAAATCCTGCCTATGCTACAGTTTTGTTTTTTACAAATCCAATTTTTGTTTTGATTATTCAATGGATATTTTTTAAAACTCAAAAGAGTTTTTTTAGTGCTTTATCTATCATATTTTCATTTTTAGGTGTTATTTTAGCAAATATTGCGGAAAGTATTTTTGGTTCAGATAATATAATTTACGGTACCTTTTTAGTGTTAGGTGCTGCTTTTTTAAACGCTTTATTTATATCTATTTCTGGTGAGAAAATAAAGAGTTTAAGTACCAGTGTAGTTGAAAACGTGTTTTATACTTTTTTGGGAACTTTTGTGTTTTATTTTTTGGTGATACTTTTATTTGGTCAAGTTCATTCTTTGAAGTTAAGTTATTTTCCATATGGAATTTTACTTTCAGTTTTTTCTACGTTTTTGCCTTTGTCACTTAATTATTTTTCTCTTAAAAAGGTTGAATCACATTCACTAGCAGTTATTATGCCACTTGAAATTGTTTTTGCAAGTGTTTTATCTTACTTAATTTTTAAGGAAACTTTTAGTTTGATAAAAGTTATAGGTTTTGTATTTGTTGGGATTGCTCCAGTTATTGATAATTTAAAAAACTTACGTAAATCTTAGAAATTTTTTCTAACAATTTTGATATTGTAATATCAAGGATGATTCTTCGTACAATAGGATACGTTATCTTATTGGAAAATCCGGCTATGTATAGTGGTTTGTTTTTTTCGTAGGCTTTTATTGTTCCAATAACTACTTTTGAAATACTATGGACATTATGTTTTTTTAATTCAGCTTACAAGGTAAATAAAATAATTGTACAAAAAATAACTTGGTCAGTTTACTGATTTGCTCAAAAAACTAATTTTTATGAGGTGTAATTTACAAAAAAACTAAGATAAAGTTATTTAAATAATCCCCATCCATGGATGGGGATTATTCTACTATTTCACTTAACTGTTTTGCAGATATTATTGCTTCTCTGAAGTTGTCCCATAATCCTACTGATGTTAATAAATGGTATTTTATTAGTGCAAATAGATTTGTTAATGCAAAAAATGTTCCAACGTTGGATAGTTGTATTCCTCTGTAAATTATTAACAGATAAAAAGTAGTGGATATTATGTCTCTTGTAAAAAATGTTAAAAAGTAATCTGTTTTGTATGTATGGGTTAGTTTATCCCAAGTCTTTTTAAAATTGTTTTTGAAATTTTTTATTTCAAATTCTTGAGATTCAAATAATATTATTTCTTCTATCCCAGAAAACATGTCTGATACGTATGATTTCATGTTTAAAAATTCGTCTTGCACCAATTTGTAGTTTTTATAGAAAAACTTGTTTGCTATTGCTAAAAATGTTAAGATCAAAATGGCAAAAATAATCATTAAAAATCCAGAGAATTTATCAAGTGTATACATTGTAAACATGTAGAATGTTATTTTAAATGCAAAAACTAATCCTCCAGTATTTTCATAATCGGAGATTATGTTTAACATATTTTCGGTAGTTCTTAAGGTTATTTCAGAATAAAATGCAGGAGATTTTTTTGAAAAATTGGTAAAGTCCTTTTTCATTATCTTTTGAAATGAGTATTCTCCCAAATATTTTAAATAACGGCCTTTTACAAATGAAACAAAACTTTTTCCAATGACAAGTAGCACGTGACTTGATATTATTGCTATTACATACAAAAGTCCAGTTATTGCAAAATCTTTATCTTTTGATATCGCATAGTTTATTATGTCTCTACTTAATATGGCTGAGTATGAGATGAGGAAACTAGAGATTATTCCGAATATGTTCATAGAGACAAGCATAATAATTACTTTTCTTGGAACTTTAAATATCCATTTTAAAAAATTTTTCATAGAATCAGTCCTTTCTGAATTTTTTTGTTAGTTCTTCTTCTGCTTTGAAAAATCTTTTTAGTAAGCTGTTTTCAGAATGTTCATCGTATTTTCCTTTTTCAACTATTTTTCCATTTTCTAATACTGCAAATTCATCTGTTATCGATAGGATTGAAAATCTATGAGATATTAATATCAAAGTTTTGTCTTTAACGAATTCTTTTATATTTTCAACTACTTCTCTTTCAACAAGTTTGTCTACACCTTCTAATGGTTCATCAAGAATTACTATTTCAGGATTTCTTAATAACAAGCGGGCAAGTGCAATTCTTGCTTTTTCACCTCCTGATATGTATTTTCCTTCATCACCTAAAACAAAATCCAAAGTTTTTGTTTCCATAAATTTTTTTAACCCAGCCATTTCAAGCGCTTTATACATATCTTTTTCTTTTGCATTTGGATTTGCAACTAATAGATTGTCTTTGATACTTCTGTTAAAAATGTGTGCTCTTTGGCTTAAGACTCCTATCATTTTATACCAATCTTCAATCTCATTTATGCTTTTTTTATTTACAAATATTTCTCCAGAATGTGGAGAAATGTATCTTAATAGTAATCTAATAAGTGTAGTTTTTCCTTCCCCACTTGAACCTACTATTGCCAATTTTTCGTCCCGTTTTATTGTTAAATTAAAGTTATCTAATATCTTTTTATTTTTGTATTGAAAAGTTACGTTTGAAAACTCTAACTTTCTAAACATTATTTTCCCTCCCTTAAATAATCGTTGTATGCAACTTTTGCCCTGGATATTACCCATGAGATATAATCGGTGTCATGTATATATACCTGAGAAAAACTTGAAAGTTTTTCTGCAAAAGAAAATAACATAAGAGCAATTCCCGGTGTTATTTTTCCAAAATATACTTCTAAACTGAGAAAAACTATTAGTAAGGGTGTTGTTAGGATGGCTAATAATTCATATGTTACGCCAAATCTTAGCTCTACTTTTCCAAATGAATCATAACTTTTAACTAAATAGTTGTACGTATCTTTAATCCAGTTAAATGTAAATGGTACGGTTTCATAGCTTTTTAATTCTTCATATCCAGAATATACGTCTGATAATGTTTCGGCTGTTTTGTATTCTGATTCATTCATTTGTTTTGATACTTTTTCTTCAATTTTTACTTTTTTGTTTGCTGAAATCCAAGTAATAAGTATTCCAAAAGTGGCAATTATACCTATTTTCCAGTTGAAAAATAGTAATATTAGTATAGAAAATGCCATTAGAAAGGGTAGTAAAAAGACAAATATGGAAAATCTGTTGTAGAAAAATTCAAAAATATGTTTAAAACTAAATATTTTATCCATTTCTTTTTCTGGAATAATATTTATATCTCCTTTTTTTAAGATATTTTCTATTGATCTTTCAATTAAAAATTTTGGTGCGCTAGAAATTGAAAATATGATTCTAAAATATCCCTCAATTTGTTGTAACACAAAGTTGGATAAATAAATTAACACGAAAATAAGAAATATCTGTAAGGTTTTACCGCTGTTTCCAAAACTGTCAATAAGTTTTCCAAGAAGAAATGGAATTACAAATGATAAAATAGTTGCCAATGTGTAAGTTAAATCGATAAAAAACTTTTTTGTTCTAAAGCTTTTTGGAAGAAGACGATGGTAAATGAAAAAATATTTGTAAAAATTTTTCACAGTAATCCCTCCTTGTGAATAAAATAAAAAAAGCTCCGACAACTCGGAGCTTTTTTATGTTATAACAAAAAATTATAGTTTGCTTAAAGACAAACTACTAATTGTTGAGTTGTCGTTGTTATTTGATATTAAATTGTCTTGGAATATGTTTTTATCTTTCTCACTTTAAAAACCTCCTTTGAAAGCAACTCGTGAAAATTGTATCAAATATATTGTATTTGTCAAGGGATGGTAGTTTGGAATAGGTTCTTGAAAAAGTTTGTAAAAAGATCGATATTTTTTCATAAAAATATTGATGAGATGAATAATTTAATTGATAAAGATAGATTTTATAGGATATGTTTCAAAAAGTGTAGAGATATCAATTTCACTTTATTAGAAAATTTGTTAGGTTTTATGATTATTCAGTGTATGAAAAATTTTCAAAAACATAAAAAACATTCTATGTTCCTTCTTCAAAATACAAAAAAAACGGGATTATATGTAAATATTTTTCATGATTTAGTTTTGAGTGAAACATATAAAAAAATAAGTAAAGTCCCTGAAAAATATTAAGCGAGGAAATAAATAGATTAAAATTATCAAATAAGTAAATTATATAATTATATAAAGATTAAAAAGATTTTTGAAAAAAGTGTAAAATATAAAAATATAAAATATTTGGATAATTTGATATGAATAAATTTAATAAAAAATTATATTTAAATTTACTATTTCGCAAATTAAACAATTTACAACATCGCAAATCGTTACGAAATTCACGGTAATTTTCATGTAACAACATGCCGGGAAAGAGCTTTAATAAATGGGTTGCAAAATGTCTTTTGTAACGTTTGTGTTAAGCAAGAAAAATAGTCCAAAAATTGAGTAGGTTTTCCGAAATGAAAATGCAAAAGAAACTTCATGAATAAGTGAATTTACGAATTAGCAACTTCCTAGAAATGCATTCGCAAAAAATAAGGTGTTATAATATTTATGAGAAAGGTGACGGGTTTAGAATCTACCTATGAGGAATGGAAACCTACAGTTACCGCCACACCCCCTTCTTTCAAAAATTTGTTTAGTTTAGAATCTACCTATGAGGAATGGAAACTTAAATAATTTACTTAAATCAGCACGACGAATAACTTCATGTTTAGAATCTACCTATGAGGAATGGAAACTAAATTTATAACTCCAATTCCGTATTTTTCCTTTACCTCCGTTTAGAATCTACCTATGAGGAATGGAAACTCCCTGGGGGCGATCACCCCCAAGGATGAGAAAAGAGTTTAGAATCTACCTATGAGGAATGGAAACTTCCAGGGAGCCTCCCATATATCGGGGTCCCTGTTTGTTTCGTTTAGAATCTACCTATGAGGAATGGAAACATCATAACAAGGCCATCATAACCAGCTGCACCAATTTTCGTTTAGAATCTACCTATGAGGAATGGAAACAAAAAAGAAGAGGAGCAAAACTAACGCTCCTCTTCTTCGTTTAGAATCTACCTATGAGGAATGGAAACCACCTCCCCCCAAAATTTTTGTTTCAACCTCCATGCTTTCCCCGTTTAGAATCTACCTATGAGGAATGGAAACCAAGGTTTTCCACAAGGGTGGTACGCGGCAACTCAAAAGTTACCGTTTAGAATCTACCTATGAGGAATGGAAACTACTGGGCAACGTTAATGAATGTCCTGACGGAAGAATAAAATAGTTTAGAATCTACCTATGAGGAATGGAAACTTGTAAAAATATGCAACTATATCCTCTACCCTATATGTATTTTGTTTAGAATCTACCTATGAGGAATGGAAACCATTAGAATTGAGAACTCCTATATATTCAATATCATGCAAGTGTTTAGAATCTACCTATGAGGAATGGAAACGAAAAATCACCAGTTCTATCATTTCTTGTTTATTCATAGTTTAGAATCTACCTATGAGGAATGGAAACCGATTGTGATTTCAGATATGATTCGCCATTGTCAAGTGTTTAGAATCTACCTATGAGGAATGGAAACTCTCTTGTTTTGTTAATTCTTCTTCGCATTCTTTGATGCGGTTTAGAATCTACCTATGAGGAATGGAAACTTGTGGTAATAATATAAATTCTAAATAATTCAGATTGTATTGATATGATACAAAAGCTAAGGAATAAAATTTTTATTTTTTGTTTTTTATGAAAAACTGGTGAGAAAAAATCTCACCAGTTTTTTTGTAATCTTTTTTTGGATTATGTCAGATTATTTAAATATGATTCGTTAAATATAATGAAAAGGATAAAGGTTGCATACAAATTTGTGATAAGGATTTTTGAAAAAGAAACTTTGCTTGTTTAATTTTTCGGTTTTATATGTTACAGGTTTTTGGCTGAAAATTGTGATACATTGATGTACTTTGTCTTTATGTTTTTTTGGATTTAGTATTCCCGGCGTTAGCTGGGGATACCTTTTTAAAAACAAGGGGTGAACGGAATGTACGTAATAATGGTATATGATGTTAATAAAAAAAGAGTACAAAAAGTTTTAAAAACGGCAAGGAAATACTTAAAATGGGTGCAGAAATCTGTATTTGAGGGCAAAATAACGGAAAAGAATTTAAAAAAATTAAGAGATCAATTATTGGAATTAATTAATCAAGAGGAAGATTCTATATATTGGTATATAATGGAGCCTGAGTTTAAACCCTATAGAAAAATATTGGGAAAATCGGAGAATATTTCAAATCTAATTTAGGGGGTGTTTTAATTGGAAACTTTATATATTTTTACTGATGGTGAATTAAGAAGGAAAAATAATGCTTTATATTTAAAACCCAAAGATAATAATATGAAGCCACTTTTTGTTCCGTTGAAAAGTGTTTCATCTTTGATGATATTTTCAGAAGTTAGTATGAATAAAAGATTTCTTGACCTTTTATCTAAAGAAGGTATTCCTGCGTTTTTTTACGGATATTATGAAAATTTTATTGGTACATTTTATCCAAAACAGGTTAATAAAACAGGTGAGATGTTAGTTTTACAATATAAACACTACGAGGATATTAATAAGCGTTTAAAAATTGCTAGTGAAATTCTAAATGCTGCGGTTGATAATATGGTTAATTTATTGAGTAGTTTTAAAGAAATAACACATACGGAGATAGAATATATAACAAAATTGAAAGCATCTTTTAAAAAGCAGCGTAATATTCCTGCGTTGATGGCAATAGAAGGAAATATTAGAAAGGTATATTATTCTGCTATTGGAAAAATAGTAGGAAAAAAGGACTTTGAATTTGTGGAAAGAACTAAACAACCACCTAAGGATAAAATTAATGCACTAATAAGTTTTGGAAATGTTGTTTTGTACAATATTGTACTGGCAGAAATATACAAAACTTCATTAGAACCTCGAATAAGT
The DNA here is from genome assembly GCF_000016905.1 of Thermosipho melanesiensis BI429. Taxonomy (GTDB): domain Bacteria; phylum Thermotogota; class Thermotogae; order Thermotogales; family Fervidobacteriaceae; genus Thermosipho; species Thermosipho melanesiensis. The sequence goes on from NC_009616.1 coordinate 1,641,100, forward strand.
TTTTTACATGAACCAAATAAAAGGAACTTTTCCTTGCAGTTGGATATTTCGGAAATTTTTAAACCAATAGTGGTTGACAAAGTAGTTTTAAAATTGATAAATAATGGCATGATAAAAAAGAAAGATTTTGAAAATGTAAAAGATGGAGTATATCTTTCAAAAGAAGGCAAAAAGAAATTTGTTCAAGAATTGGAAAATAGATTGGAAAAGAAGATTTTTTTGTATAAAGATCAAAGAGTAACTTTAAAAACAGTTATTTTACATGAATGTTATAAATTAATCAGGCATCTAAAAGGAGAAGAGGAATATAAAGGATTTGTATTAAAGGAGTGAGAAGTATTAAATACATATTAGTTGTCTATGATGTAAACGAAAAAAGAATAAATAAGGTTCATAAGGTATTGAAAAAATATATTATTTGGCAACAAAACTCTACTTTTGAAGGGAATGTAACACAGGCAAACATCAAGAGAATGATTTATGAACTAAATAAAAAAATAAATAGCAAAGAAGATAGCATACTAATATATTTTTTCAATTCCAAAACAGTTATAAGAAAAGAAGTAGATGGAATTGAAAAATGGAATGTTTCAAGTAATTTTATCTAAATTGTATAAAATATGTTGAAATTTAGTCGAACTTTTAATTAAATAGAAAATTTGTTTCTTTTTGGCAAAAAAAGATTCAGAAGGAGGATGGAAATTTGAGATTGTCAGAGCAAAACGAATTGTTTACAAAAATAATTAATTTTACAGATGAAACCATTCAAATAATAAAAAATCAAAATACAAGAAACGGTTTTAAATCTTGTTAAAAACAAAACAGTTACCCATGAACATGAAGTGGAATTTATATTGGAAGCTATACAAGATCTTATATATTTGTTTTGGTTTGATGATTGTTTTTCAAAAGAATATGAATATAAATTTGGTAAATTAAAAGGTGAGTAAAACAATGTGAAAAAAGACTTTATGAGATATTTAAAATTATATATAATCATGAGTTACGGATGGAGTGATAACACCAAAACATTAGTTTTAGGATATGTGCCAGTAGATTTTATTGCAAATAAAAATAATTATAACTTAGAAGTATGCACACAAAGCACACATATTAAAGATTTATTCTTTGAAAATAGTGCTTAGAAGATAATTTAAAAACGATAATAAATGAGGAGGGGAAATTATGGTATATGTATGGAAAGCATGTCCAAGATGTGGAACAGAATGTAAGGATAATGAAGAGTATTGTGACGAGTGTGGCTGGACTTTTTACAACAAATCTTAATTACGATGATCATTGGGACTTTTGGAGAGAGTTAGCAGAAGATACTTTAGGTGTAGATTTAGACGGCATAAGCGGAGCTAGAGTATGAGAAATACTTGATGATTTGGGGTATTGATTTTTGTTGTTTAAATAAAAATATTTAAATAGGGGGAGTTGATGTGAAAACATTAATTAATACAGTTGGAGCAAGTTTAATTAATAATTTGCAGAAAATTGGGTTGAAAGAAGCTTTTGAAAATGGAGAAATAGATAAAATAACAAAAAGTCTTTTAGAAATTGAAGGAAATCCAGAAAATCTAAGAGAATTTGGCGCAGAAATAAATTCAATAGTAAGTATTATAAAGAAAGGTTACTTAACAGAAAGGAAAAATTTGTATTTTTTAGTTTCGGATACTGACGAAGGAAAGAAAATTGGAGAGATTTTAAAGGGTTATTTTGAAAATATTAAAAATTTTAATTTTGAAAAAGTTACTGTTTGTGTAATAGAAAAACTTAATGATGCTAGACCTTATGATTTTAAAATACATGGATTGAGGAATTTAATAAAGAAGATTGCGGAATTTGTAAGAAAACATTATGGAGAAGTTATTATAAATGCTACAGGTGGATATAAAGCACAAATAGCTTTTGCTTTAGCCCTTGGTCAAACTTTAAAGGTGCCTGTCTACTATAGATTTGAAAGATTTCCTGAAGTTATAGAACTAGAACCTTTACCATTAGATTTGGATAAAAATTACTACTTTTTAGCAAGAAATTTATTTGAACAAATAGATAATAGTTTAGGAAAATTTGTTGAGTTTGGTGAAGTGGAAATTCAATATAAGATTTTACCAGTGGAAGCAAAGATTTTTTTTGATATTGAAAAAATTGATGGCAAAAAATATTTATCTATAAGTCCAATGGGACAAATATATTTAGAATCTATTAGAAGTAAATTTTATTTTTTAAACAAAGAAATACAATTGGAAAAAAGAAAAGGTGAAATTAAGTTTATTAGTAGTGGTAAAGAAGGACATTCTATTCAGATTATTAATAATTATAGTTTGAAAGATTTATTTGAAAGATTTAAATATATTACAAGTTTAAGGGTTACAAGAGCATCTCAAAGTGAACGTACAAGTAGTTCAAAAGTTAAGATAGTTGGAAACAAATTGATAATTATATTACATACAAAAAAAGGTTTAATACATTTTGAAGCTGAAACAACAGCAAGAAATGAAGAAGAGTTAGAAATAATAAGATTAAGATTAGAAGAGTTTTTAGATGAAAATTTTGATGGTAGATGAAAAACATAAGAAATAAATAATTAAGGAGTGATAAAGTGGAAAAATTGAAATTAACTATAAATTTTACAACTCCTTCATTTGCAAGCAATAATAGAAAAGATTTTAAACTAACTTCTCAAACAATAAGAGGTATCTTAAGATTTTGGTTTAGAGCTATTATTCCAAGAATTATCAACATTCATAAATACAATGAATGTGATAAAAAATTTATAGGATTAAAAAAAGCAGAAGAATTAATTTTCGGCTCTACGGAGAGAAAATCATCTTTTGATTTAGTGATTGAAACAGTTGATAAGCTTTTAGAAAAAAATAATAAAAATACATATTACTTATATGGTTTGGAAGGCAGGAAATTTTCAAGAGAAAATTCTGAATTTAAGCTAATTTTTTACATAAAAAACAAGCAAATGGAAGATTCATTGAAAGATTTGTTAAAAAATCTTTTACTGCTTATTTCCACCGTTGGTGGTATTGGTGCAAAATCAAGAAAGGGATTGGGAAGTTTTGAGGTGTTGGGAGAAAAAAAGTATGAACTTGAAGAATTATTGAAAATTCTAGATAACATAAACAAAGAAATATTCAAGAGAAGAGGATTTGAATTTGAACCTACAAAATTTGACAATAAGAATGTTTCAGATTACCCAGTATTAATGGATGGTTATTACGAATTTTTTACCAAAGAACTTAAAACTAAAAGTTTGGAAAAAGTTTTTGAAATTCTTTTTCATAATAGTAGAGATAGAAATAGAAAAGGAATTTACCTCAAAACAAAATATGACTTAAGAATGGAAGGTAATGACTCATTTAAAAAAGCAATAAATGCTTTAAATTTAAATAAAAGAACTACAAATATCATTTTTTACCAATCTATTTTAGGTTTACCTATAAATTATTATATTAGAGGAAAAGGGCAATTTAAATTAGAATCAAAAGGCAAAGAAAATAGAAAAGCTTCTCCCTTATTTATTTCAATTCACAGAGATAAAAATAACGACTATTTTGTGAATTTTTTGATTATGAAGAGTAAATTAACAAGTGATTTAGAACCAAAATTAGTATTTGGTGCAAGAAATAAAATCAGGAATAAGATCGAAATAAAGGGAAGTCACGAATACGGTAAACTTATTAGAAACTTAAGAGATAATTTAGAAAAAGTTTAATGAGGAGGAATAAGCTGTGGTTTGGAAGAAAAAAATTGAAATATATAAATCAATTAGAGATGTTTTTGATTCAATTTTAAAGGGAAATATTAATGGAGAACCAAGTATTTTAGCTAAGGTAAATGTAAATTTTTTGCAGGAACCTGAAGTCATTCATCCTCTTACAGGTGAGAGATTAAAGCTTGAAAAGCAAGCGTTAAAAAATCTTTTGGAAAATATAAATTTTAGTAAAATGAAAAACTTTGAATTCTCAAATGATTTTAGAAAAACTTTCTATGAATTGTGGTGGAATATTCCAAAATATTTAGCAATCCCATTTATAATTCCAGAGAATCCAAAGATTCCTTTCTCATCAATAATTGATTATTTAGATAATCTTTCTGCGCAGAGCATTACTGACAATTTGTCTTTATTGCTTGTATCAATTGGACCAGTTCAGGAATTTATAGCCGCTGCAAGAAGTACTATAGATTTGAAAATGGGCAGTTACCTGTTATCTTATTTAGTTTTTCAGGGAATTAAAGTTATTGGTGAAGGATACGGATACGATAATATTATTTTTCCATATATGCGTGGAAGTTATTTTGTTAAAAAAGAATTTGAGAAGTTTGGTATAAAAGTTAGTAATTACTTGGCTCCTTCTGTTGCATCATTACCTAATGTTTTTACCGCTATTGTTCCAACTGATGAACTTCAGGAATTAAAAAAGAAGATAGAAATTGCAGTAAAAACCGAAATGCAACAAATTAGTGATTTTGTAAAATCATATGTTTTGAAAAATAGAATTATTGGTAATCAACAAATCAATTTGTTAGATAGATTTTCAAAAAGTTGGGATAAGCAAATTGCTCAATTTCCAACTATAATTATGGTTGAACAGGAGATGGGAAATTTAAAGGAGATAGTGGAACAACATTTTGAATATACTAAAGATGAAAATATCAAAAAACTATTTGAATCTATTGAAACATTGGGTATACCTGAACAGGTATTTTATGGTGTTTTTAGTGAGCTGCTTGGAATAAAAAGTGCGTTAAGGAAGGCGACAAGAGATTTTATTCAGGTTTACGAAAATAGTATCCAGCATGGTGATGATTTAAGTGGAGAAAATAAATCTTTGGTAGAGATATTAACAAAATATGGAAATGAAGAAAAAAAAGAAAAATTGTCAGCCATATCTACAATTAAAAGGTTTTTTGTAAATTATTTAGAAAAAATAGGATATAAAGAAGCATATGAAAAATTAAAAACTATAAAATCTACAGAGGAAATTGCGGGAAAGTACAAAATAGCTGCATTAATAATGGATGGAGATAATATGGGGAAATGGATCTCTGGTAAGCTTGCACCTAGCATGAAAAATAGAGTACATACTAAGGTTATAGAATATTTTGAAAAAAACCAAAGTAATGAGATAAAGAATTTAAAAAACTTAAGATTGATTTCACCATCATATCAAAGAACAATAAGTAGAACGTTGAATAACTTTGCAAATTTTGTGCCAAAAATTGTGGAGGAATTCGATGGATTGTTGATATACGCAGGAGGAGACGATGTTTTAGCTTTATTCCCATCAAATAAAGTTTTTGAAGCGGCAAATAAAATAAGAAAAGTATATTCAGGAATTGGTAATATTAAAATAGACAATTTTATTTTTAAAGATGGATGGTGCTATATTAATGATGAAAAAATACCATTGTTTAACATGATGGGGAAAAAACTAACAATGAGTGTAGGAATCTCAATTGCAAATAGTAAGTTTAATTTAAAAATGCTTTTAAATTTGGCTAGAAATATGGAAAAACTTGCAAAAAGTAATGTCAAAAATGGTAGAGAGAAAAGTAGCTTTGCAGTTGCTACAATTAGAAGAAGTGGTCAAATAAAAGAATCTAAAATTTTCTGGGAAGTAAATGATTATGATGTTATAAATGAAGCACAGAATTTTATCAAAAAATATGAAAGCAAGAAATCAATGAAAAGGGTAGTAATCAGAATAATGCATGAATTTGAAAATTTTGGAGTACCTGATAATATAATTTCCCTTGAGGAATTTAAAGGTAAAGTTATTCCTTTTATTGCTGAAAAAATATTTTTTAATGATTTGTGTGATGAGAAATTTTTAGATATTAAAGATAAGGAAGAATTTGAAGAATATCTTAGGGTGCTTGAGAATTTAGAGTATGCAAGAAAGGAGAATGAAAATGAAGATTAAGGTTTTATATATAAAACCTATTGATGTTATAGGTTTTAGAAAATCGAAAACTTTTTCTACTACTGAAGCATCTATATTTCCAAACCCAAAAACATTTTACGGAGCAATATTTGCTGCTTACCTTAGAAAGAACAAACTTAGTGTAGATGATATTGAAAAAATTATTGAAAATAAAAAATTAAGTATTATTGGACCGTTTTTATCCAATGCATATGGAGAAATATTTTTTAAAATTCCAACCATAGTAAAGCAAAATGAAAAAACTGGAAAGTTTTTAAAGGCTTTTGTTGATTGGAATTTTAGTTTTTATGTGAATAATAAAAAATTGCAAGGGATTAGGTATGAAAATATGAGGGATTTAAAAGAACCAAAAAGAAGATATATATCTTTAAAAGAATTAGAAAAATTGAAAATTGGAAGGTTAGATTTAGATAATGAAATATGCGAAATATATAAACATGAAAGTAAAATTGGAGTTGCATTAAAAAATAGGAAATCAATAGATGGTATGCTTTATTCTTTAACATACTATAGATTTGAAGAAAATGCAGGTTTTGCTTTTTTTGTAGAAAATGACGAATTAAATATATTAAATGAGCTTGATTTAATAAAAATTGGTTTAAAAGGAAAACTAGCAAGATTAGAAATTGGTGAAGTAGAAACGTCTGTATTTGATAAGATAAATGATAATAAAAAGGGAATATTACTATTAACTCCTTCATATTTTGAAAACGGGCTCTTACCTAAGCAGGATGGAAATATAATTGCAATTGCAAATTATAAACCGGAAAGTATTGGATTTTGGGATCTAAAAAATAATAGACCTGGAGAAATGTTTAAAGTAGTTCCTGCGGGAAGTGTGTACTTTATTGATGGTGATTTACCGAATAGTTATAAAGAAAATTTCACAGATAAATTTCAGGAATTTAATTTTGGAAGATACATAGAAATAAAATTATAAGGAGGGACTTTAATGAATGGAAAAGTGGGATTTTTATACGCAGTTACTCAAATTCATGCGGGAAAAGGCATGGATTTAGGTGTTATTGATCAACCAATTCAAAGGGAAATTCATACAGGTTTCCCTATAATTTCAGGAATAAAAGGAGCTTTAAGACATGAAATAAACTTTGAAAACAAAGAAGAAATTTTTGGTTCTGAGGCAAATAAAGATAAAGAGAATTCCAAACCTGGTGACATAGTATTTTCAGAAGTAAAAATTTTATTTTTTCCAGTTAGAAGTTTAAATAAAGGATTAGTTTGGATAACTTGTCCTATGGTTTTAAGTAGATTAAAAACAGCATTTAAAATTGTTGGGAATAATGACTTATCTAAAAAAATAGAAGATTTTTTGAAAAATATAAATCATAATGAAAAATACACTACTTTTGAAAAGGAAGAGGTTGTAAGTTTAGAAGAATATTCTATAAAGCCAAAAAGGTCTGATAAATTAATTGAAATAGTTGAAAGTTTAAAGGAGATAGTTCCAGATGATTATTTATCAAATATGTTAACAAAAAATGTAGTAGTTCTTAGTGAGAAAGATTTTACTTTTTTTGTAAGAAATGCAACTGAAATTCTTCCAAGGGTTAGAATTGATAAAAGTACAAGAGTAGTTGCAAAGGGAGCATTGTGGTATGAAGAATACTTACCACAGGATACTGTAATGTTTTTTATTATTAAATCTTTTACTGACAATAGCGAATTACTTAATTTTGTCTCTAAAAAAATTGATGGAAATTATATAAATATCGGTGGAAAAACAAGTGTAGGTAAAGGTTTTACTTACATTAAATTATTGTGAGGTGAAATAATGGAAAGAGAAAATAAAACAAAACTAATTGCAAAACAACTTATTGTAGAAAAAACTTCGAGAAATGACTTGGAATTGAAAAGTTATAAGTCACTAATTAAAGGATTAGGGGCTATGATTATTCAAAATGGATTGTACGGCACATTGGTTTTTTTAAAAGCAAAAGGAGAAAATAAAACTTCTAAAAAACATTATCATTATGTTTTTGAGGATATAAAACATTTTTTGAACGAAAAAGGATTATTTAGTAATAATGATATACTTGAATATCTTGAGAGAACAGAAAATCTTTCTGAGATACAGGAGAGAGTTCTTGAGCTTGTAAATTGGTATCGAAGATATGTAGAGATTTTTATTTCTGATGAAGATTAACAAGGATGGTGATTATTATGAATTATTATAAATATGATATAGAGAAACTTAAAGATAAGAATTCATTTATTAAAAACGCAAGTTTATATTACAATAAATTCGTATTTAAGGAATTGGTAGTGTTAAATAACAAAATTACATCTAAATCATTTAAAAAATCTTTGAAGGAAATAAGAGAAAGATATAAAGACGTTTTAATTTCTATTATTAAAAACTTATTTGAATCTTCAAAATCGGGAAGTGATTCTTTACAAGAAATAATTAACTCCTTACGAAAAATAAGGGAAAATTTTATCAATTCTTTAAAACAAAGATATATTATATTGAGTTATACCTTAGAAGTTAAAACTCCATTTTTAATAGGTGCAGGAATACCTTCCATCGATGAAATAGGCTTTTATTGGTTGAGAAATTATGGAATACCAGTTATTCCTGGAACAAGCATAAAAGGATGTTTCAAGAGTTGTCTATTAGATGTTTTGAAGGATTACTTAGAAGAGATATTCGGAACAGAAGACAAAATGGGAAAAGTAATTTTTCTTGATGCAATACCTTTAGGTGAAATTTGTTTAGGAATTGATTTTCAAACACCACATTTTCAAAAATATTACATTGATAACAAACCACCAAATGATGTTTATAATCCTGTGCCACTGAGTTTCTTGCATGTAAGTAAGGGAAGATTTAGATTGGATATACTAATTGATAAAGATGAAGGTAATATTGCTGATAAAATTAAAAATCACATAAAGATTTTTTTAGAAGAATATGGAGTCGGTGCTAAAACATCTATGGGCTATGGAAGATTTAAAATTATAAATCAAAATAGTTAATTACTTGTTTTTATAAAAACATGGCTTTGGTATTGTACCAAAGCCATCTCAGACTGTAAACAAACCCCATCTTGGTATGATCAAAGATGGGGTTTTTTTAACATTCAATTTTTTGAAGTATTTTTATACATATTTTCATTAAATATTCAAATGTCATTGAAAAAGTAAACGTTTCTCCTTTACCATTTATTTTTTCTATCTCATGGTATGTATAAATTTGTTTTATCTCATGATTGCATGCATTTATTTAATATTGGATACTTTTCACATATTATTGGATTTGTTTTATATTCTCTGTATTCATTTTTATTGGTTGTATTTAGATTTTTTTCTTATGGTTCCTTTCTTACCCATTGGCCTTGTGTAAGATATTATTATATCCCTTTTTCAAACAATGACTTTAATATGAATACTTTTTTATACCCAGCATCTATTGCTACAGCTCTTGGTTTTCTATTGTTTTTTTCCAATGTTTTTTCAAAGATTTTACTATCATGTTTATTTGCTCCAGTACTTTTACTCATAATACAAATTCTTTCTTATTGTACGAAGCATAATAGGAATACGCGAACATTTTTTCTTTCTTCTGTTTATTTAACATTCCACCGTTCATTAAGTTTTCTAATTTAAATTTCTAAGTTTGTTATAGATTAGTTGTCTCAATTTAATTTTTTTGTATCCTCAGTTAAGAATATTAAAACTTTATCGTCTTTTCCCTATTGTTTGCAAAAATATCGTTTTTTATATTTATTTTCTTTAGTAATTATTTATTCCAAAAATACTAATAAACTTTTTTGTCACAAAATCTCCCGTTTAAATATCCTTTTAATACATGTTTATTAATATATACTGAGTAATAATTAATAATTAGGAAGACCTAAACTAAAAAACTTCGTATATGAATGTACCACAAAGCAAATTCCATTTCTTATGGGGAGATACTAAACAAGAGATTGAGAGAAAAAATTATAAGAAGGCTCCCATGGATAGTTTCCATCTCTCATTAGCATATTCAAAACGGTTTTATATAGAAAATAGAAAAATACGCTGAGAGAATAGCGTGTTTCCATTCCTCATAGGTAGATTCTAAACAAAATAATAGAAACAAAAATCGTGGGTGGGGGGTTGCGGGTTTCCATTCCTCATAGGTAGATTCTAAACCCACGTCAGGGATGGTAGCAAGGGTGTCCACACACAGGTTTCCATTCCTCATAGGTAGATTCTAAACTAAATATTTATCAGAAAAAGGATTTTTAAAGGAAAATAGGTTTCCATTCCTCATAGGTAGATTCTAAACACTTATGTTTTTTAGATGAATTATTAAAGGAGATGAAAGAATGTTTCCATTCCTCATAGGTAGATTCTAAACCGCATCAAAGAATGCGAAGAAGAATTAACAAAACAAGAGAGTTTCCATTCCTCATAGGTAGATTCTAAACCAAATTAATTAACCAGGCACAAAAGGAAGTGGCTATTACCAGTTTCCATTCCTCATAGGTAGATTCTAAACTAGAGATTATTTTCGAAGAGGACTTTTAGTCCTCTTCTTTTGTTTCCATTCCTCATAGGTAGATTCTAAACGAAGAAGAGGAGCGTTAGTTTTGCTCCTCTTCTTTTTTGTTTCCATTCCTCATAGGTAGATTCTAAACGAAAATTGGTGCAGCTGGTTATGATGGCCTTGTTATGATGTTTCCATTCCTCATAGGTAGATTCTAAACGAAACAAACAGGGACCCCGATATATGGGAGGCTCCCTGGAAGTTTCCATTCCTCATAGGTAGATTCTAAACCCGTCACCTTTCTCATAAATATTATAACACCTTATTTTTTGCGAATGCATTTCTAGGAAGTTGCTAATTCGTAAATTCACTTATTCATGAAGTTTCTTTTGCATTTTCATTTCGGAAAACCTACTCAATTTTTGGACTATTTTTCTTGCTTAACACAAACGTTACAAAAGACATTTTGCAACCCATTTATTAAAGCTCTTTCCCGGCATGTTGTTACATGAAAATTACCGTGAATTTCGTAACGATTTGCGATGTTGTAAATTGTTTAATTTGCGAAATAGTAAATTTAAATATAATTTTTTATTATTTTTGCATATTATTTAATTCTTGAAAAATTAATTATTTTTATTTTTGAACAATTGAAGATATTTTTAAAAATTAATTCGAATTTATTTTTATTTTTTACCATAAATCGATTGATATTTTATCTATAACTTTTTTACCAACTAAATTCTTTTAAAAATTTTGATTTTTCATATGATTCAATTTTCATGATATAAGATGAAAGAGTTTTCTTCTGAAGAAAAGATGGCGATTTACTCAAAGGATTTATAGCTGAAATTTGTCGAAAACGGTATTAAGGTAGTATTCAAGTGAAAGATAAGTATTTTGAAAGTGCAAAGATTACATTCAGAACTTCTGGCAATTTTTTTCAAGAAGGACAATATCAAAGAATGATACAAGAGTTTAACAAATTATCTGAAAACAAGCAATTGTTATTGAGATATTAAAAAACAATCATTCATTCTGGAGAGAAATAATAGATAATTTGGTCAGAAAAAGGTTTCAACATATTTTAGGAGATGTTTGAAAATAAGTTGAAGTACGTATTATTAAAAACCAAAAGAAAATAAATAAACTATTCTTAAACCATACAAAAGCTAAACTAGAAACATCCATATTGGGGTTAGTGTGTTGAAATTTATAAGAGTTGCGAGAGGTATATAAGAATATCTAAGTATATAAAAATTTCGGAATTTCTGCCTAATTTTTCGAGATGCATTATAACTTTAATAACTATTTTTTTAAATTAATGATTAAACAAATATATGGAAGGTTTCAGTAAAGCATTTTAAAATTATATAAAATATGTTATAATTTTTTTGCAAAGTAGATTGGGTGAAATATGTAATTAAATAAATTAATGAAAATCTTATTTGATGAACAGATAGAATTAAAAGATAATTATAAATTCCAAAATTGGATTTGCATATAATTTAAAAGAATTTTCGCCCGAGTTTAATAATATGGACTCATTATGGAAAGCAAGAAAGAGAATAAGAGAAAGAAGACCATTAATAGTTGAAGAATATGGCAAAAATGGTTATATAATTATATTTTTGTCAGCAAAAAATTATACTAAAAAACATATTTTAGTAGATAAGTATTGCATAATTGAAGAAAATGAAGTTTGTAATTTTTTAAATAAAGATTCTTTTTTATTTGAATATAAGGGAGAATTTTTGTTTTATATTCCAAAACAAATATTGGAGAGGTATTTCCATTTATGTGGTTTATGCAAAATAAGTATAGATGAATTTTTAAAGAGGTGATGTTTATTGTGAAAAAGACGTTAAGAGAATTATTAAAGGAATACCTTGAAAAAAATGTTGTAAACAGAGAGTTGTTTGAAAATGTAAAGGGAATTGTGTCAAGTGTTATGAATACAAATCCAGGATATAGAGATATACTTATAGGAATTTTTGGAAACAGTTCGTCTGCTATTAATGAACTGACCAATGAAGTTTTTATTAGATTAAAAAAGAAAAAGAATATTTTGATTAATAAAACAGGGGATAATTTAGAAGGGTATTTATATATGATTGTAAAAAACTATATAATTGATATTTTGAGAAAAACCCGTGTTAATGATTCTTTAAATGATGAGAATGGATCTAATGTTGAAAAGATTGAATATATCCGAGCCGAAGAACACCATTTTAAACCAGAATGGGAAATTGTTGCTGAAACATTTGTTGAAGAATTAAAGAAATTAAAAGCTGAAAATCTTTGTTATTATTTATACAAAGTAATGTATTCTGAGGAAATATTATTTGAAGAAAAATCTAGAGATGCAAAATACAAGATAGTTCAAAGAACTAAAGAGAGTTTGAGAGAGCTAGTCGTTGAAAATGGATTAAATGACAAAGAATTAACATTGGCAATAAGAATTTATATGTCAGAAATCTGCGAAAAAATTCGTAATATCAGTAGAAAGAAAAATTAGAAATTTAGGGGGTTAACTATGAGATTCTTGGAGAACGAACTGAATATGTATAAAAAATTTCTTGGAGAAAAATTTAATATTGAATCGTTGAAAAAAATAAATGGTTCAAAACTAAACCTTGGGGATATATTTGTAATATATACTCCAAGCTTTCCTATATATGGAATTGTAATAGATAAGAGTGAAGATTTAAATAAATGCTTGTATTTAACCTCTGAGCTTTTCTTAGCTAGTGCAGAGGCTATTAGAATAAAAATAAATCATTTTGCTAATGAAGTAGCATTAACTCATATTGTATTCTATATCTCCGATGATTTTGCATGGAATTATTGCGAAGTAATCGGAAAATTTGAAGATATTAAAGCGATAGAAGAAAACTTTGAAATATTAAATGATGAAGTTTATGTTGGTCCAAGAAAAGAATTTTTCGAACTCGAAACAGAAAAGTTAGTCCCACTCTATGATTTGTTCTTTAAAAATGTTGAAGATGAAATCTCAGAAAATGAGAAGATTATAACTATTGATGTTCCAAAACATTTAAGAGAAACAGAAGTAGAGCTGTTAGCAGCTGAAACAAAAGGTGTTAGAGGTAATAATTTTGTTGGGATAATAAAAGAGAAGTCATTATTTATTTATCCAAAAGATGAGTTAATAGGAAAACATGGAATTGTTAAATTCAAAGGTGAAATAATTTACACTGGTGTTATTTCTGAAACATTAGTTATTGAAAACACGGAAGGTTTAGTTATTCAAAACATTGAAAAAGATTTGATAATAGAGGTGATTTAATGTTTGGTAATTTGTTGAAAAATGATCCAGACTCCTTTATTGAACTTTTAAATTCTGATCAAATTCATTTAGATGAGGCAATAAAATCATACTTGAAGAATAAGGATTTTAAAGCCAAAGAAAGAATTTTTTATGAAATTGTTAAAAAAATGTATTTGAAAAAGGTAAAGAATATTAGTGAAGAATTGCTATCAAAATTCTTTGATGGTAATATCGAACTCGTATTTGATTTATTAAAAAATGGTTATGTGGAAGCAAAATTTCCAATAGTTAAAGAAGAATATGGAAAAATTGCGCGAGTTATGGTTATTAAGTCTGAAAATTCCTTTTCAAATGTCAAATTAAATAAATTGAGAGTAATCGAAAATGTTGTAGGACATAGATTAGCAGTAATTTTTGATTCAAAATTTGTAGGTAATTCATTCATGTTAGCAACAGCGTTAGCAGCTTTAACTTCTAAAATACCTATTAATCTTGCGTTTTCGGGAGAAATTGATGAGGAAGGTGTAATTAAAAAGAATTTAGATGGATTTTCTATTAAAGAAAGAGTTTGTTCGGAGAATAACTTGAAATTAATAGGTGCTTTTGACGTATCGAATGTATTTGAGCTTAAAGAATTTTTTGAAGAAGAGAATTTCCACATTCCTGTATTGATGTTTTTTAGAAAGGAAGAAGAAGAATATATAAATTTTTCATATGAGAAACTTTTTAAAAGTGTCTCAAAAAAATACCCAGTTAGATTTGCAGAATTATTTGAAAAAGTATATGATGTCAAGAAATTCTTTGTAACTAATGAACTTTCTTCCTTGGAAAAATGGAAAAAAGCTTTAAAAGAAGCAAAAGCATTTTTGTTAAAGATTATTTCAAATGGAGGAATTCCACATGTTGCGATAGTTGGTCCATCGGCAATGGCTATGGCTTTGGGTATAGCTATTGGTCTTCAAAATCCTTTAGTAATATACCACAAGCAAGATGAGTACTATCCTGTTATTGATTTAACAGATAATCTAAGAAAAATTAAAAACATAAAGGATAGTTATGAATATTTAAAATATACAACTTTTGATGAGGGGAAAGATTGTGCTTATGTTATTTATTTAGCATCTCACAATCCATTTAGTTCAGTGATAAAGTTTTTGGAGAACAATTCTTTAGATTCAAAGATTATTTTAATTGAGCCAATTGAAAATAAAGGAAATTTGAGTATAGATACATGGGGGAAAATAGTCTCAGAATTAATGTCCATTACTCAAAATGTTTTGTATGATAATTACTGTGAAAATGTTTTTTTCTTTTTGAGTTGTCCTGTTGCTATTGCTTTGGGATTTGGGATGGCTTTTGGAGATTTTGCCAAAGGTGGTATATTTCACTACAACAAAGCTGATGATTCTTATATTGAAGTTTTTAAAATTGAAAGGATTAGGGGGGATTAGGTTGAAAGTTTTATTTGCTATTGTTGGAAATTTAAAAACCTTTAGAGAAAAGAAATACAGATTGAATCTTGAAGATCAACATTCAGAACTTATTTGCGACTCGTCGTTACAGCTACTTTCGGAATATTACAATGTAGATAAAACAGTTATTTTTTTGCCAGATACTCTGTATACAACATGTGATATTAATAAGATCCCATCATCATATGATGAACTTACTAAGCTCCTAGCTGAAGAATATGACAAAAAAATAAGAAAAAAACTAAAAATTAATAATTTTGAGATTGTCATAGTGCCGGGGATTGGTACTTATAAATTAGGTGACGGGAATTTAGTTTTTGACGGAGAAATAAAAGATTTATACAATTTTTCTTTGTATAAATTATATAAACTTTTGTTAGAAAAAGAATTTTTGAATGGTGAAAAAGTAGAGTTTATTTTTGATATTTCTACTGGGTTAAATTATCACCAAAGTGTAATCTCTAGTGTTTTAAATGATTTATTAAAGTTACTTGCATATTTAAAGGATACAAGCTTAACAATAGTTAATTCTGAGCCAATTACTGATTTAAAGGAAGTATTAAATGTTTATATTATTGACCAAAAGAAAATATTTCCAGGAATAGAAATTCAAAAAATTAAAAGACATAAAATACTTGAAGTATTTCCTTATTTATCAAATGAGGAAAAAAGATATTATGGTCTGAAATTTATGAAAAATCTTGAACAAATTATTCTGAACAAAAGTGGAAATAAAAAAATTATGGAATTCTTTAATATGGTATTGTATTTTCTAAATTCACTTGTATATGGATTGCCGTTGGTTCTTTTGTATTTTAACAAAAAGTTAAAATCGAACGAAATTATTGAAAAAAGCGTCAAGTTTTTTTTAGAAGCAATTGAAATTGAGAACAATCATGTATTTAGAAAATTAAAATTTGGAGAATTTTTTAAATACGTTGTTTTTGCAGAATTGTTTAAAGAATATTTTAATAACGTAATAGATGATTATAATACTGATAAAATTCCCTTTGAGATATTAGAAGAAACATCAGAAAAAGTATGGAAAGTAAAAGAGCCTAGTAGTGATTTGAATGTTAATGCATTTATTTCTTTATCGATAAAAAAGGAATTATACGAAATTAAAAACAGTTTCTTGGAAAATATTGGTGAAGGACAGGAAGTGGTTTTTACGAAAGGCCCAAATAAAGGAACAGATACTCAAAAATTTAATAATGCGTCAAACAAATACGATAAGACAGTAAATCATGATCCAAGAAGAAACTTTTTAGCTCATTCTGGATTGTCTTCAGGTAGTTTTAAATTAAAAAAGGAGAATGACCATTTATATATTAGTGCAATAGAAGACAAAATAAAAAAATTTTTAGGAATACTTTTAAAAAGTTAGGGGGCGAGATAGGTGATAAATCTTTCAGTTGAGAAAGTATTTCTGGCTGGTATTTTTCATGATATTGGTAAGTTTTATATAAGAGCAAACTTTGGTGATTTAAAGAAGAATATATACGAAGAATATAAATATTTTATTGAAGGTGATAACAAATATGGTCCACGACATCAAGAGTGGGGGGCATATTTTTACAAAAATTCTAACCTTCCTTTTAAAGACGAAATTGAAGGAGCTATATTGAATCATCATAAACCAAATAGTGTATTATCTAAATTAATAAGTGTTGCAGATCATATCTCTGCAACTGAAAGAGAAGGAGAACATCCAGAAGATAAAGTAAAAAACATGAAATCTATGCTTTCAATGGTTTCATTTTCAAATGATCAGAAAAAAGGAAAATATAAAAAAGTTTCTAAATTATCTGAAAAATTTGATTTACTTGAAAAAGAGGATGAAAATGTAGAAGAAACGTATAAAAATCTTTGGAGAGAATTTGAGAAGGTTATTAATAGTATTCCAAGAAACAAAAATCCAAAAATTTCGTTCCCAATATTTGAAAAAATATATTACATTCTTAAAGAATATACATCAAACATTCCTTCAGCATTTTTTTACAATGAACCAGACATATCTCTGTTTTCTCACCTTAGCACTACTGCAGGAATTGCAGTAGCCATTTTTAAACAATTTGAAGAGGAAATTAAATTAGGAAATATCAAAATTTTAGAAAATATTGATTCAAAAAATTACGATGAAAAAATATTAGGAATAGTCAAAGGTGATATTTCAGGTATTCAAGACTTTCTATATAACATTTCCCAAGAAAGGGCTGTAAAAAAATTAAGAGGAAGATCTTTCTATATTACTTATCTTCTGGAGATTGTTGCAAAATATATCATTGAAAATGAAGGATTATCTATAAGCAATATTTTATTCAACGGCGGAGGACATTTCTATCTAATTGTACCAGCAAAAACAATCGATAAATTGGAAAAGTATCAAAAATATATAGATGAAGTTATGTATAAAGCTCATGGTATAGGATTAAATATAAATATTGCTGGTGAAAAAATCGCACCTAAAGAGTTAAATAGTGAAATATACAAGCGAGTTTCGCAGTTGGTTGAAAGAAAAAAATATACAAAGTTATACAGTTTAATTTCTTATGATTTTCACAAAATTTTTGAATCTAAAAATTTATCTGAAGATTCATGTCCATATTGTAGAAGAAAAATGAAAGATGATGAATGTACTTTCTGTGAATCTTTTACAGTAATAGGTGATAGATTATCAAAAAGAAAAGCATTTAAATTAAATAAAACAGAAAAAATCCCAGAAAAAATTAATACTTACGAAGATGTTTTTAAAATGTTTGGTTATGAAGTCGAGTTTGAGGAAGGACCCTTTAGCTTTTTGATAGATAAAAGTGGAAATGTTGATTTATCAAGATATATGTTTTACACAAAATCTGCAAATTACATCTCAAAAAAAGAAAATAATGAAATATCTGATTTAGAAACCATTGCTAAAAATTCAAATGGAATGGAAAAGTGGGGGGTGTTAAGAGGAGACGTTGATAATTTGGGAAGAATTTTTAAAGAGGGATTAGGAAAAGAGGCTTCTATATCAAAGACTGCAACATTATCACAGGAGATAGAAATATTTTTTGGAAAATTTTTGGAAGATATAGTTTCAAATGAATTTTCTAATTGTACTGTAATTTATTCGGGTGGAGACGATTTCTTTATTATTGGTCCTTGGAGTGATCTTCCAAATCTTGCTGAAAATATTCAAAAAGAATTTAAAAGATATAGTGGGGATAATGAATGTATTTCAATATCAATGGGAATTGGTATTTCTCCTGCAAAGAAATACCCTGTATACAGGGTGGCAAAACTTGCCGGAGAATATTTAGAAAAGGCAAAAGAGTATGAAAGAAAGGGCATTGAAAAAAGTGCTTTAGGTTTTTTGGGAGATTTTATCGGTTGGGAAGAATTTGAAGAATATAAATATTTTAAAAATAAGTTGACAGATTTAATTAATGAAAAAATAACCAAAAGGATTCTTCATGTTTTAAGAAGATATTACCAAGAATATGATGAAAACGAGGGGACAAATAAAGTTTGGAAATTATATTATTACTTTGCTCAGTTATCGGATAGATATAGTAAATCAAAAGATAAAATATTAAAATTTTTAAGCGAAATTCTAAAAGATGATAACAAACTATACAATAAAATTTATTCATTAACATATTGGGTGGAATATGAATTAAAGGAGGGATAGTATGAGGAATGACAATTTTTCGAGACAAAGAAATTCTCAAAAAGAATTTATTAATCAAGAATTAGCTGAAAAAATTCTCAATCCAGATAGTGATCCAGATGGGGAAAATTTATTCGAATACTCAAAAGAAATTTCAAAAGAAATAAAAGTATTGTCTTCCACACAACTTAGAAAGTATTACGACGAAGTTAAAAAAATCCCAAATAACAAAGATTATAAATATCATCTTAAAAGGTTTATAGCAGTGTTTTTGTATAGTGTTAATAAAATAAAAAATAAAAAAAATAAAGAAGTTGTAGAAAAATTTTCCGAATCAATAAAAAATTTAGCTCTAGTTGCTTCGAATAATGATGAAAGATACTTTAAAAGATTTAGAGACTTTTTTGAAGCATTAGTAGCTTACCATACATATTACAAAAACAACAATAATAATAAAGAATAAAAAAGGGGGTAAGAACATGGTTAATTTAGAATTTAAAGGAAAAATAATTGTTAAAGCTGATATACATGTTGTTACTGGGCTTCAAATTGGCAAAGAAAATTCAATGGAAATTGGGGGTATTGATAATCCAGTTATTAAGGATAGTTTAGGAAAACCTTATATACCTGGTTCATCTTTAAAAGGGAAACTAAGAACACTAATGGAATATTTTCATGGAAAAATCAAAAATGATGTTTTAGTTGTTGCAAAAGGTGGAGAAAATCAAATAAGAATTCACCAATGTGATGAAAAAGATTGTCCAGTTTGTAATTTATTTGGCAGAAATCACGGAAAACATAGGTATGCAAGCAATCCAGATGTAGAAGTAGAATTTAAAAATATAATGCCTACAAGGTTATTTGTCAGAGATGCGCTATTGGATGAAAATAGTATAACAGAAGAAATGAAAAAAAATTTAGACAACGAATTTACTGAAGTCAAACCTGAAAATACTCTTGATAGGATTACTTCAGCAGCAAATCCGAGGTTTAACGAAAGAGTTCCTGCTGGTGCTATTTTTAAATCTGAGTTTGTAATTAATGTATATGATGATGATAACGAAAAATACTTGAGAGAACTTTTAACTGCATTAAGCTTGCTTGAAGATGATTATTTAGGAGGGTCTGGTTCCAGGGGATATGGAAAGGTAAGATTTGAAAATATAAAGATAGTTTATAAAGGCAAAGGATATTACGATGGTTCAAATAAAGAATTACCTAAAAAAGAATTAGATGATCTTAATAACTGGGAGGAAAAAATTAAAGATTTTAAACTGAATGGGGATTGATAGTATGAAAAACTATAGAATAAGGTTAAAATTCAAATCACCATTGCATGTTGGACAAGTTGATAAAGTTGAAACAGTTGTTTCTGATATCATCCATTCTGATACTATTTTTTCTGCAATTATCAATTCATACAATTTATTATACGGGAAAGAAAAAACAAAAGAATTACTAAAGTTTATTCTAGAAAATGAAGATTCCATTTTAATTTCATCTGCTTTTTATTACTATAATGATATTTATTTTTATCCAAGACCGTTAGGATACAAGTTTGATCTGGATAAAAAATTCGATTTTAAAAAAGTAAAGAAAATAAAATTTGTAAGTGAAGAATACATAACTGGAAAGGTAAAAACACCAATTATTATAAACGGTTTAGCAACAGATAATAAAGAGATAGAAAGATTATACTTTATCGAAGAAAGGCCAAGGATAACAGTTGATAGAATTACAAATGAAACAAATATTTTCTACGTTTCAGCTTTAAGATTTATAGAAAATAGTGGATTGTGGTTTTTCCTTTCCTTATCTGAAGAGATTGAAAGAGAAATATTTGCTGCCTTGAGGCTTTTAAGTGATGAAGGACTTGGTGGTGATAGAACACATGGCAATGGAAACTTTGATTTTGATGTTGAGAAAGTAGATTTTGGACGATTTCAAGGAGACAATTGTTTACTTTTATCTGTATATTATCCAAAAAATCAAAATGAGATTGATAGTACGTTAAGTTATAAATTATATGAACGATCTGGATATGTGTATTCACAATATTCAATGTCGTACAAACAACCACTTGTTAGACTTTTTGCTGAAGGTAGCGTTTTTAAAAATAAAGTTACAGGGGATGTTTTAGACATTACACCAATAGGTTTTGAATACCATAAAGTATTTAAATTTGCACGTGCCTATACAATTCCTATAAAAAAGGAGGCACAATATGATATATGAAGTTGAAGTTTTAACCCCCTTAGCAATAAATAATGGAAATGAAATTAAAAGCTTTGAAATTATACGTGAGGGTGGAAAATCGTATATTTTAGATTTCAACAAACTTTTTGAAAATGAAAATTTTGTTGAATTAGTTGTTAATTCTCCACAAATTCTATCAGATGAAGATTCATTAAAAAAAGCTTTTAAATTTTTGAAACTTGATTATAAGAAGTATACTAAGATGGTTTTAAACTATCCTTTAGACAAAAGGTATAACATTAAGGAATTTATTAAAACAATTGGGAAACCCTTTTTACCAGGTTCATCCTTAAAAGGTGCCATAAGAACAGCATTGATTAGAGGTAATAATTTTGAAGAACATTACAAAAAAAGCCTTAATTTTCTCAATAAAAGTAAAGGTAGAAATATAAATAAAAAACATTTCGATGATTTTGTTGAAAAAAAATTATTTGGTGATTCATATGAATCTCCTTTTAGGTTTTTAAGGATTTCTGATGGTTATGTGGTTTCAAATCATGATTTAAAAATTGTTCCCATTGAAGTTTTAAATTTAAAGAAAAAAAGGCGAGTGCTTCCATATATTTATACAGAAGCATTAAATCTCCACACAAAGATAAGAGGAAATATAGATTTTGGATTTTTAGAAGCAATAAAAAATAGTGAATTTAAAGATAATTTCAAAAACTTGCAAATTGTCGAAGATTTTGTCAAAAAGGTGAATAATGGTGTGAAAAGGTACATAAATGATGAAATTGATTTGTTGAAAGGTAATTTAAAAGAATTAGAGACTTTTTATTCAACTTTATTAAAAAGAATGAACAATTTGAAAGATAATCAATTCATTGTACAAATAGGTTTTTCAACGGGTTATTATTCTAAAACAGTTGTTGGAAAACTTGATTCAAATCAAATAAAGTTAATGAAAATAAAAAGGTTATTATACAAAAAAGTTAAACCTGAATTTTTCCCAGTAACTAGAAGAGTAGTAAGACGAAATGGAGTGATGGAACCATTAGGATGGATTTTGGTGACGTTAAAAGAGGAGTGAAAATTTATATACATTTTGCGTTTGATTATCCTTTGTTTTTGGTGAAAGATTATAAATTAGAACTAATGAAAAATTTTGAACAATTTGGTTTGAAAAATTACAACTTTTCTGGTTTTTTATCAAAGAAATTTTTCAAAGCTAAAGATGGTTATTATTTAAAAAATAATGGTCTTTTAGTTTTGAAGACGTTTAATGAAAAAAATTTACCTGAAGTTGTTTATAAACTTTCGAAAAGTACCTTTTTTGGGATTATCCCAAAAAAAGTTGAGGTAAAGCCTATTGAATTTTTTCAAGAAGGAATTTTATTAGGTAGTGTTTTAGGTTCTGAAATTGATTTGAATCTTTTGAGTGAGAAGATTAGAAAGAATGCCATTGAGAAATATACGAATGTTTATAATCAAATGCCTAAAAAAAATTCATTAATAGTTATTTTTCAAGAAAATCAAAAAATTAAACTTTTTGGTTCACAGGAGTTAATTTATTTGATAAATGTTTTAGGTATCTTTTGCAAAAATGGTTATGAAGGTTTTATCTTAGATGACAAAAAATATTGGGGGTATTCTTTTGAGATTGAGAGTAAAATTTAACTTTGATAGGTTAAATTTGCCTATTCATTATAATCATATTTTACATGCAACTATTTTAAATATGATTAATAATGAAGAATTTAGAAAATTTATTCATGATAGAGGTTATAAATTTGAAAAAAGGGTTTTTAAATTGTATACTTTTTCAAGATTAATTGGAAGATTTGAAATTGATACGGAGATTAAGGAAATTAATTTCTTTGATAATGTATATTTGTATATTTCATCATATGATGACAATTTTTGTTATTATATTATGGAAAAACTTTTAACATTTGAAAATATTAGAATGGGTAAAAATATTTTGAAAGTAGAAAAGATTGAAACAATAAACTTTATGCCTACTGATACCTTAAAAGTAGTAACCAGATCACCAGTTACTGTTTACTCAACTTACATTGATGAAACAGGAAAGAAAAAAACTCTTTTTTACCATCCAGATGATTTTAAATTTAAAGAGATAGTGGAGAAAAACATTATAAAGAAATATAGAGCATTACATAATAGAGAACCACAAGGACGCATTGAAGTAAAGCATGTTGGGAAGTCCCCTAAATTTGTTTTGGTATTTTACAAAGGATTTAAAATTAAAGGCTGGATGACAGCATTTGATTTAATTGGTGATCCTGAACTTGTAAAGATAGCTTATGAAACAGGTCTTGGGAGTAAAAACTCCCAAGGTTTTGGTTTTATAGAACAAATTAAGTGAAGGTGAGATTATGTATATATATGTTGATGGGTCATATTATCAAGAACTGAGTATTGCAGGGTATGCTTTTTGTATTGTTGATGAGGATAAGGAGATTTTTACCAAGAGTGGTGCAATAATTTTAAAAAATGCCAATTCAGTTGTAGCAGAATTAGTAGCTGTGATAAATGCACTAAGGTATTGTGAAAGAAATAACATTACTAACGTGACAATTGTACATGATTATAACGAAATACCAATGTTTGCAACAGCGTATAGAAAAACTAAAAATAGAAAGATTAATTCATATATATATGAATTAAAAAGGTTATATAACAAGTTAGATGTATCTTTTAAAAAGGTAAAGGCACATAAAAATGATGAGTTTAACAATTTAGTTGATAAGTTATCTAGAGAAAGTGTTGAGAAATTTTTAGTTAAACAATTAAAGAGAAAATTTTCACGTTAATATTATGAGTGCAATATGATATGTGGATGGAAAGTCGTCCAAAATGTGTGAAATAGTATAAAAGAGTATGAGTTGGGTTTGGACGATGTTTTATAACAAATTTTGTCCTTAATTAAAAGAATATTGAAAATAAGTTATGAGATAAAGGAGAGTGTAAAATGTGTTTAAAGAGGATTTACACTCAAAACTTAAAACCTTCAGAATGGGAAAATTTTAACATTGCTTTTTTCGAGGAAACAAATGTGTGTAAAAGCACATTAATAGAGATCTTCATAAGTAGAGATGGGAGCAGTATTGGGGATGGTCATAAAGATTTTACAAAAAGAATAAATGAAAAATCATTATATTTTAAAAAGCAAATTTAAAAATATTTGAAATGGAAAGCTTAGTTATTAGTATTAGCAAGGATTAAGAATATTTTTTATGTAACAATAGTTACTGAAATTTTGAAATAAAAATAAAAAATGGTATACTAAATACGATAATGAGAATAATAATTTAAAGGAGGGTTAAGAAATGAAAACTAAGAAATCAAAAGCTTTTGGAGACAAGTTCACTATTTCTATCCCTAAACCAATTATGAAACTCAAAGGGGTTATATCTTTGTTATTGTTAATTTCATTTATTTTAGTTGCAATAACTGGTGTGGTGCTTCAACAATCTATTGCAAAAGGTGTAAAGTTATCAAACCCTATTTGGTTAAAGATACATAATATTAGTGGATATGCAATGATAGTGTTTGTAATTCTTCACTTATTTTTTAATAGTAAGTTATTTTTTATGGAGATTCTATATCTTTTTGGGTGGCAACCCAAAAACAAGAAATAACTTATACATTCAACTTTTCTTTTTAAAATAATTGCTTCTTTTTCTTTCATCTCAATAATATATTAATCTTTCCTGGCAGGCATGTTGGATTTTTGACCTTTTCCGAAAAGCCTGCCTTTTTTTTATTTTTTATAATTTTAGAATAGAAATATTTAACATGTAAGAGAGTTAATTTTTTGTCGAATAAATTAAGGAAAAAATGTATTTTTATATATGTTTGTTCAACAGTATTTTTATATCATACCACACAAACAAAACTATAAAACAAAATTTTCTAAACGCCCCGAATGAAGAATTTGATGTTGCAATTTGCCTAATAACGATCCAATAGAATATGATATTGCAATACTTCAAAATGTCTATGATTCATTAAAATCAGGTGGTAAGTTCCTTCTAACCGTTTTAAGTGTACTAGAAAGAATTAAGGAAACCACGAGTGAAGATATAATGAAAGGTTCCTTTGTTCCACATGCAATGACTTTTTTTGAAGAAATTGAAACTCCTAATGGAAAAAGTTTCCTATAAAAGAACGCATTTACGTTCCCACTGAACTTTATTTAATGTTCTTGGTATCTGGGGAGGTATTGCTGGAAGATGGAGTAAAAGAAAAGTAGATTTTGATGATATTGAAGTAATGGTAATTGCTGAAAAACCCTTTGTCAAAAACAAAGTGTATTGAATTTGTATGTTAATTATTCGTTTTATAGTACTTAATAAAGTTAAATAGAAAAAATGAAAAACTTTTATTTGACTTAGATACATCAAAAAATATGGGAATTTATTTTGGACAGATCATCCTTTTAAAGACGATAACGGTAGAATTGGAAAAGTTTTTTTATTTTTATCTTCTTAAAAATGGGATATAAATTTAACAATAAAAGGCATTGACCAAACTGAGAGAGACGAATATATTACTGCGTTTGAAAAAACTGAAGAAGGAATAAGAAGTATATTCAAACATTCTCCTAAAGGTTTTACACCGGAACATTTGGATAAGATGTTTATTAAGGAACAAACTAAAAAGCTATCTAGCCTAATATTTGAACAACTTATTAGAGCAATAGATAATTATATTTGTTTAACTGAACAAACAATAGATGTTAATGAAGCATCTAAAGTGCTGGGAATAAAGCCTGACAGTGTGCTTAAAATGATAAAACGAGGAAAATTAATAGCTACCAAAAAGGAAAAAATGGTGATAGCTAAAAATATATAAAATTGTTAGTTTCTAGATGAACTTAAAAAATAAATTTTTAATGGATAAAGAAATATAAACGTAACTTTTTAAACTAAAGGTACAAATTTAACATGAAGTAAATCTTCCTCCGAAATTTGGCCGTTAATCTTTTTTATTTTTTTCAAAACTTGTACAAATTCATCACCAACAGGAATTAATAAAATTCCGTTGTCAGAAAGTTGTTCTAATAACTTGTTAGGAACAAATTTAGAATAACATGTTACAACTATCTTATCAAAAGGCGCGTATTCTTCAAATCCTTCTTTACCATCTCCTAGTATACAGGTTATGTTTGTTAATCCAAATTGTTTAAATCTCTTTGTTGCTATTTTGTACAACTGTTTTATGCGTTCTATAGTGTAAATGTGTCCACTTTTTCCTACTAGTAAACTCATAACAGCTGCGTTATATCCACTACCTGTTCCAATTTCAAGTACTTTATCTTTTTCTTTTAAATCAAGTTCCTTACACATTATACCTACCATGTGTGGTGCTGAAATGGTTTGTCCAAACCCAATAGGTAGTGGAATATCATCATATGCTAAGTCTTTAACATTTTCTGGTACAAAATATTTCCTATCAATTTTATTCATAGCTTCTATTATGTTTTTTGATACACCGTATCTTTTTAAATGTTCATACATTTAATCACCTCTTTATACTATAAATTATCTTACCTTTTCAAATTACTATTGTATCAAATATTTAAAATATTTTCATGTGTATAAATTCTTTATCATGTAAAGTTTGAATAAGCATTAGTAAATTTTTTGTATTGAAAGAAAAATTTGAAAAGAAATAATATATATGCAAATCAACAAATTTGGTTTTCATCTTTTTTATGATAATATTATACCGACAGGTATAATACTAACTGGTATAATACAGGATAGTATATGAGGTGATAAGATGAAATTTTTTAATAGAAAGAAAGAATTAGAATTTTTTAACAAATTAAAACAAGACAGTAAGAAGCGTTTTGTTGTTTTGCATGGAAGAAGAAGAATAGGGAAAACCACATTAATAAGGAAGGTATTTGAAAATACAGATGCTTTTTATTATTTTGTTGAAGTGAAAAAAGAAGAAACTTTATTAAAAGAACTGAGTTTAGCTTTTTCAAAGGCAGTGTATAACAATTGGTATGATTTGTTTTTAGATTTATTTGAAAAATATGATTATGTTATATTTGATGAATTTCAAAATCTTTTCAAAATTAATCCGAATATATTATTTGCACTACAACACGCATGGGATGAAAATGAAAATAGAACTAAATTAATTATTCCTGGTTCCTATGTTGGGCTAATTAAAAAAATATTTACAGATGAAAAAATGCCATTATTTGGTAGAGCAGACAATATAATAAAAATCAAAGAATTTTCTTTGAAGGATTCATTAATTATGTTAAAGAGTTTCGGATATGATATTTATGAATCATTACAGATATATGCAATGGTTGGTGGAATCCCAAAATATTTATGGTTGTTTGAAACAAAAAGGAGTATTAAGCAATTAATATATGAAATATTTATAGACGAATTTGCACCACTAAGAGAAGAAGCAAAAAACATTTTAATTACAGAATTTGGTTCAGAACATAAGTCGTATTTTTCAATTTTAGAATCCTTAGCAGGTAGTCCAAAATCATTATCAGAAATTTCTGATTTCTCAAAAATTGAAAAAACAAAACTTCCAAAATATCTTAATGAACTTTCTGAGGTATACGAGCTTATTTCCAAAGAACAACCAGTATTTTTAAAGAAAAACAGTAGAAATTATAAGTACAGAATTAGAGATTTTTACTATAACTTTTTCTTTAAAAATATTTTTGGAAATTATTCAATTATGGAGTTTAACCCGGAAAAAGCTTTAGAAATAATTTTAAATAATCTAAACAATTATATAGGAATTCAGTTTGAAGAAATTTGTAAAAGGTTTATACAAGAAAATCCAGAGATATTCGGTTTTATTCCAAAAGTTATTGGAAAGCAATGGGGAAAAGTACCTTATAAAAAAGGAGAATCATATGATATAGATATTGTTGCATATGATAATGATAATGTAATTTTTGGTGAGTGTAAGTGGAAAAATAAGAAAGTAGGAATTAATGAATACAAGAAATTGCTATTAAGAAGTGAGTATTTAGAAGTTGGCAAAAGAAAAAAGATGTATGTGCTCTTTTCCAAAAGTGGATTTGAACCAGAACTAGAAAAATTAAGACAGGAAAATTTGTTTTTTATTACTCCTATTGATATGGAAAAAATTTATGGATTGAAATAAAACATAGATAAATTTTGGGTAGTGAAATTACAATTGGTTAGAAAAATGTAATGGTATGTTATAATAAAATTAAGAGTTAGGTAAAATTATTAATGCGTGAATATAGAACCAGATAAATTGAATTGGAGGCAAAAAAATGAATTTAAGTCAAAGTAAAGAAAAAATTTTAGATTTAATTAAAGTTGCATATAAAGGAGAACTCGTTCTTCCTGATTTTCAAAGAAATTTTGTGTGGCAAAGGTCAGATATAGAAGAATTAATAAAATCTCTTCTGGAAAATGTTTTTATAGGAACGTTTTTAATTTTAGATACAAACCACCGAGTAATTCCTTTTAAACCTATATTTATTCAAGGAGTTCAAAAAGTAAATCCAGAAGTAAAACAAAATCCTAAAAAGTTATTATTAGATGGACAACAAAGATTGACTGCTATATTTTACGCAATTTATTCTCCAAACTTACCTTTAAGATATACTGAAACACCATACAAATTTTTTATTGATTTAGAAAAACTTGCTAAAGACGATGTTGAAAATGCAGTTTTTAGCTGATCAATTAAATGGAGAGAATATAAAAGCTATATTGATAATGATGAAAATTTGAAAATTAGGGATTTATTAGAAAATAAAATTTTTCCATTAAACGTTTTAAATGATATAAACACTTACTACAAATTAAGATATAGCATTATAAATAACTTATTTGATCAAGAACAATTAAAAAAGATAGATTATTACTTAAATAATTTATTAGATTATCATATCATAACATTAAATCTTGATTTTTCCTATAATGAAAAACCTGATCAAATAATAATTTTATTTGAAAGACTAAACAAAACCGGGATCAGGTTATCAACTTACGATTTATTAAATGCAAGGTTTTATAAGTTCATCAAATTAAGAGAAGAATGGGAAAATGTTTTTAACAACATGTCAAATATTAAAAAATATGCTTCTAGAGTTGATAATACCAATGTCCCTTATTCGTTTATTCAATCTCTTGCTTTAGCTAATCACCAAAACATAAAATCAAAAGATTTGATAAAAATAAATGAAGATATACTAAATAAAAAGAACTGGAATAAAGTTGTTGATCTTGTGGAAAATAAAGTTTTAGCTACATTAAATCAAATAAATAGATTTGGTATTGGTGATATTGAAAAATGGCTTCCTTATAATCCTTTAGTAACTTTACTAACAGCATTTTATTTGATGAATAAACATTTAGATTTCGAAAAGATAAATGCCTGGTACTGGAGTGCTGTTTTTACAGAAAGATACTCAGGTTCAACTGAAACTTATATGATGAAAGATTTTAGAGAAGTAACATATTGGATGAACAATTCTAAAGATTTACCTGAAGTTGTTGAACAATTTTTAAATCAGCTTTCTAACAATGCTTTTACATTATTTAATGTTAAGAGAAGTGGAAGCTCAAAATATAAAGGAATTTTTAATTTGATATTTATGAATAATGCACTAGATTTCTTTGAGCCAGAAAATTTGGCTTTCAATTTATTAGAAGACCACCATATTTTCCCCAAAGACTTTTTAAAATCAAAAAATGTGGAAGTAGACTATAATATTATCCTAAACAGAACTCTTATTTTTGGTGAGACAAATAAAAGAATATCAAACAAAAGTCCTGCTGACTATGTAAATGAGATAATTTATAATTTTATTTCTAAAGGTTTGAAAGAAAATGAAGCGATTGAGAAAGTTATAAATATTTTAAAAACACATTTTATTGACGATGAGATGTTCGAAATATTACTAAAAACAAGTAATGATTTATCATCAAAGAAAATAAAAGAAAACTTTGAAAGATTCACTAAAAAAAGAGAAAAATTGATTATTAACAAAATAAAAGAATTAGTTAATTTTAACAAACTTATAGATTTAGTAAATGTTGGTCCCAAAATATTTGATCGCACAAAGTTATATAAACAATTTTGGAAGTCTTTACTAAAAAAAAGTAACGCTAAGTTTGACTTTTTTTCTGCAAAAAATGGAACTATTTATAGTGATTTACCTAAAAGATTGTGGAAAGGTATAGATTTAGTTTATTGGATTACTACAAATAATAGCAAAGTTGGGCTATATATTGATTTTGGAAAAGGAATGAAAGAACTTAATACAAAGGTTTTTGATTTTTTGTATGAAAAGAAAGAAGAATTTGAGAAAATCTTAGGTAAAAATATTTCTTGGAGAAGGCCCGAAAAAAATAAAACAAGGTCTGCAAGTATTTACTTAGTAATTGAAGAAGGAAATATTTATCAAGTTGAAAAATGGGATAAATTACAAAATATAATGGTTGATAAAATGTATGAACTTTATAAATTAATGCAAAAATACATACCTCTGATTGAAAAAATAACAAAAGAATTTAATTAAATAAGAGTTCTTTCAATAATTATTGATTAGTAAAAATTCTTACTTATGAATCTAAAAGGATTTTTTAATTTAAAATCAGAAGGTGAGCTATGAGTTTTAAAGATTTGGATTTAAAAAGAACTTATTCATCAGAGAATGATGATATTCTAAATGATTTTTACATCCCAGTTTTAAAAGAATCAATAAGTTATTTTGATTTCTCTGGATTTTTCACTTCAGAATCTTTAGCAATTGCTGCTAGGGGAATATTAGGTCTAGTGAAAAATGACGGATATATGAAATTAATCGTTTCTCCAAGATTGACTTATAAGGATATAGAAACAATTAAAGACGCCAGTCAAGAACCTTCAAAGTATATCAATTATATTCTTGATAAAGACCTGGAACTTTTAGAAAATGAATTTGTTAAAGATCATTTGTTTGCATTAGGCTGGATGATAGCAAACAATAAGCTGGAAATAAAAATTGCACTACTATATAACCAAGAAGGTAAAATTATGTCTTCAGATGAAATAATAAATTCGGGCCTATTCCACCAAAAGATCGGAATATTTACTGATAAAGAAGGAAATGTTATTACATTTAGTGGTTCGATAAATGAAACATTGTTAGGTTGGCAAAGAAACGTAGAGGAATTTAAGGTATTTAGAAGTTGGATTGAAATAGAAAATGAATATGTAAAAGAAGATATAAAAAAGTTTGAAAAATATTGGAATAATAATGCTACTAATTTGAAGGTAATTGAAATTCCTGAAGCAATTAAACAAAAATTAATTAAAATAGTTCCCAAAAATTTTGATATAAATTCCCCCGAAAAATGGTATATAAAAAATGAAAATAAAAACAAAATTAAAAAGATAACTCTTTTTGAACATCAAATTAAAGCAATAGAAAATTGGGAGTCAAATAATTTTAGGGGAATTATATCAATGGCAACGGGAACAGGTAAAACTTATACTGCGATTGGAGCAATTGATAAAATTTTAAAAAGAAGTAAGAAAAATTTTATAGTTATAACTGTACCCTATTCACATCTTATTGAACAATGGAATAATTCTATAAAAAGATATGGTTTGGATATAGGTTTTATTGTAAAGTGTTTTTCTGAAAACAGTAAATGGTATAGTAATCTAAAAAGATATGTAAGGAAATTATTGCTGGGACAAATTAATAATGTGTTAGTTATTTCAACTCATGACACTTTAGTGAGTGATAAAATGAAAGATATTTTATTAAATCTGAAAGCCAATATTGCAACAGTGTTAGTTGCTGACGAAGTACATAGTATTGGTTCATTGAAGAGACGGGAAAATCTTTCAAATATTTTTAGGTATAGGCTTGGATTGAGTGCAACACCTAAGAGAATGTATGATGAATTTGGTAATAATTTTTTAAAGGAATATTTCGGTGAAATTGTTTATGAATTTTCTCTTTGTGATGCAATTTATAAAATTAATCCTTTAACTTATAAATCATTTTTAACTCCTTATTACTATTATCCATACTTATGTGCTTTAACTGAAACAGAAACAAGAAAATATAATAATCTGACTATGAAAATATTTAATATATTAAAAAATTCTTCTGATGATTTTTATGATGTAATTGAAAATGATGAAAAGATAAAAATGCTTTTAATTAAAAGAAGTAAAATTATAAAAGCTGCTAAAAACAAGTTAAAAGTTTTGGAAAACATACTTAGTGATATTGAAAGAAAACATGGGGATATAAGTCATACAATTATTTTTACGGATGACAAGTTAATAACTGAGACACTTGATTTATTAAAATCAAAAAAAATATATGCTGTGAAATTTACTCAAGAACTATCCAATAAGCAAAGAATTGAAGTATTAAATAATTTTGGGGAAGGAATCATACAGGTACTTGTTGCAATGAAAATTCTTGATGAAGGAGTAGATGTTCCTGAATCAAAAATAGCAATTATAATGTCAAGTAGCAAAAATCCAAGAGAGTTTATACAAAGGATAGGTCGGATATTAAGGGTTTCCGAGAATAAAAAATATTCTTATATTTACGATATAATTACAAAACCCAAGTTAATTGATGATTCTGTGCTAAGTATAGAAAATAAATTGTTTAAAGCTGAGAAAGAAAGAGTAAGGATAATTGCTAAATGTTCTTTAAATTATAAAGAAGTAATGGATAAAGTGAATGAGATATAAAAAAGGGGGGATAAAATGTTTAAATCATCTACTTCAAAATTATATGAAAGCTTGGAAAAAATGACATATTCTAAATTTGGTGAAAAAGAAGGAGAAGAAGTATTTAATCTATTATGGGAAATTTTTTCGGAATATACAACTATTTCAGCTAGCGAAGAAAATAAGTTTATAGACAAAGCTATAAAATTAATTGATGACTATTTTGAAAACGGGAGATGATAATCTTGAGAATAGAGAAAGTAAAATTGAACAATTTTAAACAATATAAAAATTTTGAGATTGAATTTTCTAAAAATGATAATCAAGACAATGATTTTCATGTTATTGTTGCAATACAGGGCGTTGGGAAAAGTAATTTACTTGAATCAATTAATTGGTGTTTATATGGAAAAGAAATATTTGGAAAAATCACAAAACCTACTGATCAAAATGTTTTAAATGATAATTGTAAAAATGAAGACAACATTTATACTGTAAAAGTAGCATTAAACTTATCAGATGAAAATAAAAATTATTTAATAATAAGAGACTCAAAATTTAAAGTAGCAGAGAAAAAATCTTATTCTTTAAATGAAAGTCAACTTTCATTTAGTGAAAAAACTGGATTTATTTTAAAAAATCTTGACGCCAAAAAAGAAATTAATAATCTCCTTCCAGAAGACTTAAGAGACCACTTTTTCTTTAATGGTGAAAGGTTACAAAATTATTTTGATAAAACTCAGGGTGAAAAAATTTCTTTAGTTATTAAAAAAATGTCTGGACTTGATATATTAGAAAGTTTTAATGACATTTTAGAAAAAATTGAAAACAAATATAGAAAAATGATAAAAGTAAATGATAAAAATATAAACCTAAAAAAAGAATTAGAAGAAGAATTGGAACTTATAAAAACGCAAAAGAAAGAAAAAGAAAATTTGCTTGAAAAATTTTATCTTAATAGAGATAAAGCGAAAAAAGATTTAAATGAAGT
The DNA here is from genome assembly GCF_000016905.1 of Thermosipho melanesiensis BI429. Lineage (GTDB taxonomy): Bacteria > Thermotogota > Thermotogae > Thermotogales > Fervidobacteriaceae > Thermosipho > Thermosipho melanesiensis. The sequence continues at coordinate 1,674,900 of NC_009616.1, forward strand.
AAATCTGAAATTAGACAAATTAAGAGAATATGAACATATAAAAAATCAAATAGATACTTTGAAAGGAAGACTAAAAGAATTGAATAACATGAAAGGTAATATTTTAAAAGAAAAAATTCAAAATGTTATTGAGATGGGGACATTAATATTTGGATGGGCAGCAGTTGAAAGAGTTTACCATGAAAATTCTAACATAGATAATAATTACGATTATTTACCTCATGAGATAATTAAAACAGCATTAAAAGAAAATAAGTGTCCAGTATGTGAGAAGGAATTAGATGAAAACCACAAAAATATTTTAGAAAAATACCTTTTATTGGATAAAGATTTTATAATTAGTGCTAAAGATTATCAGGAATTAACTAATCAAGTTAAAGAATCAGAGACAAAGAGAAAACGCTTAAATAACCAATTAGGTGAAATTGAAATTAAAATTAATGGTATTAAAGAAGAACTTAAGAGTATAGAAAAAAATATTTCACAAATCCAAACAAATGAATTAAATAAATTATATGATCAAAAAAAAAGAACTTGATACTCAAATTGAACAAATAAACCAAAATATAGGAAGTTTTAAAAATCAAATCGAATTTTTTGAAAAAAAGGAAAAAGAGATAGAAAATAAAATTAAAGAATTAGCTACTCAAGATTCAAAAAAATTTATTAAGAAAATAGATTTTGTCAAAGATTTACGACAAATAATATTAAATACAGTTATTAATAGGAAAGAAGAAATTAAAAATGAAATTGTGAATTACATAAAAGAATATTTAGATAAACTGAGGAAACCAATAATATGTTAGATGAGATAATAGATAAATTAAAAGAAAATGGAATCACAAATATAGCAAAAGCAAAGTTATATTTTTTTGCAGGAGCGTATGGATATTTTTATGGTGAAAGAGAAAAAATACAATCTAATCCTAAAGATGTAGCACGTGTGGAATTATTTGATAAATATGATTATAGAATCTCCAAGATAGTATTAAATAGTATTTATCAAAGTCAAAAAAATAATTTAGATGAGAAAATGAATAAATATAGGCTCTTTGAAGAATATGCAAATGTTGGAGTAAAAAAATTGTATGAAATTTTTAAAAAATCAGAAGACATAGAAGAATTTATTGAAACCATAGAGTTAAAAATAAGCGAAACATTGGAAAAGTTAGGTATTTCTTTAAAGGAGGAAGAAGAAAATGAATAGATATGAAAAAGAGTTTTATGATGCCTTAAAAGATTTGTTTATTGGAGAAGAAATAGAAGGGAAATCAGGGTATGTAAATTTAATGAGAATAAAAAGTGCGTATTATACAAAAACAGTTCAAACAGAATTGAAAGAATTGATTGAAGATGAACTAGTAAACAACAACATAGAAGATTTTAGAGAAGAATTATTTGAAAAGCTATATACTTTTTTTAAAAGATATTTTTCAGATACCGGGTCAATATATTATACATATACACCATGGAGTGAGAGAATATATGAAAGAGTATACGACCCAGAAAAAGATGTGATTTTATTTTGGAAAACACACATGTTGTATTATGTAAAAACCGAAAAAAACTATAAAAGTGTTGAAATAAAAATAAAAGGGGCAAATGGAAAAGAAATAAAATTTTATTTTGATGTATCAGATTTAGAACATCAAAAAGCAAATGAGAAAAAAGAAATAATGTTTGAATTTAAAGAATTTGATACCAATAATAGAATAGTATTAAGATGTATATATTCAGAAAGAGGTAGAAAAACAAAGATTGATGAAATCGTAAAACAAGCAAAGGAGTTATATAAGGAAATTACTACAGAAGATGTAGAAAAAGCAATAAGGATATTTAATAAACAAAGTGAAGTGGATTATTTTATCAACAAAGATGCAGAAGGATTTTTAAAAGAACAACTTGATATGTATGTATATCAATACATGTTTGATTCAGAAAACATTTGGAGTGTAAAAAGAGTAAAAGAAATACAGGTATTTAAAAAAATAGCAAGTAAAATAATAGAATTTATTGCCCAATTTGAAAATGAACTTGTAAAGATATGGAACAAACCAAAGTTTGTATTTAACAGTAATTATGTAATAACAATAGATAGAATAGTAGAAAAAGAATGTGGGGGCAAAGTGTTAGAAAAAATACTAAATCATGAAAATATAGATAAACAAATAGAAGAATGGAAGGGATTAGGAATAGTTGATGATGAATTTAAAATAGAGGAAATATACAAGCAAGAAAGAAATGACTTATTTAGTGAAAAAGGAAAAATAAATGAAAAATACAAATATTTACCAATTGACACAAAATATTTCAAAGATATAGAAATAGATATATTAGAATTATTTGATAATTTAGACGAAACACTTGATGGATGGTTAATAAAAAGTGAAAATTATCAGGCTTTAAATACAATATTACCTAAATTTAGAGAAAAAGTGCAGACGATTTATATTGATCCACCATTTAACAAAGAGCAAGAAGCTGATTATTTATACAAGGTAGGGTATAAAGATGCTACATGGATAACAATGCTTGAAAATAGAGTAAAGCTTGGAAGAGAAATATTGAACGAAAAAGGAAGTATTTTTGTAAGATGTGATTACAATGGAAATATGTATGTAAGAATGATCTTGAATAAGATTTTTGGAGGAGATAATTTTAGGAATGAGATAAATGTTAGCAGAATAAGTAAGCAAGATCGAAAAGTGAAAAAATTTAATACCGCTACGGATTCACTATATTTTTATTCAAGTTCAGATAATTTTTTCTTTAGATTGCTTTTTAAGAAATTGTTTAAAACTAAAGGTGAAAGATGGCATGCTATGGACTCTCAGGGTAACGGAAATGCACTCTATATTTTTGGGGTTTTACTTGAACCTCCTAAGGGCCGTCACTGGACTTATGGTCAAGAAAATATTAAAAAGATGGAAAAAGAAAAAAGAATTAGAATAAAATGCAAAAAATGCGGTTATAATCATATTGAAGGCGTATGGAAAGGTTGTCCACAATGCGGAAATAAAAATGATGTAAAGGTAGAGTATTTATTACCTCCAACAAGCGAAAAACAAATCGATTCTAATTGGACAGATATTTCTGGTTATACATCAAACTGGAATTTTTCCACCGAAAACTCTGAAATTCTTTTGAAGCGTGTTATAGAGTCAACCTCCAACGAAGGAGACTTAATTCTAGATTTCTTCCTAGGTTCAGGCACAACAACAGCAGTAGCACATAAATTAAAAAGAAAATGGATTGGTGTTGAGATGGGAGAACATTTTTGGACGGTGGTTTTACCAAGGATGAAAAAGGTTTTATTTTATGATAAATCAGGAATAAGTAAAGAAAAAGATGTTAAAGAAAAATATAATGAAAAAAGCGCTGGAGGTTTCTTTAAGTACTACGAACTTGAACAATACGAAAATGTATTGAAAAATGCAAAATATGAACATGGTGATTTAACATTACAACCATCATCAAATAAAGATGTATTTAATGAATATATATTTATGAGATCGCCGAAGTTTGTTGAAACGGTTTTAAGAAGGGAAGGAAATGATTACAAAGTTGATTTGTCAAAACTATATCCTGAAAAGGAAATTGATATAGTTGAAACTCTATCTAATGTATTAGGAAAGAAGATAAAGAAGATAAGAAAGGAAAGCTTTGAGTTAGAAGATATAGGCGAGATAAGATACGATAATATACCTGTAGAGTATATAAAACCTCTAATTTGGTGGTGAAAAGATGGCAAGTAAAACTAAAAGTTTAAGTACAAATATTTACCCACTTTTAATGTCATTTATAGATGAAAAGGTACCGATTTTTGAAGAGTTGCCATATGATTGGAGGGAAGTAGATTTAGAGTCATTTTCTGATGCAAAAAGATTATGGGATTTTCAACTAGAAGCTTTAAAATATGCAATAAGAGCTTTATACTATTATTATGAAGTTTTAGAAGCAGATAAACAAAAGCTTTGGAATGAACTGGAAGAATATTCTTTTGATTTAGATATATCATCTATTATGGATATTAAAAAATCAGAAGATGAGATTTGGAAAATCTTGAATAGATATTTTTATGGTGAAAGAGATAAAATACCATATAGCAATTTTATAAACAGAATGGGATTTTGGATGGCTACTGGAAGCGGAAAAACGCTGGTTATTGTAAAACTAATTGATATTTTAATAACTTATATGGAAAGAAATCTTATACCTAAAAGACATATTCTTTTTTTAACATATAGAGACGATCTGATTGAACAATTTAAATTACATTTTAAAGAGTTTAATAAATCCCAAAGTGGAAAGATTTTAAAATTGTATGAATTAAAAAATTTTAACAATGTTCTTAATTATAAAAGTTTTTTTGAATTTCCGATATTTTATTATCGCTCTGATAATATTTCTGATATTCAAAAAGAAAAAATAATCAATTATGAAAATTACGATAATGGTGGAAATTGGTATGTTATTTTGGATGAGGCTCATAAAGGAAGTAAGGAATCTAGTAAATCACAACAGTATTTTTCAATTTTATCGAGAAATGGATTTTTATTCAATTTCTCTGCAACATTTACAGATGAGAGAGATATTTTAACGACAATTTATGAGTTTAACCTTTCTACCTTTATCGAAAATGGTTATGGAAAAGAGATTAGAATTTTTGATGAAAACGTGAAAATAAAAGATAAAAATAAAGATGATTTTAATGAAAATAAAAAATATATGATTCTTTTAAAAACCTTAATTTTATTAACATATTTGAAAAAGAAGTCAAAGGATTTAAGAAGAAAGCAAGAACTAAATTTGGAATACCATTCTCCTCTTTCAGTATTTTTAGTAAATTCAGTTAATACCAAAGATTCTGATTTAAAATTACTATTTAAAATAATAAAAGAAATTACTTCTATAGAAAGTTATGAAAAAATACTAAATTCTGAAATTTTTAAAATGGCAAGAGATAGTGTTATTGAAAACAAACCTATTAATCCCTTTGATGAAAATGAAAATTTTTCTGGTTCAAATATTGAGACAAATTATCTATTAGATATAACTCCATTAGATGTATTAAAAGAGGTTTTTAATTCTGAAACTCCTGGAGAAATAGAAATAGTTAAATCTAAATCCGAAAAAGAATTTGCATTAAAACTTATGACTAGTGATAAACCATTTGCTTTAATAAAGGTAGGAGATGCAAAAAAATTATTTGATGCTTTGGTTAATGAATTTGAATTAAGAGTTCAAGAAACTTTTGTAGATGAAGATTATTTTTCAAATTTAGATGAAAAGGAATATATAAATATATTATTAGGTTCAAGAGCGTTCTATGAAGGATGGGATTCAAATAGGCCTAATATAATAGTTTTTATTAACATTGGAACTGGCAACGAAGCAAAAAAATTTGTTTTACAGTCAGTAGGAAGGGGCTTAAGAGTTCAACCTATTAAAAATGGTGATAGAAAAAGATTAGGAATATCAGCAACATATAGCAAATACAGAAATTTTATATTGCCTATTGAAACTTTATACGTTTGGGGAACTAAAACAAAAGTAATCAAACAAATTATAGAAAGTACAAAAGAAATAATTAAAAATTCTGGTATAAAAATAGAACTAAAGAAAAATATTGATAGAATTGATGGACATAAATTATTTGTACCTGCATATAAAAAAGTTAAAAGAGTTGTAGATATTGAAAAATTGAAAAATGAAGACATTCAGAAATACAATATTAACTGCTCAGATTTCCAGGATACAAAAAATGTACTTGAAAACATTTCTGATGAATTATTGTATTTCTTTTATTTTTCAAATGAAGATGAACCATTAGAAAAGATAAAACTTTTAAGAGGAATGTTTAAAAAAGAAAATGAAGAAAAGTTTTTCGATAAAAGCGAAAATAAAAAAAGGTTGGGTTGGCACGATTGTATTAAAGATATAATCAGATTTATAAATAACTATGTAATATTTGAAACAATTCCAGATGTTAAAGAGAATGAAGAGCCTATAATTCACTACAAAGGAATAAAAATAAGAATACCTAAGGAAGAGGAAATTAATAGAGTTAAAGAAACTATAGAAAAGGTATATAGTGAACATTACGAAGAAAAAGTTAGTATAACAGGTAAAGATAGAGATGAGATTGAATTAGATTTTATTAAGGAACATTACTTTATTCCAGTAATAAAAGCCTTAGATAGAGAAGTGGTGAAAAGCTTATTAGCTAATATACTTAATGAAAATAGTGAAATACAATTTGTAAATGAATTAAAGAAAAAATCTAATTATTTTGAACAATTTGATTGGTGGCTATTTAGTAAAATAGTTCAAAGAATTGATGGTATTTACATTCTATTTACAAATAAGAATGGTATTGAACAAAAATTTTATCCTGATTTTGTTTTTTGGTTTAAAAAAGAAAATAAGTATCTTATTGCTTTTGTAGACCCAAAATCAACTGAATTTGCAGATGGATATAGAAAAATTGATGGATTTATTAAATTATTTTACGAAAATAATAAGCCAAAGATTTTTGAAAAAAATGAGTTTAAGATAATTTTTAATTTATATTTGTTCAATAGAAATTTTGGTAGTCCAGAAAGATATCAAGATTTTTGGGTAAAAAGTATTGATGAATTTGTTAATAAAATAAATAACATTATTTGATAACAATTTTAGTACGAAAGGTTGATTATGTTCTTTAGACATAATGGTAGAAACAAGGTACTTATTGAGGTTAATAAAAACAATAAAGATTTGGAAAAACACCAGGAACAACTTCTAAATTATTCTTTTTAAGAAGGAGTAAAATTTGCAATTCTGACCAATGGGATTAGTTGGTGGTTTTATTTACCCTTGCGTGAAAGAAGTTGGAGACAGAGGAAATTTTACACTATTGAAATATAGGAGTAGATAAAAACAATATTTGATAAAAGAGACACTTCCAAAAGCGTGGAAAAAATAATAACAGAACCAGATGAGCTTTTAGTTGAACTATTGGCTGATACTACAGAGAAGTTAAGCGGTATGAACCAGACAACGAAGTGGTGGAACAATTTTTGATAAAAATCAATCAAAGAACGGTAACACAGCCTAAAAAAGAATACAACCACACAAAGGAGGTTGTTTGAATGAAAACTTTGAATGAAATTATTAGCATAATAAAGGATTTGAAAAAGGAAATTGAACAGAAATACAAAGTAGAAATATTGGGAATATTCGGTTCTTTCGCAAGAGGAGAACAGAAAGAAACAAGTGATGTAGATATTCTCGTTAAATTTCATAAAAATGCAACTCTTTTTGATTTCATAGGACTTTCCATTTTTTTGCAGGAAAAACTCGGTATTGACGTGGATATTGTCCCTCAGGATGCAGTAAGGAAAGAATTGAGAGAAAAAATAAACCAAGAGGTGGTTAACATATGAGAAGAGACATTAAATTGTATGTCAATGATATCCTCGATGCAATACTTGCAATTGAAAAATTTGTGGAAGGGATGAATTTTGAGAAGTTTAAGAGAGACGATAAGACCTCAAGTGCTGTAATAAGAAAGTTTGAAATAATTGGAGAAGCAACAAAACATATCCCAGATGAAATAAGACAAAAGTATCCTAATATACCCTGGAAGGAAATGGCAGGTTTTAGGGACAAGCTCATACATTTTTACTTTGGCATAAAATACGAGCTTGTGTGGAATACCATAAAAATCGAACTTCCAGAACTGAAGAACAAAATAGAAAAAGTATTAAAAGAACTTGGTGGGGAATAAAAATAAGGCATTTACCCAGATAGCAATTTCACATTAATTCAAATAAATAGATTTAGTATTGGTGATGTTGAAAAATGACTTACTTATAATTCTTTGGTAACCTTATCGACTGCATTTTATTTAATGAATAAACATTTAGATTCCAGAAAGATAAGTGCTTGGTACTGGACATGCTGTTTTTGCAGAAAGGTATTCAGGTTCAACTTGGATAAACAATACTAAAAACTTACCTAAAGTTGTTGGACAATTTTTAAATCGACTTTCTAACAATGCTTTTACATTATTTAATGTTAAAAAAAGGTGGAAATTCAAAATATAGAGGTAATTAATATGAAAATTAAACTTACATTTTATGGACCGTATAAATTGTATGGCAAAAACGAAGAACTTTTATTTGACTCAGATATATCAAAAGACTATGGTATTTATCTTTGGACAGTAAAATATGAAAATGGGTATCTAGTTGACTATATTGGTGAAACAGGAAGAACATTTTGGCAACGTATGAAAGAACATTTGATAGAAACCTTCGGCGGAAACTATAGAATATGTGATCCAGAATTACTTTCCAAAGGAAAAGAAAAAATAATCTGGAATGGTCTTTGGCGAAAAGAAACGAGAAATAAAATAATTGAATTTATAGATAAAGTTGAATTTCTTGTGCCTTTAATTAAAGAGTACATCAATTAGATATCAGATTTACAAAGCCCAGAAACATTCCTGATGAAAAGATTATAGTTGAAATAAAATCTTCTGAAACAATCCATGGATTAAAAGAAAGGTTGATAATAAACGGGTAATTTCATGATGACTTTATCAATACTCTTTTTTCCTTCTGATAAGGATAATTTTCGGATATATTTCCTTTTTAAAAGGAAAGATTATAATGGAAGCCATTTTCAAACAGGAATTATTTTTATTTTTGTATCATTTATTTCTATTGAGTCTTCTTGGTCATATGTAAGTATAAATAGGTTCTCTATATTTAATTGCTTAGATGCAGATAATATCCCCTCAATTTCTCTATTTTTATTTTTTCATTTAATGTCCATGTTACCTGATAAGTATTTAAAAGATTATCAACTTTTGCTATAAGATCGCATTTATTTTTTTCATTAAAGTAAAAAATTTCATAATCTCCAAAATCATGATATTCACCTCCAAAAAATATGCCATATTTTCCTTATAAAAAGGATAATTATATCATTTTATTTCCTTGTTAAAAGGAAATATTTTTTTAGGGTGTGTTCGCAATATAATATCTTATATGCTTCAACTATTGCAGGTATATCTTTTGATAATGGACTCCTTCATTTTACCCACGCTTTAGAGCATCCATTAAGCGCCATAAAACCAGATCTGGCACATGGATTAGGTTTAGCAATATTGTTACCTGCTGTAGTAAAGCATATCTATCCAGCTCAATCAGAGGTATTGGCAGAAATTTATAAACCAATAGTACCTGATCTTAGAGGGATTCCAGGTGAAGCAGAGAAAATAGCAGCTGGTATAGAGAAATGGTTATTCACATTGGGAATAACAGAGAAGTTAGAAGATATAGGTTTCAAGGAAAGTGATATTCCACGCTTAGTTGACCTTGCGCTGAATACGCCTTCGCTTGGATTGCTTCTTAGTATGGCACCAATAAAAGCTACAAAAGAAGTGATTACTCAAATATACAGAGATTCTCTTACATCCATTTCAAAATAGAAAAATTTAAAAAGTCTAAAACAAACCACCCAGTAATGGGTGGTTTGTTTATAAATAATATAGTTTGTTTAAATAAATATATTGTAAATAAAGCCTATTACAAGAGAAATCAATACAGGTGTAATCATCCACCTTACAAATTCAATAAAACCAAACTTTCGGTGTATTTGCTTTTCTAGCATATTGACAGCCACTATATTCTGGACTGCACCAAGTGGTGTTAAATTGGTTACAAAGTTGGCCCCGATAGCAAAGGTCCACCAGAGACTTTGTGAAAAACCACTGGCTACAAGGATTTTTATTACAGGAGCAATTATAAGAGCCGCCGGAACATTATTTAAAATTGGAACAGTTAAGATAGCCAATCCGTAAATTATCATCATACTCAAAATAGGCATAGACTTTAATGGTAATAAAGTGTTAGCAATCATTTGAGTTACACCTATTTCTTCAAGTGCATACGACATTATATATAACCCTGCAAAGAAAAACAACATGTCCCAATCGATATGTTCTGCCACACTTTCGTAACCATCACTAAAAACAATTATTAAGAATGTTCCTCCAAGTAAGGCAATAACTCCTAATTCTACATTTAAGATGCTGTGTAACATGAATAAAACGACTGTAATTAAAAATACTACAACAGAAGTGACCATCATCTTTGAATCAGTAATAGCTTTTTTTTCATCAATCTCTTTTAACTTTTCAATATGCTCTAAAAGTTTCTGATTGACTTTTATACGTCTTTTATAATACATTAAAACTCCGACAAAAGCGAAAATAGCCACAGGTCCCATTTTAACAATAAAATCATTAAATGAATATCCACTTATAGAACCTATAACAAGATTCAATGGACTTCCAATAAGCGTTCCTGCTCCTCCAATGTTATCCATAGCCAGAGTCAACATTACAAGCGGTATTGGACTAAGCTGAAGTATATCAGATATAAGAAAAATCATAGGTGTCATAACAAGTATAGTTACAACATTATCTAAAAACGCAGATGTTAAAGCTACGATTATCATTAAAAAACTAAGCGTAAGATAAAATCTTTTTCCACCAATTTTTACCACTCTAATAGAAAAAAATTCAAAAAAACCAGATTTACTAAGAAAAGCTACAATTATCATCATTCCAGTTAATAAACTCAATGTATCAAAATCAACAATACGGCTTATATTTTCAAATTCTATACCTCTTACAAACTTAAAAGCAGCAATTACAAGAGCCAAACCAAAAGTAATTGCTGCTTTGTTTTTCCTTCCAAAGATTATAAATCCATACGCTATCGCAACAATCAAGAGTGTAAATACACTATCAAGCTGCATTACATCATCTCCCAATTGTAATGTATTCGGTTGTTTTTCTCTAATTAAGTGTGTGCTATATACTATATAATACCACTTTTGATACAACTAAAATATTTCTTGTGTAACATTTACAAAACATATACCAAAATTTCTCAAAAATAGACAAACAAACAAATCTTTACAAATTTTCAACACGTAATTATATTCAATCTGTTAAAATGGATATAATATGTCAACATTAGAAAAAATATTTCAGGAGGTGTTCTCATGAAAATACTGTATTTTAAAAACGATACTTGCTCTGTTTGCAAAGCCATCTTTCCAAAAATCGGAAATATTGCAAAACAATATGATGTAAATTTGGAGGTTATTGACGTTGTCAAGAACCCAGAAGTTGCAGGACAAAAATTAATATTTACAGTACCAACTATAGTTTTCCTTGAAAAAGGCATTGAACTGAAAAGATTCTCAAGAAATTTCAGTATTCTAGAAGTACAAGATTTTATTGAAAGATATAACAAAATTATGTCGAAATAAAAAATAGTAGGGGGCACTTGCCCCCAAGAGTTACTCTTATTCTATTTTATTTTTTAGTTGCTTATCTTAGTTGTTTATCAAAGAATATTTTTAATAATTTTTTCCAGGCTTTCAAGACTGTAATACTTTTTCCCTATCTCAAAATTTTTATTTACTGTATATTCATAAGATTCTTTGTCAAATAATATTTTGAAAAGTTTATCTGCTGCTTTTTCTATAATATCTTCTTCTACCTTTACAATATTTTCTAACAATTTATAACTGTTTCCAAGACTTACATATTCAATACCAGATGGCTTTATATCTTTTTCAAAAACTTCGTATTCGAAAAGTACTATAGGTTTTTTTGCTACAATAGCCTCTAAGAGCTGATTACCCCATCCTTCAAGAATAGATGGATAGGTTATCGCGTCTGCAATGCTGTAAAGATCCCAAAAGCTCCATACCTTATTTTCTACATTTGGATATAAATCTATGGTTCTAATTCCATATTTAAAAGCTTTATCTAAAAGTTTATATTTGTACATATCATCTTCACACATTCCAGAAAAAGCAAGAACTATTTCTCCTGTAAATTTTTCACCGTTATAAAGTAACTTCCCAACATAATTCTTTGCCTTTTTTTGCATGTTTGATATGAGATCTATAGCTAATTCTATAGCTTTTCTTTCAGTAATTCTTGTAGCTTGTAATAGTACAATAGCTCCCGTTGAAATATTATAACTTTCCCTTATTTTTAAATTAGTTTCCTTTTTGACAAAAGCCGGGGCTTCAAAATCCATGACATTTGGAACAACTACAGAATCAACCTTTTTCCTTGAAAATAGCGCATGTTTTGCAAAAGTGTTTATAACAAGATGTTTTATATTTTCAGCTGTTGGAGGACAATATTCTTTAAGGAGTTCTATAATCTTTGAAGTAGTAGCATTTAAAAAATATTTCCTTTCCCACCAAAAATCATGATGATGTCCTATAAAAACTTTATTTGCGTTGTTTTTTGCATACTTAGTAAAGGCTATAGCAGACGGTAAAAACGCTCCAATTGACCAAATATTATTTGGGATTATCACATCGTATTTTTCAAAGATTGGTTCAATGTCAATGTATATTTTTTCGCTCTCTTTAAATATTTCATTAATTAATTCGTCTGGTGTAAAATTTTCAAGTTTTTCAAACGCATTTCTATTGATAATCTCATACTTTGGATTTTCGAAACCTATAGATTGAATCTGTATATCTACTCCTTTTTCATTGTTCCCGGCCACTATATCAACATTGTGTCCGAGTTTGTTTAATACTTTTTTCCATTTTTCCATCTCAAGTGAAACACCATCCATTAGCCCTGCTCGATAATGCACAAGTGCAATGTTCATAAGCTCATCTCCAATCTTTTTTTAGTATCAATATCAAATAACATTATACGTTCATAATCGAGTGTTACGTGAATTACTTCATCAGCATTATATTTTGGAAAAGCAGGCGATACAATTTTTACAATTTGCTCACCAAGTTCAATAGCTATTATCTGGTGAGAACCTTGTGGTTCAACAACTAATATTTTTTCTGTGAAAATTGCTTCAGACTTATTATCTGTGATCTTTAAATTCTCTGGTCTTATTCCAACAATCAAATGAGACTTACCATATTTTTCAATAATCTTGTTTAATTTTTCAATAACAGGTATTGAAATGTACCGATTTTCTAAATATAATTTTTGATTTTTTTGAACTACCTCCATTTCAAAAAAGTTAGTTGGTGGTGTTCCGATAAAACCAGCAACAAAAACATTCGCACTATTGAAATAAACATCATCTGGTGTTCCTACTTGTTCAATGTGACCATCTTTCATAACAACAATTCTATCTGCCATAGACATTGCTTCAGATTGATCATGCGTAACAAATATTGTAGTAGCACCTGTTTTATGATGAATAGCCTTAAGTTCTGTCCGCATTTTTACTCTCAATTTCGCATCAAGATTAGACAAAGGTTCGTCCATAAGAAAGATTTTAGGTTTTACAGCAAGCGCTCTTGCAAGAGCAACTCTTTGTCTTTGCCCTCCAGAAAGTTGAGATGGATACCTACTTAAATATTCTTCTATTTTAACCATTTGTGAGACTTCGTGAACAGTTTCATCAATCTCATTTTCAGGCAATTTTCTGAGTTTCAAAGGAAATGCTATATTTTCATAAACCGTCATATGCGGCCACACAGCATAACTTTGAAACACCATACTAACTTCCCTTTTTCGCGGTTCTAAATAAGTTACATCCTGGTTGTCAATCAAAATCCTTCCTTCTGTTACTTCTTCCAACCCTGCAATCATCCTTAACGTTGTTGTTTTTCCACATCCAGAAGGGCCTAAAAGAACTATAAACTCTCCATCGTTAACTTTCAAATTAACATCTTTTGCTCCCCATACTTTTTTACCGTATCTTTTTGAAAGATTTATAAGCTCAAGTGTCGCCATATTTCACCGCTCCTTTTATCATTATTTTTTAACATTATTTGAGATTAAACACGTACTCCGCCCCACATTTGAAGAATATATTTTCTTATTATCATAGTAAATACTACAGCAGGTAACGCTAACGCCACACCACCTGCAGCTGTAAGGTTAATTAAACCTTTTGCACCAACAAGCGTTTGATATACCACAACTGGAAACGTTGGGTTAAATTGTGTCAAAACTATTGCCTGGGCAGTTTCAGCCCAACTTCCAATGAAAGCATACATTGCACTTGCAGCAAGTCCAGGTAATGCAAGAGGCAATGTTACCTTAAAAAACGCGCCACGTCTTGTAGTTCCAAATATCATAGCTGCTTCCTCTAATTCTACAGGAATTCCCATAAATATGCTTGCAGTTATCCAGACTGTCATACCAATTTGGCCAACAGAATACACCAAAGATAATCCTATTGGTTTATCGTAAAATCCCATATTTATAAGTATTATAACCATAGGCATTGCTATTGAAATTCCTGGAAACATTCTTACAAAAAGAACACTTAATTTCAATAAATTTTTCCCTCTGAAAGAATATCTCGCAAATGCATAACCTGCCATTCCTCCTATACTAAGCGAAATAACAACAGTTAAAATTGCAACCTCTATACTTCTAATTAAAGCAGGTAAAGCATCACTTGTAACTCTGAAAAAATTTATATAATTATCAAAAATATTTTTGGCTACATTAAAATGAACAGCTCCAATTTCATCTAACTCTTTTATTACCTTTTCTAAATCTTTTTCAAACTCACTTTTTTTCTGTTCATTACTTTCTATCTGTTTTTTAATCATATCTATAAATTCTTGCATATTAGCTTTTTCAGCTATTTCCAACTGACTTTTAAGTCTCACCGTTTCAACAGTTAATCTATTAATTTGCCTTTTTATTTTGTCCCTTTCGCTTCTTAATAATTCAATTTTATCTTTGTTTTCCAAAATTAATTGTTTTAACTTTTTTACTTGAGCCTCAAATAACTCCTTTTTTATTGTTGAATTAGTTTTGTTACGTACAAATTTTTGGATATCTTCAAAACTCGAAGACTGTTTTATAGTAACATAACTTTTTTTTGCAGCACTGTACACACTTATTAAAAATTCGTTGTCTATCATTTCCAACTTAAACTTATTAAAAAAGCTCGGAATCATTTGAGTAGGCCAGTCATATGCTTCTTGATCAGACATAAAGGAGATAGTTACAAGAAAATAAATTGGCGTAAGAATCACCAACACAATACTAGCAACAACTATATAAAAAAGTGTTTGCTTTATTATCTTTGCAACTTTCATTATTGTTCCCCCTTCTCAAATGCACCAGACACTTTTAAATAAATCACAGAAACAATAGATACAATTATCGAAACTATAACAGAGTAAGCTAACGCCACTCGATAAAATCCTAATAATTGCTCTTCATAAAATACTACCTCTTCAAGAAGAACAGGAATTCTTCTATAACCAAATATCATAACTATTATTAACCAAACCTGAATAGCTGAAATAATTCTTAATATCAGTGCTGTTTGAATACTCGGCTTGAGCATAGGCAAGGTTATTTTTCTAAGTACTGTAAATTTTGTTCCACCGAATATATATCCAGCTTCAATTGCTTCTTTCGAAAGACCTTGAAGTCCAGCAAGAAGAATAACCATCATAAAAGGAATAACTTGCCACGCATCAATAAGAATTATAAGCATCAACGACTGAAAATCACTTCCTGCAAGAAAAACTATTTTATTATCAGCAGATATAAGCCCTAAATGATAAAGCAGACTATTTACCCAACCATACGTTGCAAAACCACTTGACCACATAGCACCTACGGCGACTGCAGGAAGCGCCATAGGAATTAACGCAATTGACAATAACAACTGAGCACCTTTAAATTTTTTGTTTATAATCAGCGCAAGACCCAGCGCCACCAAAAATTCAAGTGTAACTGAAATGACAACAAAAATCGCTGTATTTATAACAGCTTTTTTAAAGTTAGGATCTCTAAATATAGTTAAATAATTATTCAAAGTAAATATATTACTTTCATCAAAAAAACTGTAAACTACTGCTGAAATAACAGGCCTAAGCCAGAAGATTATATAATAAATGATAGTTGGAGCAATCAAAATGTAAGGTATCCATTTTTTAGTTTCCGCATTATTCAAAGGCAGTCACCACCTCTATTTATAATTGCTCTTCTCTTTTTAAAATAAAGGGGGCAACGCCCCCTTAAAATTTATTATTTTTTGAGGCTGTTAATTTTTATCTGGTAGAATTCAAGAAGATCAGGCTCGAATCTTTTATCTTGAAGAATCATTTTCTTGAATATTTCATCATAAACAAGTTTCACCTGTCCCCAATCTTTCCATGTAGGTGCGATATAAGACAAGACACCTTCTTTTAATACTTTAATAGCATTCTTTACAACTTGATCTTCTATATCATCACCAAGATAGTTAATTGCTTCATCAACAGGTGGGATAAATCCTCCAGTACCCTTGTGTGATTTCAAAATTATATCTGGTCTTGTCATGTATTCAAGGAACTTAAGAGCAAGGTCAAAGTGTTTTGTACCTTTGACAATGGCAAGTCCACTTGTTCCGGCAACTGAACCTCTTCCAGCTGGTCCTTTTGGTGCAGGAGCAATGATAAACTGTGTTGGATTGCTCTTGTACACTTCTCCCACACGAGCAGAATGAGCAACTGTCATCCATGTTTCTTCTCTTTTCATAGGTGGTCTTGTATCATCATATGTTTGAACCGCTGGAGCAAATGCATCTTTCATCTTATAAACAAGATACCATGCTGCAACAGCTCCAGGATTATCAAGATTTGGCCAGTTGCCCCCATAAGATAATGTTATTGCACCAATTTGGTAAATAAGAGATTTCATCGGAACACCTGTAACAGCGAATTTACCTTCGCCCTCACCTTGAGCTACAAGATTTGCCCACTCAGCTAACTGCTCCCATGTAATATTTTCTATGTCTACATCTTCTGGTTTATATTGTAAAGCTTTTTTGTTGATTAATGTTAAATAAACATCTGCGCCAACTGGTAAGAAATACCTCTTTCCATCAAATACTGTCATTGTGTCAAAACCTTTTGAGAAAGTTCTATCTGTTCATTTAGAAACATATGGAGTAAGATCGACTACATAACCTTTTTCAACCCATTCTGGCATTTTTGAAGCATAAACTATTACAACATCTGTTGTAATTTTTCCTGTCTGCTCCTGAACAGCTACTTGTTTTAAAATAGACTCATCATCCATTGTCTGGAATACAACTTTTACGTTGTACATTTCCTCAAATGGTTTAATGATCTCGTTGATAATAAACTCCTTTTCTGTTGGCGGTGTCCAAAGCCTTGAAGTAACAACCAACGTTTCTACACTAAAAGCAAAAACAATCGTTAAAATAAACAATGCAATAAGTACCTTACGCATAACCCCACCTCCTTTTTAGAATAAAACTCAGAATGCCAGAAAAATAATCGTCCGTGGTAATATTATCATAAAATGTAAGCGTTTACAAAATTAGATTAATTTAAAATATTTCGAATTATATGTTATTATTTTTTATGAATAAAAAAAACTTACCAGGAGGTGATATAATGAATTTATCAAAATATATAAACAATTTAAAAGAATATCGCGAAGAAAGCTTTAGATTGCTTGAAAAAGAGTGGAACCCAAAAAAAGAATTGTTTGAAAAAGTAGACGAAAATGGGAACTATAAAAAATTTGAAGGAGACACAATAGTATTTACACTTGATAAAAGTGATATTGAAAAAGTAAGTAATGTTCAAAAAGCTCTTTATTCAAAACTTCACAATCTTTTAGCACGTCCACTGAGCATGCAATATTTTCACATGACACTTCATGATCTTTGCAATTTCACCACTACAAATGATATACAAGGTTGTATAGAAAAAAATAAAAAGATAATACCATCTATATTTAAAAAACTCCCAAAACACGACGTCATAAAAATGAAAAGCATAGGACTGTATAATGGTGGCTCTGCTATTGGAATTATGTTTGCACCAGTTGATGAAAAAATAAACACACTATTCAACATAAGAAAACTGTTTGATAGCATAATAGAACAAAAAGAAATGTATATTCCACATGTAACTTTAGGTTACTATTTGCCACATGAATATTCTGACCTCGAACGCAAAAAACTTCTTTCTGTTTTAGTAAATACAAAAGTCCAAATAGAAATTTCTTTAAAGCTCTCTAAATTAACTTATCAAATATTTTATGACATGGATCATTATGAAAACGTTTACAACAATCAATAAATAACTTTGTGCTATTTCTTTTCTAAAAAATTTATTTGTAAGTTTTTGGAATCGATTCCGAAATATGGTTCCAAACATTAAATCCCAACAAATTCCTGCTTAATTATTTAAAAAATCCAAAAAACACCAGTAAAAATAGTACGTAAAACGAAATACGCTTTAAAATCGATTATAAACCCCTTCAAGAATGACAGTATATATTATTAAGCACAAAGAGGGAACAAAAAGCTTCAAAAAGGCATTTAAAACGCCAAGTGTCAGAAAAGCTGATAAAATAAAGTTTTTTTAAAAGCTCAAAATGCTCTTTTTCAAGATTTTTTCTCTGAAATTTTTATATGCAATATAATTAGTTAATATCTGGCAAAAAGGTCATCAGGATGCGCAAGTGCCTGAGGAAGATATTTAGTTATAAGTCTTATTGTTTCTTTTGCAAGGAGAATCGAATATGGACTTGCAACTAAAGTTGTTGCAGCTTCAGTTACATGATTGATTGCATCTATAGAAGTAAATTTTGTTTGATTATATGGCAATGTTTTCATCAACTGAGGATCGTCAATTGCGAACATGGGATAAATACAATCATATGCAATAGCTGGTTTATAATGTTTGTCTAATATTGAAGCTACAGCAAATCTATCAACTTCTGTACCAGTTCCGTGAGTTGTGTTGATTGCAATTATGGGAACTGCTTTTTCTGGTATAAATTTTTGTTCATAAAGTTCTGTAGCATTTTTATCTTTATATTCAATAAGTATTGCTACGCTTTTTGCTACATCTATTGGACTTCCTCCTCCAATGCCAATCACTGCAGTGGCTCCAAATTCTTTACCTATTTTGGTTGCTTCATCTATTTGTTCAACAGTTGGATTTGGAGTAACTTTTGTATAAATAATATAGTCAATTCCCTTTTCCACAAATACAGGTTCAATAGCTTCCCAGGCACCTGTAACTTTGTAAGCAATTTCGTCAGTAATAACAATAACTTTGTTAATTCCTAACCCTTTCAATGCATCTGAAATTTCTTTGATTTTGTTAATGGCTCCAACACCAAAGTAACACGTAGTTTTACTTCTAAGTTCAAAAACATTATAAATATCTATTTTGTTTTCTATCATGATGCTCACCTCCTGTTATAATGTGAATTTCTTCACATATAATATAACATGATTTCTGCATACAATGGTTTCTTAGAAGTTAATATCAGGAAACATAATGTGTATTTTTTCACAAATATAAAATACATAAACATCTTAATATATCCAATTCCAATATATCTATGATGTATGATTATATGTTAAGTCAGAACGTTAGAATGTCAACACCTTATAATTATTTTGAAGATAATGTGTCACCGGTTGCCCAACATAAATTACTTCTGCAATTTCAGTCAAATTACTACTTATTTTATGATTATCTGCGCACCATTTACAGGCCAAAATTTTTACTCCTGTATTTTTTAAGTTTTGAAGTTTGGCTTTTATTGAATCATCATTAGCAACAAGGATTTCTGAAGGTCCCCAAATGACAAGAATAACCTCATCCCACCAATTTTGCTTTCTGCTATTGTACGCATATGGAAATATCAATTCATCGAATATACCTTTTTCAGCTGTTGCCCATATTATTGCCAATTTATTCATTTTTGAACCCCCTTTTCTTGAAAAACTCCTTTTAAAAGATTTTTTCGCTCTTCTTCGGGAAATTTTTCAATAGCATATCGCAACATTGTTCTTGGCATAACTTTGTGATGTTTCTTTAAAAATTGTAGCTCTAATTCTTTGTTTTTGTCTCCAATTTTTCTTAATGTCCAGCCAACCGCTTTGTGTATTAGATCGTGTTTATGATTAACCAAAATTTCTGCAATATTAATAGCATCATTGAAATCATTTTGTTTAATAAAATAATGAGTAGATATAATTGCTATTCTTTGTTTCCAAAGGTTCTTTGATTTTGCAAATTCATATAAAATGTTTCTGTCTTTGTTTTCTAAGTATTGTCCTAAAATATGTGGAGCTGATGAATCAACTAAGTCCCAGTTGTTTATTTTATCAATATTTCGAAGGTATATCTCGACAACTTTTTCAGGGTTTTCTTTGAATTTATGTATGAGAATGAAGATCGCAGTTAGACGATGCTCGTGGTATTCTGAGTGTAAAAGTTTTTCAACTTCTTCAAATGTAAGATCTCGAAACTTTTTTGCTACTTTTCTTTGGTTAGGAACTTGAATACCTAAAAAACGATCACCCTCACCATAACCCCCAGGGTAAGCTTGAAAAAATTTAGGAAGAAATTTAGCTTTTTCATTATTAATATATTTTTCTAATTCCTTTTTCAACTGCTCAAGTTTTTTCATGTGTTTACATAATCCACCTTTGAAATCTTATTTGGTATTAACATGATAAATTATATCATAGAAAAAATAAACCATTTCAGGCTTGAATTTAAATAGTTCGCATAGCAAATTACGTTTTAAAATCGAATATAAGGCCTGTTAAATACAATGTGATATATAATTTGTTATGTGATAATTTCAAACGCATGTGTAAAGGATTTTAAGAGAAATTTTTAATAGAGGTATCATATTTTTACACAATTAAGTTATTAAAGTTATTAAAACATTGAGAGGTTCTTCACTACAACTATTGTTTTATTAATATCATGCTTATATCATCTTTTTGGTAAACATCAACATTGTTTTTCATGGCTTGTTCATATACTTTTCTTAAATCCTGTGTTTTTTCAAATAGCCTTGCAAGTCCATTTGATGCAAGCATCTCATTTTTAGAAATTTTTAATTCAGTTATTCCATCTGAATAAAACAAAATTTTGTTATTAACAAGGTCTAACACAGTGGGTTTAACTTTGGAATCTAAAAATCCCATACCTATTGGGAATGTACGAGCCACATCGATAATTTTGGCGTTGTTGCCATCAAAAATTATTGGATTTGGATGCCCACAACTTACTACTTTTATTTTATTACTTTCGAGTTTTCCTATTATAGCTGTAAAGTAATTCTGGTCGCATATGCGAATAGCTTCTTTTTCTAAAATCACTGGAAGTTCATCAAGTGTAATGTCATTATTTTCAAGAATTGAATCTATCATAAGCTTGATTGAAGTGGAGAGTAATGCTGCTGCAAGTCCATGACCACTAATGTCTATTAACATAATCCATGACTTTTTGTAGTATATTAAGTCTCCTCCCAAAACATTTGATGGATAATAAACAAAATCAACTACTTCGTCTTTTTTTGGCAGAAGTGCTTGTTGAATTTCAAAAGCTCTGGTGAGTTCTTCGTCTGAAATTGTTGCATCCTCAAACATTTCAATTGCACCAATAACTTTTCCAAAATCATCTTTTATTGGAATTGCATATACACTTACTGGTATTCTGTCTCCTTTTTTAGTTAAAGAATATACAGCAAATGGAACTCTAAAATATTTTTCATTTTTCATAGACATGCTAAGTGGACACAAATCCGTGTGACACACAACTATTTCATTTCTATCAATGTGTTTTAAAACATTATCAGCACATGATTTTCCAATTACTTCTTCAGGACTATATCCTATAAGTTTTTCCGCTGATTTGTTCCAAAATTTTATGATTCTATTCCTATCAACGATATATGCAGGAATATCTAATGTTTTAAGTAAATCGATAACTTTATATTTATTTAGAAACTCTTCAAAATATTCCATATTTTTCCTCCTTTCAAAAACAATTATAAGCTTTTTGATGCTAAATTCAAAGCTATTTATTCTTAAAATATTCATTTTTACTAATTGCAATATAAGGTACATTATATTGCATTATATAAAAAGGAATTTTTTTAAACAAAAAATACTAATTTTCAAAAATTTATCGAAAATTTGATTAACTCAAAAATTTTATCTTTTTTAATAAAACATGTATTTTTTAAGTAAAAATAGCCAAAATTCTCTTTCTTGCAAAAACAAATCTCCATAAACTTTTTATTTATGCAACTTCAAAGGTGTTCTTTTTATTTTAGATTTTAAGAGCTTGTTCTTTTTTATGCTATATATCTTATATATTTTTATATTTTAAAATAGTCTTATTTTTGAAAATAAAAAGTGGTTCGTTTTACGAAAAATAATAGAATATATTTTGACTTGTACGCCATTTTAAATATTGATTATTTCATTTGCAACTAGATTTTTAATAAATAGTTTTTCGCAAACATCGTAAACTAGCACATATCACACTATGCCAAGAAAATGCGACTTCTTATTTCTATCTACAACGACTTGTAGAACTACTTACAAAGTCCCACTACCAATACTTAACGGGTATAAATTAGGATAGTCTTTGAAATATCAGTTATTTATTAATGACATACTTTGCAATTTTTATAAAAGCCTTGATATCTCTATCATGAACGGTTTCACATTTAGTAACATCAGGTTTCATACTGGAAAAATTGGTATATAATTATCCATATCAGTGAATAAAGTGTATTTTAAATTCTCAAATGTAAATTCTATTAAAAATTCTATCTTTTCATTTTCTAAAAAGTTAAATATCTCATTTCTTTCCGAATAATTATAATCTTTTGTCAAGTAATATCCTAGAGTAATGTGTGGGATGTAAAAATCTTCTCGTTTAATTAGCTCATCAAAAACTTTTCTTAAATTCATAAGTTTTATGAAATCCTTCTTAGTACGTGGTTTTAACATTGTACCAATTGCAGATCCACCATTATAAAGCCCTATTGTTTCAAGAGTAATTTTTTGAAAATCTTTAATTTTATTAAAAACTTCCCTTATCTTCTCCTCGTTTTTTTCTATACATTCTTTGATTGTTTTAGTTACATTTAAATTACATAAATCATGCAAAGTAACATGAAAATATTTTTCACTTAATTTTCTAGCAAACATATTACCTAATTG
This sequence comes from Thermosipho melanesiensis BI429, assembly GCF_000016905.1. Classification (GTDB taxonomy): domain Bacteria; phylum Thermotogota; class Thermotogae; order Thermotogales; family Fervidobacteriaceae; genus Thermosipho; species Thermosipho melanesiensis. The sequence goes on from NC_009616.1 coordinate 1,697,954, forward strand.
CTTATACAAATGGTTTTGGATATCCGAAATATATTTTATCTCTTCTTTGTTTATAAAAAAAACAATAGTATCTCCAACAAACTCTTTATAATTTCCGCTTTTATCAACTTTGTAAAATAACTCTCCTTTTGGGCTCCAACTTCTTAATAAATTTTTGTTATAATTTTTTCTTAAATTTTCTAATTCTCGGACATAATTTTCAAAATTCATATTTTAGCCTCCTATCTTGAAATTTAATCTTTTTTGATAATAATTACTTATAATTAAAAATATTTAACAAAATTCATATTTAAATTTCGAATTGTTATTATGTTATTATTTTGTTGTGATTATTGAAAGCGCTTTCAGTTCTTAAACAAAAAACCATTTTAATTATACCAAAAAGGAGGTGTGGTTATGAAGAAATTTCTTGTTGGGTTGTTAACACTTATTTTCATTGTATCTTTAGGTGAAACTACACTTGTTGTCAGTTCTAGGCTGTGGACACCACCTACAGAAAAGGAGTTCATAATCAATGAAATAATTAAACCATTTGAAGAAATGTACGGTGTGAAAGTTGTTTTTCAGACAATGGATGATGAAACTATGCTAAAACAGGTAAAAATTCAAAGTGAAACTGGTAAAGTTACTACTGATGTAATAATTGCATATGCAACGAAAATGCCAGAGTGGGTAAAGAATAATTTGGTTTTAGATTTGACCCCATATGTAAGCAAATGGACAGATAGGCACTTCTCAAAAGGTTTTGATTCTATGACAGTGTTTGATGGAAAAAGATACTTTTTACCAATTGGTGCAGATGTATATTTAACGTTAATTAATAAAAAGGCTTTAAAGTACAAACCTGAAAATGTTGATATTGAAAATCTTACCTGGGAGCAACTCGCAGAATGGGCAAATTTAGTTGCACAAGGTGAGGGAGAAGGAAAATTTGCAGTTACAGGTGTCCCAATGAAATCGTTGATTTATCAAGTAGGTGCAATTGCTTTATCATACGGCGCTCATTGGCCAGATTTAGATAATCCAGGTGCAGTTGCCGCTTGGTATTTGGTATATAAAATGAAAGATGCATTTTCTCCTGCTGTAAAGACATATGATGATACAAGGCCACCAATGAAAAGGGAAGAAACTTGGATGACAGTTGCTCATTGTGCTCGTGTTGGTGAAGTTTACAAAAGCAATCCGACTCAATTTATAATTGCGCCAGCGCCAAAAGGTCCTGCGGGTATTGGCTCAGTAGCAGGAACAAGTGGACTTGCAATTGTAAAAGGAACAAAGAATTTTGATCTTGCGCTTAAATTTGTTGAATATATGACAAGACCCGATATAATGGTTAAATCTCATAAAGGAACTGGAGGTTTTATACCACCTGTTGATGAAGCGGTTAAATATCTCGGTAACGAAGATCAAGATTTGGTTATTAAAAACGCAATTAAAGTTATGAATCAAGGAGTACTTTCATATATCGCACCTATTTGGAAAGATTGGGGTCAAGTAAAATTAGTATATGATGAATTGTTTGATAAGATGATACTTGTAAAAGAAACTTTAGATATTGACATGCTTGAACTATATCAAATGCAAATTGATGCTCAAAGAAAATAAATTATGGGGGGCATAGTTTGCCCCCTTACTATTAAGAGAGGTGATATAATTTGCAAAAAATTTTATCTAAGAAGATGATTCCATATATTTTAATCACTCCAACTTTGATTTATTATTTAATATTTTGGTTAAGACCTGTGATCTCAGCAATCTATTACAGTTTTTTTGATGAAAATAATGTATTTACTTTAAATAACTATGCAATGATTTTTAAAGATCCATATTTTAAAGAAGCATTGATTAACACAGCTATATTTGTATTGGTTTCCGTTACGCTGGAGTTTGTAATTGCTCTTGGTCTTGCATTAATTATAAACAAAAAATTTAAAGGTGCACAGATACTATTATCAATAGCTCTAATTCCAATGGCTTTACCAGCAGTTGCAGTTGGAGCAATGTGGTCAAGTGGTTTTGCAACGTATGGCTGGGTTAACAGCCTTTTGTATCATTTGGGAATTATTACAGAGAATGGAAAAATTGCATTTCTTGCGGGAAGTGATTTTCAATCATTAATGCTTATTATTTTAATAGACGCGTGGCAAGTTATACCATTTATGATGGTAATACTCCTTGCAGGACTTCAAGGACTTTCGAAAGATTCTATTGAAGCAGGGTATATATTTGGAGGCACTAAATTTACTGTTCTAAGAAAAATTACTCTTCCAATGTTAAAACCTAGTATCCAAACTGCTTTAATTTTAAGGATAATTTCTGCTATTCAAGTATGGTTAATAATAGTTATGATTTATGGATATAGAAGAATTCCAGTTCTTTTAGAAGAAGTTGTATTTTATGAAGAGCAACTGTTGGGATTCTATAGAGTTGCCCTTGCATATTCTGTCATTGTAGCAGCTATTGTTTCAATTGTATCAATAATTTATTTGAAAGTTTCTGGTGCGTTTGAAAAGGGGGAACAATAATGAGAACAAATAAAATATTAAAACAAACATTATTTTATTTAGTGGTTGCTGGTATTATCTTAGTTATTATAACACCTATATATTTTTTAGTTGTTATTTCACTAATGTCGGATCAGGAGGCATATGATTGGCCAACACAAATTGTTCCATCTTTTTTTAATAAATTTAAATTAGAAATAGTTAACGAAAAATACTTAATGTCTGTCTATAGTAATTCAAAGAAAAAGTTTATAACTCTAATTGAAACAGAAAACTTTGAAGAATTACAAAAGTTTGTAAGAAACAAAACAAATTCTTATATTAAAATGAAACTTTTTGACACTCAGGTCAAAAAATTACAAAAATTAATTGAAAAAAATGCCAAAAAAATAAATGATTTGCGAAATGAAATCGCAACTATTGAGATGAAATTGAATAAAACAACTGTTAACTTAGTAAAATACAAAACAAAATTAGAAAAAGCAAAAAAGTTAAATATAGAGTCACTTATACAACCACTTGAAAAAAACATACAAGATTTGGAAAATAAGAAAAAAAGTTATGAAGCAAAACTCAATAACTTAAAAGATGTACTTGAAAAAATTGGTTCAGTAAAATTTTCAGTAGCAAAAAATTTACTTGACAACTATATAAACTTTTTCAAAGTATCTAGTAACGCTTGGCCTGCACTAATGAGGAGTATTCAAGTTGCATTGCTGACAGTTGCAATTTCACTTACCATTGGAGGAATGGCCGGCTACGCATTTGCAAGATATAATTTCAAAGGTAAAAACTTTTTAAAATTAAGTGTACTTTTTGTAAGGATGTTCCCTGGTATTTCAATTGCAATGCCAATGGTTATAATATTAATTAACATGGGGTTTTATGATAAACCCATAGGATTATCTCTCGTCTATTCAGTTGGACAAATCGGTATGACTATTTGGATTACGGCAAGTATATTCATGGGAATTTCAACAGAACTTGAAGAGGCTGCGATGATTTTTGGAACAACAAGGATTGGAGCATTTTTCAAAGTCACATTACCACTTGCATTTCCAGGCCTTGCTGCAAGTGCAATGTACGCATTTATAGGTAGTTGGTCTGAAACTGCACAAGCTATTGTTTTGACCCAATTTAATCCGACTTTCCCTGTGGTTGTGTATCAAACACTTGTGGGCGCAAAAGGATTAATCAATTTAACTGCAGCCGGTGGAGTTTCGCTAGCTCTTCCAGCGGTAATTTTTACCTTAATAATAAGAAAATACATATTACAAATGTGGGGTGGAGTAAAAGTATAAAAAAAATAAATTTTAAAGGAGAGATGATATATGGCAACATTAGAGCTTGTTAATTTATCAAAAAGATATGGAAAAAAGGTTTGGGGTGCAAAAGATGTAAATTTGAAGGTAAATGATGGTGAATTTGTAGTCTTCCTTGGACCTTCTGGTTGTGGTAAAACTACAACTTTAAGAATGATAGCAGGTCTTGAAGAGGTAACAGAAGGAAAGGTTATTATTGATGGAAAAGATGTAACATATCTTGAACCTAGAAAACGTGAAGTTAGTATGGTTTTCCAAAGTTACGCTGTCTGGCCTCACATGACAGTGTATGAAAATATAGCATTTCCATTAAAACTTAAAAAATTTCCTTCCGAAGAAATAGATAAAATAGTAAGGGAAGTAGCGGAAATGGTTAAAATAGAAGAACTTTTGAAAAGATTTCCATCTCAGCTTTCTGGTGGTCAAAGACAGCGTGTAGCTTTGGCAAGAGCCCTTGCAGTAAAACCAAAAATATTTTTAATGGATGAACCACTATCTAATCTTGATGCAAAATTGAGAGTAAAAATGAGAACAGAATTGAAAGCAATTCATCATAAAACTGGTGCTACAACAATATTTGTAACACACGATCAATCAGAAGCTATGTCAATGGCAGATCGCATTATCATAATGAAAAATGGGCGGATTGAACAAGTTGGTACACCTGATGATGTCTATTTTAATAGTGCAAATGTGTTTGTCGCTGGTTTTATTGGTACTCCTCCAACGAATTTCTTTGAAATGGAAGTTGTAAGACAAAGTGGGCGTATTCACTTGAAAAATGAGCATATTGATATACCATTAAATGGTAAAAATGAAAAAATTGTTGAAAGTTATTCAAAAAATAAAATAATTGTTGGTATAAGGCCGGAAAATTTATTGATTACTAATAATAAGGATAAAGCTATTTTTACAGAAAAAATATTAGTTGTAGAACCACAAGGTTCACATCAGATTATAGCCGTTGATCTAGGTGAACAGATAGTAAAAATTGTTGTTCCAGCGTTTCCAAAATATAACCCTGATGAAATGATAAATGTTACATTTGATAGTGAAAGAATAATGCTGTTTGATATTGAGACTAAAAGCAGGTTGGAGGAATATTAATGAAAATAGCACTTATACATTATAGAGCAGGATTAATGGATGGCGTTTCACTTGAAATGGAAAAGTGGAAAAAAACTTTACAAAGAATGGGATACGAAGTTGATATAGTTGCTGGTAATAAAAATGATGTTGTTGATGTTTTAATAACCTCAATTGGTTTTGAAAATCCAAAATTTCGTTTAATAAACAAGAATGCTTTTGAAAAGTTAGAAGATTTTTCAATAGATGAATTGGTATCTATAATATATGAAGAAGCTGATCAAATTTATAACGATTTAGAAGATTCTTTAAAAAATTATGATATAATAATCCCTAACAATATTTGGTCATTGGGTGCATACTTGCCAAACGCTATTGCTCTAACAAGATTTGCTGAAAAACATAAAAATAAGTTATTTATTGGTCATCACCATGATTTTTGGTGGGAAAGAAAATATTTCCTGAACTACCAAGATGAAAGAATAAAAAACATATTGGATTATTATTGCCCTCCTTCTTTGGATAATATTAAGCATGTGGTAATAAATTCACTTGCCGAGGAAGCTTTATATGCAAAAAAAAGACTAGAAGCAGTCGTTATACCAAATGTTATGGATTTTGAAAATCCTCCGTTTATAAGTGATGATATAAATTTAAAGATAAGAGATATGTACAATATTTCTGAAAATTCCATTGTTTTGCTCCAAGCAACTCGAATTACCAAACGAAAAGCTATTGAACTTGCAATAGATCTGGTTAATTTTATGTCTAAACTTTCAAAAAATTACAAAAGTAAGGAAATGTATAATGGAAGAATTTTTGATGGAAATATAGTATTAGCGTTTTCAGGAATGTGTGAAAGTGAAAGTTACAAGTATAAATTACTGGACAAAGCATTTAATTATGGAATTAGAACCGTTAATCTATATCCAAATATTGAAAAAGGTATTTGGAGTTTTTGGAATCTATATAGTATTGCAGATGCTATAACCTATCCTTCAATTCTAGAAGGATGGGGAAATCAATTGCTTGAGGCAATAATTGTAAAAAAACCCGTTATTTTGTTTGAATATGAGGTATTTGAAAAGGACATTAAAAACTCCGGTTTGAATTTTATAAGCTTAGGAAATGATTATGAAATAAAAGATGGGTTTGTTATAGTTAAAGAAGAAATAACAAAAAAAGCTGCAAAAAAACTACTTGAGATACTATTTAATAAAGAACTGTATAAAAAAACAACTACGAGAAATTATGAAATAGGAAAAAAACTGTTTGGATTAGATACACTTTCTGAATTGATTAGAAAGTTAATAGGGCAATAATTACTTTAACAAAAAAATAGGACAAGTAACATAACTTGTCCTATTTTTTTACAGCATAAAATATGAAAGATTTAGTTTATTTAATTTTTTTGAAATAAAAATAACTTCAAGTACTATATTTCCATTATCTGATGTGTCAAAGTATAAGATCATTAATATATTGTATAAGTTGTAATTTTCAGGTGAGTTATCTTCAAAAGACTGATTTATTATCTCAAGTAAAGAATAATAAATTTCTAAAGCCTCATTTGATATTTTGCTATCTTCATTATACGAAACTTCATTGAAAGACTTAGCTATTACATTAAGTTCTTTGTCTAACAAAATAACACAATAAAGATAAATGTCTCCTTTTATTTCAAATTCTTGAATAAATTGTACGGTAACATATATTCGCCGTTTATTTCATTAAATAGAAAGAGATCTAAAATTGTTAAAATGTGATTCTTAAATTTTTCATGGTAGTTTTGATATAGGTATTTATAGCTTTCTTTATTTATACCATAATCTGTTAGCGAAATTTCCGGATTTTTCTCTAATATAAATTTATACAGTTCATTTACCGTGCTAGTAGGAGTATCATACGGAATTATCATGTTGTAATCAATTTTAATACTAAAAAAAGTTACTGATAGAAAATAGGTAGAACTACAAGTAATCTTTTCATGTTTTTCTCCTTTCATTTAATTTATTAAATTATATCAAAAAGATACAAAAAATCAAAAAGTATTGGGGATTTTTCAATTGTGTATAATATAGTTCAATGACAAATAGCAATCATTGCAATTCTATAATTCCAACATTTTTACTTTGGCTTAAAATACAAACTTGTGTGGAATACTAAAAAACTTGGAAGGGAATAAAAATAAATCATTATAATTCATTGGTACCCTTATTGATTGGATTTTATTTAATGAATAAATATTTAGATTTTAGAAAGATAGGTGCTTGGTACTGGAATGTGTTTTTGCAGAAAGGTATTCAGGTTCAATTTGGATAAGCAATAATAAGAACTTACCTATTGTTTTTTGCAAAGATGTCGAACATTGATAAACATGTCGGCGGTGTTGAATATGTTATAATTTGATTAGTCAGTTGATAATTTTTTGAATGGAGGGGCTATTGTGAGACTTGCAGAAGTTATAAGTTACATAGTGGACAAGCCACTTGAACCTGTAAGTGAAAATTTGCTGGTCAACAGAACAACAGAAATCAGAAATTTGAACAACATTATAAAGCACCATCCCATGGGAATTTTCGGAGTAGCTGGTGAAACTGGTATAGGAAAAACGACGGTACTCAATTTTATTGGATGTGACAACGTTTTTTCAAGACGTATTACACTGACTTTCAGGGAATCTGTAGAAAGTATTTTGTACGATCTTCTGTACAACCTTTCCAAAAATTTGGAAAGCGATGAAAAGCTTTCGAAACAGGCGCAAAAGATAAAGGAATGGGTAGCCGAAGAGGTTTCAACAGTGAAAGGTTTTTCCCTTGGAATAAGCTTGTACGGTTCTGCAGGTGTTGGTACTCAAAAGGCACAAACACCAAGGTTTAACTTTTTTGTTGCCAAAGAAAAACTTATGGATTTGATTAAAGAAATTGTCACAGTAAAAGGAAAATTTGTTCTCTTTATTGATGAACTTGACAAAGAAAGTAAAGATGATGTACTTAAAATCGTTGACACTTTGAAAAACGAATTGGTATTTGAAAATGTGATCCTAATAATGACACTGCCGTATTCTATATACAGAGAATACAAACAGGAAACCTGGAAAATGTCTTTAAGGACATAATATTTCTTGAGGAACTAACTGATAGTGATATAAAAGAACTACTTTTGAGAAGAATACACAGATTCAGAGAAGTTATCCCGGTAGAGTTTCTCGAACCGGTGATAGAATTTGCAGATGGTAACCCACGAGATGCACTGTGGATCCTTTCCAAGGTCATATTTGAAAATATAGACAAAAATGTGCTGAAAAAGGAAGATGTGATACAGACTATAATGAAGATAGTAGGCGGGTACCTTGATGAATTAAGATTTACAGAACGTCAAAGGAAAGCGTTCAACTTGTTGAAAAATGTTACTGGTGCAAAAGAAGAACTGTTGAATATTTTGCAGGAAAATAGCATTAAACGCACAACAGCGTATTCCATACTCTAAATACATTCATGAAACGAAAAATACTTATATTGAGAGGAGCAAAATTAAGAATTTCTGGAAAATACAAATTTCTTAATCTGTAAACTTTGACAGATGGTTGTCGAACTTAGTCGAGTGTTGACGAATCTGTCGACAATGTCGAGGATATAGTTTGTAGTTTAGATGCTTTATTTTGAATTTACATCACCAAAATAGAAAAATTTTTAAAAGTAATAGCTAATGTACTAAATTTGTTGTTGAAAAAAGAAATTAAAGAAGATGGCAATTACAACAGAAACATTCAGGTAAGTATTTTTTGATTTTGAAGAAGCTAGAAAAGAAAGTAAAATTAATACTGTAAGAGCATTAAGAGTGTTAAAAAAATATGGTGAGGTGATTTAATGGTAAATTTCACTATTTCAGATATGTTCATATTATTTCCTTTAATATTTTTTGCAGGATTTGTAGACTCAATAGCAGGAGGTGGAGGTTTAATTTCGCTTCCTGCTTATTTATTAATTGGTCTTCCTAGCCATAACGCTCTTGCTACAAATAAATTGTCATCGAGTATTGGCACGATGATTAGTACTTTTAAATACGGAAAAAGAAAATACATAGTTTTTGAAATTGCTATATTTTCTATTATATTTTCGTTTTTAGGTTCTTATGTCGGGGCAAGTATTGCATTGATGATTTCAGAAAATAGGTTAAGATTAATTATTTCCATCTTAATAGTTATTGCCGGTATTTTTTTAACATTAAAAAAAATAAAACTACATGATGGTATAAATTTAAGAATAAGTAAAAAAATAATAGCAAGTTTAATAGGTTTTTTTATTGGAATGTATGATGGCTTTCTAGGCCCTGGAACAGGAACATTTTTAATAATATTATATGTTAATGTTCTTTCGTTGGATTATATTAAGGCATCAGGAACTACTAAAATAGTAAATCTTGCATCTAATACTAGTGCATTAGTTACTTTTTTGGTAAATGGAAAGGTTTTATTTTATATAGGATTTCCTGCAGCGCTTTTTAGCATTTTAGGTAATTGGATTGGAGCAAGTTTGGCTATAAAAAACAAAGAAAAGTTAATAAAACCTGTAATCCTTGGAGTTTTATTTCTTCTAGCAACAAAAGTTGTCCATGATATAGTTTAGTTGAGAGGAGTGATATAATGAGTTTTGATATTGAAAAGCAAATTGATTTAAAGGTAGAAAAATATTTTGATGAAATTTTGGATTCTTTATCGAAAATAATAAAAATAAGATCAGTTATGGAAAAACCAACAGAAGAATATCCCTTCGGTAAAGGACCAGCAAAAGCATTAATTGAAACGCTTAATTTATCTAAATCGTTGGGTTTTAAAGATGTAAAAAATGTTGACAATTACGCTGGACATGTAGAATATGGAAATAAAGGAAGATTGTATGGAATTTTGGGTCATTTAGATGTTGTACCTGAAGGAGATTTAGATAGGTGGGAATCAGATCCATATGAATTAACAATAAGAGAAGGTAAAATGTACGGTAGAGGGGTATCCGATGATAAAGGGCCTAGCATAGGTGCATTATATGCTTTGAAAATTGTTTCTGAATTGGTTAAAAATCCTAAAAATAGGGTTAGAATTATATTTGGTACCAACGAAGAAAATGGCTCAAAATGTTTGAAATATTACTTTAAAAAAGAACCATATCCAAAAGAGGCAGTAACCCCAGATGGCATGTTTCCACTTGTTTTTGCGGAAAAAGGAAACGCAACTTATAAAATAAGCACGTTATTGAATTCTAATTATCATACTAGGTTATTGTATTTGAAAGCAGGTACTGCTGTAAATGTTGTACCGGAAAAATGTGAAGCGGTTATTAAGACAGAAAAAGTTTCCGAAATAGTTTACTTTTTGGAAAATTATAAAACAGAGTGCAAATTAAAGTATGTGATAGATGAAAACATAATTAGATTACAAACAATTGGAAAATCTGTACATGCTTCTACGCCGCATTTAGGAATAAATGCAATTTCATGTATGGTTGACATTTTGTCAAAAATTGACTTTGGAGTGTATAATTGGATTTTTGATACTTTGTATAAAAAACTTGGAAGAGATTATAACGGTATTGGACTTGATATATATTCAGAAGATAACGCAAGTGGAAAGTTAACTTGTAATTTAGGAACAATTGAGTTAATTGATGGTAATTTAGAGTTAAAAATTAATATTAGGTATCCTATTTTTATGAGTAATGAAATGATAAGCATGCAGATAAAAAAAGCGTTAAAGGGGTTTGAAGTTGAAAGAATTTCACATAAAGGCCCATTGTACGTTTCAAAAGATAGTGAACTTGTTAAAACCTTATTATCAGTATATAGAAGTGTTACAAATGACGAGAGCGAACCAATTGCTATAGGTGGAGGAACTTATGCAAGAACAGTTCCATATGGTGTAGCATTTGGCGCAACTTTTCCGGGAGAAGATACTGGAATGCATCAACCAAATGAGAGTTGGTCTCTTGAATCATTTAAGAAGTTTATAAAAATTTATGCAAGATTGATTTATAAATGGCTAACTAGATAAGATTGATGAATTTAAATTTAATGAAATTATTTCAATTTAATAAAATATGGTAAAAAAATGGGTGGTTTGCGACACGAACCACCTTTTATTTTCGAAAATAAAGGCATTCAGAAATATTAAGATGTATAAGAAATATATATCCTAAAATATACATTCTAAGAAGAACAGCTCTTAAAAACTGAAAATAAAAAAATGGCTTTTAAGAGTTACTAATAAAGGGTTTATGTATGTTTTTTTGTACATAAATAAGGAATTTTAACTATTTTTATTTGGAAAATCCAAGCTTAATAAAAAACAGGAAAAATTTTGTTGATTTGTTAAAAATTAGTATTTTTTGTTTAAAAAAATTCCTTTTTATATAATGCAATATAATAATTCTTATATTGCATAATTAAGAAGACATGAATTTTTTCAATTTTTCATTTTCGATTTTAGTGTTTTCAAGGAGATAGAACGGAAGGTATATTGGGCAAACTATTTACTAAAAACTATTTTGCAAAAAGTTCTATAAATAGGATGTATAAAGTACTTTTGGTAATACATTAAAGATTTAATAGATTTTCGATTGTTTTTAATCTAATTTTATTTTGTTTAGAAATTTCGTGCTTGAAAATATTGCAATTGAAACAGAAATAAATATAATGTTAAATCCTACTAGTTTTATAACTGTACCAATAACTAAAGGGAGCAATGCGGTAACAATATTTAAAGCTCCAGAAATTCCGACATAAAGTGCTCTGTTTTCGTGGCTACTTATTTCAATTAATATTCCCTCGAAAGATATCTGCCGTGCACTTAGTGTAAGCCCTGAAAGGAAAAAAATAATTGAAAATACTGAAGGTGAAAAATTACTTAATACAACGGCGAGAATTGGTAACATGCTTCCCAAAACAACGCAGTATTTTAATACTTTTTTATAGCCTTGCTTATGTAGTAATTTTCCCCATAAAAAGCTAGATATAATTATTCCAAACATTTGTAAAAATAAAAAATTACCAACAAGCTTGTTGTCTAGAGAAAATGAATTTTTTGCAAGTAATACATAGAAAGGAATAATAATTAGTCCAAATCCAGTAAGATTACTAAATATCACATAATTTAGTAAATTTTTGTCTCTAAGAAGATATTTTGGAATGCTTTTTAAAACTTTTAAAAAAGATGGAAATTCGTTCGAAAGAGTAATTTTGTTTTCTTTGATTAACCAAAATCCAATTGAAGCTGTGAGTAACGAAAGGGATGCAATGTAAAACATAATAGAATAATTAATTGGATATTCAAATTCTTTCATTATAATTCTTGCAGTAAAGGCCCCAACTAATGCAAAGATACTTTTCAATATTTGCCTCGAACTCATGAATTTTTTAAGATTTTCTTTTGAAATTGACTTACCTAATAGATCAGTATAACTAACTCCAGCAAAAACTCCACTGAATGAAAAAATTGTAAGTCCCAAAATTGAGAAGAGCAAAATTAATTTATTTGAAAGATTTGAAGCAAGAACAAGCGCAATTAGAAATAGAGAAAAGATTCTAAGATAAATTCCTGTTAAAAGATAAGGCTTTTTTAAAGGTTTTGAGACCAATATGCTTGCAAATAAAAGCTGGGCTAAAAGTGGTATTCCAACAGTAATAGCTGTAACTAGTCCAATAATGATTTCACTACCACCAGCTTTTAAAACCAAAGAAGGAATTACGGTGTTTATTTCAATAAAGGAACTTGCAAATGCAAGAAATATCGCATGCCATATAAATGCATAGAAGTTTCTTTTCTCGTTATTCAACGCTATTCACTCCTAAAACTCATGTTGTAAAAATTATAACATATGTTAAGTGAATATATTCCAAGGATTTTTTAAGCATGAAAATGTTATAATGCGATTATAGGACAAAAAGGAGGTAGAAATTATGTTAAAAAGATTGAAAATAATTATATCAATGTTTATTGGTTATGTCAACAAGTTTATTAGTATTTGGAGTAAATACTGCAGATATCGTAAATTTATTGCCATATGAAACGTTATCAGTAAGTGAAACTGAAAGCATTATGCAAATGAGAAAGGAAGAAAAGCTAGCAAGAGATGTGTATTTAGTTTTTTATGATTTGTGGGGAATAAGAGTATTTAGTAATATAGCTGGAGCAGAGCAACAACATATGGATGCAGTTTTAACATTGATCAAAAAATACGATTCGAATGATCCAATAAAAGTAGATGAAAGAGGTATATTTGAAGATGAAAATTTACAGGCGCTATATAATCAATTAGTTGAACAAGGTAGTAAGTCACTAGAAGATGCATTAATTGTAGGAGCAACAATAGAGGATTTGGACATATATGATTTAGAAGAATTCTTAAAAATCACTGATAATCAAGACATTGAGTTTGTATATAAAAATTTAATAAAAGGTTCTGAAAATCATATGAGAGCATTTGTAAGCCAATTATCAAGATTTAGTAAGACGTATACTCCAAAATACATTTTCCTCGAAAAATTTAATGAAATTATTTCAAATTAGAATTAAAGAAATAATAGTAGTATGAAATAAAAAAACAGGTGGTTTGAAAACAAACCACCTTTTATTTTAAATAGATTGTAAATTTGTCTGATAGAATTCCCGGATTTGGGATTTGTTTTTCTGCATATAACCCTTTTCCAACAAATGTTATGTTAAAATATTTCTTTAGTTCAAGAAGTTGCCTTAAATTCCAACCTTTTACATTTGGTACAACCCCAGGAGTTACATATATAGAGTTTTCCTCTTTTTTTATGTATTCAATTACAGTTTTTATTAACTCTCTAAAAATTGGAGCTGCGACTTCACTGGATAGATAATATCCTGTAGGATTTCTTACCCAAATCAAACCAGTATACATTAAATCATTAATTTTAAAACTTCCCACAAAAGTCATTAAATATTTTCCTGAATTTGGTTTGATTTCACTAGTGCCTGTTTTTCCGAATATTTCTATTCCAGGTACCTTTGCGTGCTTTCCTGTACCATTTTCGACTACGTCTTTTAAGAAGTTTCTCATTAATTTTGAAGTTTTTATGGTAATAACCCTATACTTTTTTTGCGTAGAGTTTTCTACGATTGTAGGGGAAATATAAATACCGTCATTTATGATAGAATTAAAAGCGGAAATTAATTGTATAGGAGTAACACCAATAGAATATCCAATAGGTAAATATGCCCAATCTACTTTTGACCAATTTTCGGGCGATTTTAATATTCCTCCTATTTCTCCTGGTAATTCTATTCCTGTGGGTTCTCCGAAGTGGAAAGTTTTAAATATATTGTATAAAATTTCTTGGCCGTAATTTTCTACAAGTATTTTTGAAGTTTTAACAGCTGCAACATTACATGATTCAGATATTGCTTTTTTTAGATCTATTAACCCGTGGGGATGAATATCAGTTATTTTAATGTCTAGATCTGTTTCTGGATATATATAACCATTACAAATAAAAGTAGCATCTTTTGTTGTTACATTTAAGTCTAAAGCTGCTGCATAGAATATAGGTTTTAACGCTGATCCCGGTTCAATGTAACCCATTGTATAATCGGGCCATGTATTAGTTGTAACAAGTGATTTTATTTTAGCAGTCTTTGTTTCCATTAGTATAATTCCAACACTTTCAGCGTTATATTTTTCTTTCTCTTTAAAGGCTAGTTCATATAATTTTTTTTGTAAAAGAGAATCTATTGTTAATTTTAGATTGTTTCCATTTTTTGGCGGTATTATATTTGTAATATTACCTTTTTTAGATATGTTACCCGAAAATTTAAAAACAATTTTTCCATCTGATTTTTCTTTAAGATATTCATTGAAAACTTTTTCAATTCCAGAGTAATTTTGATTATGGATATTTCCAATTATTAAGTCCATTCCAAAATCGGATAACGAAATTCTTTTCTGTACTATAGAAATGTTTACAAACTTTCTTAAATTAGTTGGGATTCTATTCCTTATTTCATCAATATCATTTGCTTCGCCTATTTTAATAAAACGTTTTTCCCTATCAATTTTGATGTTAAATCTGCTTTCTAGAAGTTTTAGATCTATTTCCATGGAAGGGTTGTAGAACCTATTTAAAAAATCTACATCAAGATATGCAACATAGTGAGGAACACTTGTTGCAATTAGATTATCATTGCAATCATAAATACTTCCTCTTAATGAAGGAATTTTTATTTCCAGAGTGTTGTCTGTTTCAGAACTATTAATTTTTAAGATGTTTATTGTTTCAATAAGTATTAGTAAAAGTAGTAGCGAATAAATAAAAATTACTCTAATTTTCATTTCAAAGTCTTAGAACCTATCATTAAGGATTCTATCATTTTGTCCAAATTGGAAATTTCTGTTTTTAGATTGTTTGTTTCGTTTAGGAAGGCATCTCTTTGTATTTGAAATTCAAGACTTAATCTAGAATAGTGAACAGATAACGAAACAGTTAATATAGAGAGCACAACTGGAATGGTTATAAGAAGTACAATTTTAAAGAACTTGGTTAATTTAGTTGTTTTTGTAATACTTCGCTTCGCTTGGACACTGACTGGCATGGTAATCCCCCCTTAAATACGCTCCGCTACTCTTAATTTAGCACTCCTTGCTCTTGGATTATTTTTTGTTTCTTCTTGAGTAGGTTTAATTGGTCCAGCTATGTGTTTTAAATTATTTGAGTTTTTTATAAAATGTTTTACTATTCTATCTTCAAGCGAGTGAAATGAAATTATTGCTAATCTTCCTCCAATTTCCAAAAGTTCTTCGGCATTTTTTAGTAACTGTTCAATATTTTTTAGTTCTTTATTGACTTCAATTCGAATTGCTTGAAATGTTTTTGTTGCAAAGTGCCTTTTTCTTTTTCTAATTTCCGATGGTGGAAGAGCTTTTTTTATTATTTCAACTAATTCCTTAGTAGTGTTTATAGGTCTATTTTTTACTATTTGTTTTGCAATACGCCTTGCAAATCTTTCTTCTCCATACTTGAAAATAATTTTGGAGAGTTTTTCTTCAGAGTAAAAGTTTGTTATTTTGTGTGCACTGGTATCTTGCTGGATATCCATACGCATATCAAGTGGTTCATCTCTATTAAAACTAAATCCTCTCCCTTCTGCTTTTAGTTGATAAGTTGAAATTCCTAAATCAGCTAAAATACCAGACACTCTTTCAATTCCTAATGATTTAAGTACAACAGGAAGGTCTACGTAGGAAGCTTTTAAAAGAATAACATTATGGAAAGCTTTAAGATTTTTTTGGGCAATTTCTAAAACTTCTAAATCAACATCAATGGCAATAACCCGAGAGTTGGGACACTTCTTAGCAATCAAAAAAGTATGTCCACCTTCTCCAGCGGTACAATCAACATATATTCCATTATCTTTCCACAAAAGATACTCAACTACTTCATTGGGTAATACCGGAATATGTTTGTCATTATACTTCCTCACTTCATCACTCCGCTCCGCTAAACTGATACATTATATAGAATAACATATATAATGTAAATGACGAAATTAAAATAAAAAGAAACTAAGTGCCCATAAAGCACTTAGTTATAATATTTTAAACAAGATTAATTTATAAAAACAATAGTATACATGATTATTACAAAAATATTTCTTTTAAGTTTTTATCGATTTTTTTATTAATCTTTCAGAAATTTTGTTATGTTTTTCAACAAATTCATAAATTTCAAAATTTAAAAAGTTTCCATCATAAATTTTTATTTTTCCATTAATTACAGACAGTTCTACATTTTTAGCATCACATAACAAAATAGCGTTAATTGGTTCATGGAGCGCACCTGCAAACTCAACTTTATCCAATTTAATACCAATAAAATCTGCGGCCTTGCCTTTAGAAATTGTACCTACATAATCATCAATTTGTAAAACACTTGCACCACCTAATGTTCCCATCTTTAAGACTTCTTCTACTGTAAGAGAATTTGCACCATATTTTACCCTTTGGAGTAATAAAGTATTTCTAAGTTCTAGTAACATGTTATTAGTATCATTACTAGCACTTCCGTCCACTGCTATACCAACTTTTATTTTATCTTTTAACTTGAAAACTGGAGCTATTCCAGAACCTAATCTCATATTTGATGAAGGACAATGCGCCATTCCAACGTTATTTAATGAGAGTTTTTCTATATCTTTTTCATTTAAATATACTAAATGTGCAAACCACACCCTATCATTTAACCAGCCCAGTTCTTCCATATAATCAACAGGTCTTTTTCCGAATTTTTCCATACAGTATATTTCTTCATCATAAGTTTCTGCAAGATGTGTATGTAATAAAATGTTATATTTTTCTGAAAGTCTGAGTGTTTCAACCATTAAATTTTTAGTAACTGAAAAAGGAGAACAAGGTGCAAGTGCAATTCTTAACATGGAATATTTGGAGTCATCATGATATTTTTGAATTACTCGTTCAGATTCACTTAAAATTTCATCATCTTTTTGTACCACGGAATCTGGTGGAAGACCTCCATCTTTTTTACTTAAAGACATACTACCTCTTGTTGGATAAAATCTGATACCTATTTCTCGTGCTGCTTTAATTTCTGCATCAATAAGGTTGTTTTTTCCATAAGGGTATAAATAAAGATGATCTGTGGTTGTTGTTACACCAGTCTTAATCATTTCGTATGATGCAATTATTGTGCTAACGTATATAGCCTCTTCATCAATAAATTTCCAAATTTCATACAAATATACAAGCCAATCGAATAATTTGCTATTTGCCGCAAGACCTCGTGTTAGTGTTTGATACATGTGATGATGAGTGTTTACAAATCCAGGTAATACAATATATCCATCCAAATCGATAATTTTATCTGCTATTACATTTTCCCAATTTGTTCCGATTTCTTTAATTATGTTGTCTTCAACAAGGATGTACGCATTTTCCAGGTTACCAATTGTTTCATCAAATGTATACAAAAAAAATATATTTTTAAACAAAGTTCTCACAATATCACCTCTAATCGGAAAAGAAAATATTTCTTAACTCATCTTCATGCTTTTTCCTGTAATCTAAAATTTTTTCATCCATTTCTTCTACTATTTTTTGCTGATTTAACCAGTAATCTTTTGACTTTTGGACATTTAGTTCATCTACACTTTTTCCTTGTTGTTCTACCCAAGTGTAGTATTTTAAGTTGTGCCATCTTTGTCTACTAAATTCATCTCCTTCAAAAATCCATGAAGGTTCTTGATACAACAAAATCCTTTCTGTTCTTGATTTGGCTTCCGTTCTATCTAGAACTCCATATTTTTTTGTTAAGTCTTTCATAACAGATCTGTATCTGTCTATTGAATCAGTTGCCACAATAAAAATATTATCGTTATTATTAAAATTATAATACTTTGCAATTTTAATTGCTGCAATTAAATTTGCAACACCTGAAATTCCAAATTTATCGGATATAAAATCTATTTCATCTTTTGGTATAAATTCCTTTAAAAATTTAATTCCTTCAGGATCTGTTAGAACTTGAAGCATTTTTTTTGCATCGAGATCATCAACCAAAACAATAGCATCATTATTTAAAACATTATGTATCCAGGTAACATGCTTATCGCCGATTCCTTGAATATCATGAGCACCATATCCATTTAAAGAAATGGTAGGGCATTGTAAAGGTTCTACTGCCACAACTTTAGCAGTTGGAAATTTCTGTTTTACCCTATCACCACTTGCAATGGTTCCAGCTGATCCCACTCCTAATACTACGGCAGATATTTTTTGATTTCCAATTTTTTCCTTCTTTACCAAGTCTATCATAGTATTTCCTGTAACGTAGTAATGGAATCTATAATTTCCAAATTCTTCGAATTGGTTTAAAATTCTAACATATTCAGGATTCTTTTGGTATAATTCTTTTGCTTTATCATAAATTTCTTTTACATTAGATTCACAACCCGTGGTTGCAACTACTTCTGCACCATATTTTTTTATTATTTCAAATCTTTCCTTGCTCATTTCTTCTGGAAGGATAACAATTGATTTATAATTCATCCTTGAGGATACCCAAGCACCACCTATACCATAATTACCAGTTGAAGGCCAAATAAGTGTATGTTTAAATGGATCAACTTCACCATTTACGGTTTTTTCTGCAAGAATTGAGTATGTTGCTCCTACTTTATGACTTCCTGAAGGGAAATCTTTGGCATACAAAACTATAATATTAGCCTTTATGCCTGTTAACTCTTGTGGTATAACAAAGTAATAATATTCATTATTTTCGTTTTTCCAAGTTATATTATAGAGATTAATAGGATGTAATGGATCTTTTTTCTTCAATTGGATTGCTCTTTTTCTAATTTTTAGATCAATCGTTTCAGGATGTAGCATTTCCTCATAAGTTGGTCCAATAACCGGTACTTTCATTTTATCACTCCTTTTCTGTAATAATATCCTTAATTGAAATTGGGATTTTATTTAATGCTTTTTTTATAGCATTAGAAACAGCATTAAAAATAGAAGGTGGAGCACTCATTAATGAAGGTTCGCCTAACCCTTTTGCACCAAATGGTCCCTGTGAAAATTCATCTTCTACAAAATCTACATTAAACTCATTTGGAATATCCTTTATTGTAGGAATTAAGTAATTGTTGAAGTTTTTGGTTAGAATTTTTCCATTTTTTTGTTTTATCTCTTCAAAAAGAACATATCCCATTCCTTGAATTATTCCTCCATGTACTTGGCCAATTGCTCCTTCTAAATTTATTACTTTACCTATATCGTGACATACCCATACCTTTTTAAGCTCTATTTTGCCTGTTAATAAATCTACTTCCACCATTGAAAGTTGTGTAGCATAAGAATAGGTGATATATGCTTCTCCAATCCCGTTTTCATGATCAAAATTCAACTTTGGAGTTTTGTACCAACCTGTTTCAGACAACTTTACATTATTATCATTACAAAGTTTGGCTATTTCATCAAACGAAAATTTTTTGTTTTTAAAATATACATAACCATCTTTGAATAAAATTTCCTCTTTTTGAACTTTCAAATAACTTGAGAGGAAAGAAATTATATTCTCTTTAAGTTTTTCAGCTGCAATTTTCACGGCATTTCCACTAAAAACAGTAGTTCTTGACGCAACTGTCGGACCACTGTCTTGAATAAATAATGTTTGAGGTTGTAGAACTCTTATTTTGGATACGTCCTGACCTAAAATTTCAGAGATAATTATCGCGATAGTAGTTTTAGCACCTTGTCCCATTTCCGTGTTACCGATCATTACTGTAATTGTGCCATCTGATTGTATATTTACTACGGCAGTTGCGCCATCAAGAAACTGTCCGCCAGCTCCCAAACTTACACCGTAGAAAATATGAGCCCAACCTAATCCGCGTTTTTTATATAAATTTTTCTCGTTAAATTCTTGTATTTCTCTTTTAAGTTTTTCATAGTTTGAAGCTATATAAACTTTTTTCAGAGTTTTTTTAGCACCTACAGATTCCTTTAACAAATGTCCGGTAGAAGTTTTTTTGCCTATTTCTAAAGCATTTTTTACTCTTATCTCGTAAGGATCTATGTTAAGTTTTTTCGCTGCCAAATCCATAATTGATTCTATAGCTAACAAAACTTGAGGGGAACCGAATCCTCTAAAAGCTCCACATGGAACTTTATTAGTATATACTCCCAATACCTCTACATCCACATTATCAACACTATATGCCCCACATGCATGTACCATTGTTCTGTACATTACAATTGGAGAAAGTGTAGAATATGCTCCCATATCTAGATAAATTTTAGATTTAACGCCTAAAATTGTCCCATCCTTTTTAAATGCAACTTTATAATATGATTTACTTGGATGGCGTTTACTTGTTTCTAGTATATCCATCTCTCTAGAGTAAATAAGTTTTACAGGTCTTTTTGTAAGATATGATAACAATGCAGCTTTTGCGGTGATGTATGATGGAACATCTTCTTTTCCACCAAATCCCCCACCTGTTTCTGTTTGAATAACATTTATATCTTTTAAATCAAGGTTTAAGATCTTTGCAACGTCCTTTTGTACGTAAAAAGGACATTGTGCACTAACGTATAATTCTAAGTTAGTTGAGAAATTTGTGACAATACCTTGTGTTTCAAGATATGCATGTTCTTGATATCCTGTTTCAAATTGTTTTGAAATAGTTAGATCTGCATCGTTAAAAGCTTTTTCTAAATTTCCTCTTTTTATTTTTCTTTTAAAGCCGATATTGCTTTTATCATGAATTAATATTTTATCTTCTATTGCTTCTTCAATGCTAAAGACACCAGGGAGTTCTTTAACTTTGATTTTTATTAGCTTTTTTGCAATTTTTGCAATTTCAGGACTTTCTGCTGCAATTAATGCAATTGCATCACCTTCAAATCTTACTTTTTCTCCAATTGGAACCAAAAATGGCATATCTTCCACTACATGTCCAAATTTGTTGATTCCAGGCACATCTTTATATGTGGCTATTTTTATAACCCCTGGAATCTTTTCCGCTTCCTCTGTATCTATATCTTCAAGAATTCCATGTGAAATATTTGCATGAACAACTTCTGCATAAAGCATGTTGGGAAAATAATAATCTGCTGCATACTTTGATACTCCATTTGCTTTTTCCTTTGCATCTATTCTTATTACCTTATTTCCAAATACATTCATACATTACACCTCCACAAATAAATCAACTATTTTTTGATTTTCAACATCTATTAAACCTTTGTCCGTTATTTTTAATTTTGGAATAACTGCAAGCTGTAAGAAATGGATATTCATTAGTACATCGTTTTTTGTTCCTAGCTTTTCAATGCTTTTTTTCAAATGCTGAAGTTTTTTTATTACTGTATTGTAGGTTTCATCTGACATTAATCCGGCGATAGGAAGTGAAAGTTCAGAAATTACTTTTTTATCTTTAATGACAACAATCCCACCATTTATCTCTAAAATTCTTTTTATTGCAAGTTCCATATCTTTGTCATTTGTACCAAGTACCGCTAAATTATGAGAATCATGTCCAATGGTAGTTGCAATAGCACCATTTTTAATTCCAGTACCCTTAACAAATCCAATAGAAAAACCACTTGCGTTGTGTCTGTCAAAAACCGCTATTTTTACTATATCATTTTCAACATCTGAAATAATTTCATTTTTGGAAACTTTTGGAGAAACAATGCTCTCTTCTGTAATAAGGGAAAATTTCTTTATTGAAATAATCCTGATTTTTTTATTTCTGTTTTTTACTTTAAGCGAGTAGTTTTTCGTTATGTTGATTTTTCCTATTGTAGTTGGAACATCTTTAAAAACGCTTTCGATTTTTAAATCAATTTTTCCATCTTTAACAACAAATTTTGAATCTTTGATAACATAGAGAATATTAAAATCGTAAAGGTTATCAACCAATACAATATCTGATTTGTAACCTGGAGAAATGGCTCCCATACTTCTGAGGTTAAAATATTTGGCAGTATTTATTGTAGCCATTCTAATGGCTATAACAGGATCAAGACCTTGGCCTATTGCCTCCTTAACGATTTGATTGATATGACCTCTTTTGTAAATGTCTTCTGGATCTCTATCATCAGTACAAAAAGAAAAAAAGAAGTGGTTTAAAATATTAACGGCAGGAATAAGTGATCTTAAATTCCTTGCAGCGGTACCTTCTCTAATGAATATATGCATACCTTTAGAAAGTTTTTCAAGGGCTTCGCTTTTAGTTTCACATTCATGATCTGATCTTACAAATGCATCAATATATGCATTCAACTGTTTTCCAGATAATCCCGGGGCATGGCCATCAATTTTTTTGTATTTATGTCTTAAAATTTCAATTTTAGTAATTAGTTCTCTATCACAATTCAAGACTCCAGGATAGTTCATTACTTCTCCCAAAGCAATGAGCCTAAATGGGTATTTTTCTAAGAGACTAACCATGTCTTCAGCACCTAAAATTGCACCAGAGGTTTCAAGAAAAGTTGCAGGCACTGCTGAAGGAATTGCAAAATAAACATTAAGAGGTATACCTTCAGTTGCCTTAATCATATAATTTATTCCTTCAACCCCCAAAACATTTGCTATTTCATGAGGATCGGCAATAATTGTTGTTGTTCCATTCGGTAAAATCATCTTTGCAAATTCAATTGGCGATAGCATAGAACTTTCAATATGAACATGCGCATCGATTAAACCTGGAATAGCATAAAGATTTTTCGCATTAAATATTTCTTTTCCAACGTTGTATTCATTTCCAATTCCAGCTATTCTCTTTTTTAAAATAGCAATATTGGTTTTTTCTATATTTCCTGTATATACATTTAATAATTTTACATTTTTTATTAACAAATCAGGAGTTTTTTCTCCCAATGCAACTGGAATTATTTCTTTGATTTTCATTTTATCCCTCCTTTCCTTGCATTATATATTAAAAGTGTTTATAGAGAAATATGTAAAATTTTATGATTTTCAAATGAATTTATTATTATTTGTTTTGTTATATTTTTGGGTATGATATTTTTCAGTGTTGAACAAACATATAAAACGAACATTAGTATATATACTCATCAAAAAAAAAATAGCTGGCTTTTTAGCCAGCTTTTTTTAAACTATTTAGTAACTCTACATTACATCCTTACAACGAACCAGGGAAGTGACAAGCTACAAAATGTCCCGGTCTTACCTCTGTAAGTTTAGGCTCTTCTTTAGAACAAATATCTTTTGCAACAGGACATCTTGGATGGAACCTACATCCTTTTGGTGGATTTACTGGACTTGGAACGTCACCCTTTAATATTATTCTATTCTTCTTAAATTCTGGATCTGGAACTGGAATTGCACTCATTAATGCTTTAGTATATGGATGTAATGGGTTATCAAACAATTCCTTTTTTGACGCATTTTCAACTATTTTTCCAAGATACATAACAATAACTCTATCAGATATATATTTGATAACTGAAAGATCGTGTGAAATGAAAATATATGTAAGATTATGTTTCTTTTGAAGATCAATCATAAGATTAATAACTTGAGATCTAATCGATACATCAAGCGCAGCAACTGCTTCATCTGCTACAATTAATTTTGGATTCATCATAAGTGCTCTTGCAATTCCAATTCTTTGTCTTTGACCACCAGAAAATTGATGTGGAAATCTATACATATGATCGCCATGTATTCCAACTTCTTCCAATGCAGACTTTACTTTATCTATTACTTCAGATTTTTTAATTACCCCATGTAGCACTGGTCCTTCTGAAACTATTGTTTTTATCCTAATTCTTGGATTTAAAGAACTATATGGGTCTTGGAAAACAATTTGCATTGTCTTCCTAAATTCCGACCTTTTTTCAGAAATATTTGAAAGTAATTTATTATAGAATTCATTTTCACCAAATTTTTTGTAAAGTTCGTAATATTTTTTATCAATTCCCGTTAATTTATTTGACTCAATGCTTTTAAACTTATCCACGTAAGTTTTCTTTAAATACCTTCTTGCTTTAAATTTTGGCATAAAATAATATGTTGTATCTTCATCATCAACAATTATTCTACCAGAAGTTGGTTCGTACAATCGAAGTAACGTCATACCTGCAGTTGTTTTACCACACCCTGATTCACCAACCAATCCTACAGTTTCACCTTCATAAACATCAAAAGTAATATCATCAACGGCTTTTACCCATGCTACTATCCTCTTAAAAACACCCGCTCTAATTGGAAAGTACTTTACCAAGTTTTCTACTCTAAGAAGTACTTTTTTTTCACTCATGCACTTTCACCAGCCTTTTTAAGTTTCTGTGCTTCTTCAACTTTTTGATGATAGAAACACCTTGAATAATGGTCTTCCCCCACTTTTTGTAATGGCGGAATTTCTTTTTTACATCTTTCATCAGCAAACTCACATCTTGTGTTAAATCTACATCCAGGTGGGAAATGCAATGGATCAGGCACAATACCCGGGATGTTATACAATCTATCTTGTTCAATATCAAGCCTTGGTATTGAGTTTAATAATCCCCAAGTATATGGATGTTTCATTCTTTTAAATAATTCTTTAACTTCCGCAGTTTCCATTACCATTCCACCATACATTACCACAACTCTATCAGCATTTTCGGCTATTACACCGACATCATGCGTAATAAATATTATTGCCATACCATATTCTTTTTGTAATTGTTTCATTAAATCGAGTATTTGTGCTTGAATTGTGACATCTAAGGCTGTTGTAGGCTCATCTGCAATTAATAATTTTGGTCTACACGAAAGAGCCATAGCAATCATCGCACGTTGCCTCATTCCCCCTGAAAGTTCATGAGGGTATTCATCAACTCTTTTTTCAGGTTCTGGTATTCCTACTTTCCTAAGCATATCAATTGCCATTTCCCTTGCTTGGTTTTTATTTACATCTTGGTGAAGTAATATTGCTTCCATAATTTGCTCTCCAATTGTAAAAACTGGGTTTAACGCAACCATTGGCTCTTGGAAAATCATTGCTATGTCATTACCTCTAATTTTTCTCATTTCATCTTCAGAAAGCTCTAACAAATTTTTTCCATCGAATATTATCTCGCTACCATCTAATATTTCACCATTAGGGTCCAATAACCTTAAAATAGATAACGAGGTAACACTTTTACCACTTCCAGATTCACCCACAATTCCTAAAGTTTCGCCAGGATATACTTCAAAATCAACACCATCAACAGCTTTTACGATTCCATCTTCTGTATGGAAATATGTTTTTAAATTTCTCACTTGCAATAATGGTTTCTTTTCCAATTTTACCACTCCTTTATTTCAATTTCGGATCAAATACATCTCTCAAAGCATCGCCAACCAAATTCCATGCAAGAACGAACAAAACCATTGCCATGCCAGGATAAAAAATTGTGTACCAATAAGCAAAAGCTTGCCCACTTGCACCTAAAATATAATTTCTTGTGTAATTTAACATTGAACCCCAGTCCGCATATCCAATTGGTGCACCTAATCCTAAGAAAGATAATGCTGCTGCTGTGATAACAAGAGACCCCAATCTCATTGTTGCTTGAACAAGAACCGGGAAAATTGTATTGGGTAAAACGTGTCTCAAAATAATAACATAATTTTTAATTCCAAGTGCTTTTGCTGCAAGAACAAATTGTTCTTCTTTTACTTGCAAAATGTTAGCCCTTATAAGCCTTGCAACGGCCATCCATCCAAAAATAGTCATTGCAATCATTACCTTGTCAAGACCACTTCCTAGTATAGTTGTTAATACCATTGCAGCTAGCAAAAACGGAATGGAAAGAAAAATATCTGTTATTCTCATCAATATTTCATCAATCCAACCCCCAAAATATCCTGCAATTGAACCAATAATTAAACCTATAATAGTTGACAAAACAACAACCGTAAGACCTATTTTGAAAGCTGTTCTTGTTCCCCAAATAACACCATAGTAAATATCCCTACCTGCTATCATACCAAATGGATGATCTTTACTCGGTGGTACTGGATCGGAACTCCAAGATAATATAGGCATAATATATGGATCATCCAATTTCATAGGATTACCATTTTCATCTGGAAACATTGGATTAACAGGTGGTGCAAGTAATGGTGCAAAAATAGCAACTAAAGCAAAAAATATCAGTAAAGAAAAACCTAAAACTGCCGAGGGATTTCTAAAAAGTTTTTTTAATGTTCTCTTAAATTCTGTGTTCATCAACAAGCACCTCCTTAACCGAGTCTAATCCTTGGATCTAGTATTGCATATAATATGTCAATGACAAGATTACCAATTACTAACAAAGTGGAATAGAAAAGGGTACTTCCCAAAATTGCGGCATAATCCAACTGTGTTGCAGCTTGGGCAGTAAATCTTCCCATACCAATTCTGTTAAAAATAACTTCTACAATTACTGTACCTGCAAGTAAACCAATCACCATAGCACCTGCCACTGTAACAACTGGTATCATTGCATTTTTCTTTGCATGTTTATGAATAACTTCTTTTTCTGGAACACCTTTCGCTCTAGCAGTTCTCACATACTCTTTTCCAAGAACTTCTAACATACTAGATCTTGTAATTCTTAACAAATAAGCCCACCATAACCATGAAATTGTCAAAATTGGTCCAATTAAATGTCTTAATGCATCCCAAAAAATATCTAATCTGCCATTTATTAAAGCATCAATAGTTAATATTTTTGTAAATCTATGAAATTCTCCTGATTTTACAATTTCTTCAGCCCATCCACTTAATGTACCTGGTGGAAACCACCCCAACACAGAATAAAAAAACATTAAAACGATTAAACCGAATACAAAATCAGGCAACGACCATCCAATTATTGCAAATATTCTAATAAAATGATCTATAAACTTATCTCTATTTACTGCAGCTACAACTCCTAACCATATCCCTACTATTACTACAGGGATAAAAGCATACATAGCTAATTCTATAGTATAAGGAATTCTTTCTTTAATTGCATCAGCAACTGGTTGTTTAGCAGTAACCGACCAACCCAAATCACCCTTCAAAACTCCACCAATCCATTTAAAATATCTAGTCCACATTGGATCATTTAGCCCATACTGCTCAATAAGTTTATCCAAATCTTCATTGGATAATTTATCAAACATGTTGGGATTTACATAAGCAGATAACATTTTTTCAGGACCTAATATCTCCGTAAAACTGAAAATTATAAGAGTTACTCCAAATAAAATCAGGGGTAACAACAAAAGCCTTCGGATAATATACGCCGTCAAGTGTAACACCTCCTATATAATCTTAATATTAACATCAACTTAATTATATCAGTTGTAAAAAATGTTTCAAGTCTGAATAGAGTTTAATATTAAAGTAAACCTCTTAATTTTTTTTATATATTCACAATTCTTCCTTAATTCTTAACGCTATTGTTTTTCCTACAATTTCTTCAAGTTCCTCTAATGATGCACTTTTAATGTTTTTGAGTGTTCCAAATTTCATAAGTAACTGTTTTTTTCTTTTTGGCCCAATTCCTTTAATACTATCCAATTTACTAACTTTATACTCATTATTTTTTAACTTTCCACTAAAAGAATTTGCAACTCTATGAGTTTCATCTCTTACAAAAATTAAAGTTCTTAACACAACATCAGTTGGATCAAGTTTAAAGCTCTTATTTTTAGTAACTATTACTTCTTCCTCCTTTGCAATTCCAACAACATCTATATCAATATTCATTTTATTAAATTCGCCAATTGCTGCATTAACTTGTCCCTTACCACCATCCACAAAAAATAAATCTGGTGGTCGGTGTTTTGTATATCTTTTTCTAATAAAAATTCTAATACTTTCAAAATCATCTAAAATGTCCCCAAGCTTATATCTTCTATATTCATCTTTTTTTGGATATCCATTTTCAAAAACAATC
Organism: Thermosipho melanesiensis BI429; assembly: GCF_000016905.1. Taxonomy (GTDB): domain Bacteria; phylum Thermotogota; class Thermotogae; order Thermotogales; family Fervidobacteriaceae; genus Thermosipho; species Thermosipho melanesiensis. The sequence goes on from NC_009616.1 coordinate 1,726,328, forward strand.
AGTGAAGCAACTGTAAATCTACCATTTCTATGTGAAATATCTGTCCCCTCAATCCTAAATGGAATTTTTTTTAAATTTAAAATCTCTTTCATCTTAATTAAAATATCTTTACTAAAATTAATTGATTTAATATGCTCAGTTAAATTCTCTAAAGCTATTTCTAAAAGATATTTATCGTCTTCCTCTCTACACACAATTATTGGAACATCAAAATTCAAATTAATTTGTTTTGAGACAACTATTTTATTTGGCAAATCACTTTTCATACCATAATAAAACTGATATATAAATTCTTCAAAAGTTAATGAAGCTTCATAAAGAAGTTTTGAAGTTAACACACCACTTCTAACCTTTAAGACTAAAAACATGTTATCTTTAAAAACAATGTAGTCCACATTTCTTTTATCCCTTAAAACAATCCCCTGATTTATCATAATATTATTAAATGCTAGTAACACATCTCTATATTTTGCTGCATTCTCAAAATCTAGCATTTTCGCATGATGGTACATTTTTGCTTCAATAAAATTCCTAATATATTCATAATCACCACTTAAAACCTCTTCCAAACGTTTAATTATCTCACCATACATTTTAAAATTTTTGTTTTCATCTACACACGGCGCTACACACGTTTTTAAGTAATAATTCAAACATGGCTTTTTTATTTTCTCAATATTTTTTTTACACGTTCTAAAATTCAAAATCTTTTGCAAGACTTCTAAAAACAACCTTGTAAATTTTACATTTGTATACGGCCCGAAATATTTACCATCTTTATCTCTATTTCTAGTTACTTCAACATAAGGAAAAACATCAGATGAAATTCTTATGTATGGATACGGTTCACTTTCTTTTAGCATAACATTATACTTTGGTTTATATTTGTAAATTAATGTTGCTTCTAAAAGCAATGATTCTTTCTCATTTTTTACTATTATAGTCTCTAATTTATTTGATTCTTCAACTATAAGCCGACTTTTTTCTTCTTTAAAAGAAAAATGAGAATTAAGTCGCTTTTTTAAATTTTTCGACTTTCCAATATAAACATATTCTTTATCCCTTTTAAAAATATATACACCAGGTTTCTCAGGAATATTTTTTAATATTTCTCTATCTATCAAAAAATCACCTCTAAACAAAAATAGTGGGGGTACCCCCACTATTTTATAATATTTTTATAAGGTTATTCAATGTTTCTATTTTTATACGCATAGATTAATGTTATAACATATGACCAACCAATGGATATCAATGAAATATTTACAGCGTTTTTAACCCAAAATACATCAATAATTAAAAATAGAATAAATATTAGTGAAAACATTATACCATTCCTCATTGCTTGTCTAATATTTAAGTTTGAAAGATTCTTTATCTGTAGCATTGAATAAATTGCCAAAACTAAATACAAAATTGGTGATAAAGACAAACCTAATTTTGCAAAAAATTCTGTAAAACCTCCAGATATAAAGAAAACTAAAGATATAACAAAAACAACCCACGCAATCACAGATGAAATTCCAAACGATGATTTGCCTTGTTGAATAATCCCAAGTGAAATTACTATACCTATTAATATATTTATGATGAATATCAATACAGTATATGCTGTAACACTTAACATCAATTTCCACCCTCATTTTCCAAATATTTTTTATATTCTTCTTCAGTCATTAACTCATCTAGTTCACTTTCATCTGAAAAATCTATCTTTACTAACCAACCCTTTCCTTCCGCATCTTCGTTAATTAACTCGGGTTGGGAATCTAATTCTTCGTTTACCTCTGCAATTTTTCCACTTACCGGTGAATAAACATCTGTTGCAGCTTTAACACTCTCAATAGAAAGTAGTATATCACCCTTTTTTACTTCACTACCAACTTTAGGAAGATCAACATAAACAATATCTCCAAGCTCTTCTTGTGCGTGATTGGTAATTCCAACATACCCACTCTCATCAACCCATTCATGGGTTTTTGTATATTTTTTCATACTACCCCTCCTTAATTTAGGTTTAGCTATTATAATTCTAACATATTAACAAAGTTATTCAAGATAAGAAAAAAACTAAAAATAAAAAATATTTACATGTATTTTAAAAAATAAATATTTTTCCAAAGAATACAATAATATATGAAAATAAATACGCTAAACTAAAGCTATACATAATGGAAAATATCATCCATTTCCAGCTTCCAGTTTCAGATTTAATGGTTGCAAGGGTTGCAAAACAAGGAATATAAAGCAAAACAAATATGAGAAATGCATATGCAGTTAAAGGATTCATAGAAGCTGCAAGTGCAGATTTAGCAGATAAAACATCCCCCTCTGAAAAGCCATATAACATAGAAAAGGTTGAAACAATTACTTCCTTTGCAACACCTCCAAAAAACAAAGCGGTTCCTACTTTCCAATCAAACCCAAGTGGCTTTAATACATATGCTAAACCTTTTCCCACATAAGATGCAAAGCTAGTTTCAACATTACCATTATTTGGAAAATATGTTAATGCCCATACAGCAATACTTGTAACCAAAATTATTGTTCCTGCCTTCTTTAAAAAATGACTTCCTTTATTCCACATATATATTAGAATATTCCTTACAGTTGGGATTCTATATCTTGGTAGTTCCATTATTAGTGGAACATTTTCGCCCTTGAAAAAAATCTTGTTTACAAAATACGCAGAAAAAGCAGTTAATAATATACTTATAAGATAAATACTAAAAAGAACTTCCGCTTTATACCCCTGGAAGAAAATACTAATTATCATTATATATACAGGTAATCTTGCACTACAACTTATAAATGGAGACGAAATAATTGTTCCAATCCTTTCTTTCTCATCAGGTAATCCTCTTGCAGTCATTATAGACGGAACATTACATCCAAAACCTAAAATTAATGACATAAAAGCCCTTCCAGATAATTTTAATTTATACATAATCCTATCCAATACAAAAGCTGCTCTCGGCAAATATCCTGATTCTTCTAAAATTCCAAGCATTAAAAATAATCCAAAAATATTTGGAACAAACACCAGAACACCACCCACACCTCCAATAATACCATCCGCAATTAGAGCAAAAAACATGTTGTCACCAAATGATTTTATATATTCAGCAAAATTCGATAAAGCAATATCTAAAAAATCTGACAGTGGTTGAACTATTTCGAAAGTAAATTTAAATACAAAATAGAAGATAAGAAGTAATATTGGAATACCAAAAAATTTATGTGTTAAAATATGGTCAATTTTATAACTTAAATTTTTTACATTAGCAAGCTCTATACCACTATATGCCTCTTTTATTATATAACTTACATACTCATACCTTATTTTAGAAATTTCAGTAGCAAAATTATTAAAATTATTAAAATTTACGTATTTATCTATTTTTTCTTTAAAAAATTCATCACCTTCTAAATATTTCAGTGCTGCATATCTTTTATTTTTAAAAACATTTTCAGGAATTTTATCCATAACCATACTTATTTGCTTTTCCAATTCACGATAATCAAATAAAACCTTTTTAGTATGCTTTCCATTTGCAACTTCAACAATTTTATCTTTTAATTCATCAATACCTTCTCCGGTTTTTGCCGAAGTAAACACCACAGGCACACCAAAATGTTTCTCCAATTCAAACTTATCTATCTTTATCTTTTTATTTTTAACTTCATCAATTGAATTCATAACTAATATAACATCATTTGTTATTTCTAATAACTCTATTAAAAGATAAAAACTTTGTTCAGGATTCAATGAATCTGCTATTAACACAGTAACATTAGGTGGAGAAAAAAATAAATAGTCTCTAGCTACTTGTTCATCAATAGTTTTTGAAGTTAATGAATAAGTCCCAGGTAAATCAATTATATGTAAAGTATTACCGCGCCACTCAGTCGCCCCTTCAATTTTTGTTACAGTAACCCCCGGCCAATTTGCAACGTATTGTCTTGCACCAACAAGTCTATTGAAAATACTAGTTTTACCAACATTTGGATTTCCAACCAATGCTACTGATATCACCATATCATAACCTCCTTAAAATTATCTTTTTTTTCATACCATCCCCCATATTAATAACTTCATCGTTTAATTTAATATTTCCATTTATTACACTTATTTCTTTTCCTACATAAACACCTAAAAGCTCCATCTTTCTTCTAAACATTCTTCCTCCACATAATTCTACAACTTCATATTCACCATCAGATGCAAAAATTAATGGGATTGATTCATCAATTAAACTAACTTCTATTATTTTTGCCTCAGAATTTCTCAAAGAAACCATTTTATTAAACACTTTATACATTCTCGGATCTCCCAAAGGTGAGGTTCTAATTACCTCAACAATACAACCAGGAACTATTCCTAATCCTAAAATTCTATTTCTAATTATAGAATCCCTTATTGATAAAATTTTCACTTTCGTACATTCCGGTACCTGTTCTAATGTCATTTCCACACCTCCAATTTATTGAAACTCATTCTCAATAGTAATTCTACCAAATTATACTTCTAATGTCAATAAATGATATAATATTTAACAGGAGTGAGGTGAGATATTGAAAAGAATATTGATACTTTCAACAATTATACTTTTGATTTTAAGTATGACTATTGTTGCTTTGTACGGAAAAGGGATAATAAAGTATACTTGGATTTTAAAAATTCCAGGAAGAATCCCAGGCGGGCCTAGTGTTCCAAGTTTTGAAGTCCAATATACAAGATTATTTATTAGTTTTCTATTGAACATTATCGCTATAATTTTTCTAATCGCATTGTTTTATAATAATTCATTTAAAATTACTCTAGGTGTTTTTATAACTTCAGTTATATTAATTTTTACTTCGATGCTGACTTATTATAACCTTTTCCAACTAATTGCTTTAATTTCGATAATTAGTTTGGTAATGTTTCTAAATCAGTCTAAAGTTCAATAAATGGTTTTATTTTTTCTAAAGTTTTTTTGCCTATACCCTTTACTTTCAATAAATCTTCAAAAGATTGTACATTTCCAAACTTTTTCCTGAACTCTATTATTTCCTGAGCCTTAACCTTGCCAATACCTGGAAGTTTCATTAACTCTTCAACACTGGCATTATTAATATTTATTTTTACATCTTCACTTCCAGATGGACTATTTGTAATAACATTTGCAGTCTTGATTTTTATAAATGGTTTTATTTTTTTCAATGTAGACGGCCCGATGCCTGAAACATTTAATAAATCATCAATAGATAAAAATTCTCCTACCTTTTCTCTATAATTAATTATACTTTTTGCTTTGGTCGGACCTATACCCGGCAATGATACAAGTTGCTCAAAAGTTGCGGAATTTATATCTATTATCTGTTCCGCATATTTTCTGGTTTTCTCTCCGCTTTTTTGTATAATCTCTTTCTGCTGAAAAATTGCTGTAGTTAACACTAAAAAAACGATAAATATTACTACAAGGTGTTTTATGTCATTTTTCTTTACCATAACACAAAACCTGCATACCCAACTGTAAAATTATAATCATTCGAAAACTCAGCACTAGTTGTATGATATACAAGCTTTACATTGCTAAAATAATTAAGCAAAACAGCAATTGGACCTGTTCCACATGCTGTTATCTTTTTACTAAGTTTAAATAATTCCTCAACATTTTGTTTTAAAATATTTTCAATAAAAATTTCGTCTTTTTTCATTGTTATATCGTGTGGATCATAGTGATTTAAATCAGATGAAGCAATAATTAAAGTACTTTTTAGTTCAAGTTTTTTTAATATCTCCACGATTCTCATCGTGTATAAATGACTTGGAAAATTATAAACAATTGGCACAAGTTTTATATCACCGTAATAATATTTTAAAAATGGCAGTATAACTTCTATAGAATGTTCCATTGTGTGTGCTGCATAATCAGAAACGAATATATCGAATTTCAGTAATTTTTCAGTTATTTTTTCATCAACTGCAATATTGCCAAAAGGAGTTTCCCATTCGCCTCTTTCCCACACAGAGCAAATTCCAATACCTGTTCCGGTATGATTTGTCCCCAAAATAATTACCCTTTCAGGTTTTCCAAAACGAAATGATTCTTTTAATGTTAGTAAAGCTGTTTTACCACTGTATACATAACCAGCATGTGGCAAAATCATTCCAAAATTGTTATTTGAAAATTCTAATTTTACCTTTTCAGCATAAACTTCAAAAAATTTCTTCAATTTTTCAGGGCTTTTTGGATAAAACTTATCCGCAAAAGTCATCGTTCTTTTCATTATTCCACAACCTTTGCTGAGATAAGTATAATTATATTTCTTTTTACTAGATCATTTTTTTCTGTTTTAAAGAATTTGCCGATTATAGGCAAATCACCCAAAATCGGTACTTTACTCTCTGTTTTAGAATTTTCCTCACGAGTCAATCCGCCAATAATTAATGTTTCATTTTCTTTCAATGAAATTTTCGAATTAAATTCTCTAGTTCTTTCTAATGGTAACGTTAAACCATAAACATTTTTTACATCCCAATCAAAACTACTTACCTTTATGTTTAATTCTAAATCAATAGTGTTATCAGCATTAACAAAAGGTGTTATTTCTAAAGTTACACCAGACTCAATATACTTTATCTCTTGTGTATTTTCAGCAGTAGTTAAAACTATAGGAATTTTATCTCCAATTAAAATACTTGCTTTTTCCCCACTTTTGGCAACAACATTGGGGCTTGCAAGTATTTTAGTATCTTTATCAGTAGCGTTGATCTTCCCATTTAATTTTAATGTTAATTCATTCACCGTTCCAACTGAAAGCAATTTTTCAACTATCTTCTCTAAAGACATTTCACCCAAAGTTAATGTTATATCAAATCCATCTTTTGATAAATTCCCAATATTCGAAGTTAACTCGCCTAAAGTTAAATCAAGAGAATTAGTAAATTCTTCATCAACAACCCTAACTTCAATTAAAGCTAATTTTGAATTCAAATATTTTTCAATATAATTTCTGATTTCTCCTGCAATCTTCGCATCAATTCCCGTCGCAATAACCACGCCTGCAGCTGAATCAACAAACGAGTTCCCGCCGTAAAATTCTATCAATTTTTGGATTTTTTCAACATTTTTAGGAACTGAAAACGTAAAAGTATTTATTGTTTTTGTTCCTTCACTTGTCAATAAATCAAAGACATAAATACCATCTTCTTTTTTTACCTCAATATTATAGTTGTTTAATATCTTTTCAAAACTATCAAAATTTAAATCATTGACATAAAGATTTGCTAAAGTATTAATATCCTTTGAAATCACCGCAGAATAGCCATATCCTTTTACGACTTGTCTTATTACCTCTCTTAATGAAACATTTTCGGCATTAATATTAAATTTTCCATCTTTAAATTCCACAACATTATTTTTTTCCTCTACTTTCCCCTTGGGTTTTATATATACCAAACTTCCTTCTTTAGTTATATCAACCTTTTTTAACAATATATTTTCAAATTCTTTCAAAGTTGCATTATTCAATACAATATTTAAATCATCATCTACAGAGTCCACAATAACTGCATAACCAAATTTTGGATAAACATTTCTGGAAATTTCAACTATTGTTGCATTGGTAGCGTTAATTGTAATTAAGCCATTTTTCACCATAATTTTTTTTGTATTATCGTTGAAGTACATAATGTTTTCTTTTCTTCTTACATTGACACCTTGTTCATTTAAAAAATTAATAAAATCATCTAAAGTAATCTCTGCGACATTTAATGTAACATGTTTATTTATCTCTGACTCAAAGATAATATCTAGATTAAACTTTGAAAAAATTTTATCAATTAGATTTTTCAAATTATAATCTTTAACATTAATATTTATTTTTCCATTTTCTACACTAACAAAACTTTGTTCGAAACTCCTCAATTTTTCTTTTAGTACATTTAAATCATTCAAATTACCCTTTGCAAAGATTTTTCCATTTAATCTCAAAATCTCAATCTTATTTCCAAAGTTAAACTTCACAAATTCTTCTAAATTATCAATATCAGTATTTATTTCAACAATTGAATTATTCTGATTGACATTCATTAATAAATCCTCAACTTCATCAAACATATTCTTATCACCAAATACTAACAATTTACCATTCAAATCATATACCTTAGAGTCTGGTATAACACTCTCTATAATTACCTTTATATTTTCTGAAAAAGGCACATTAAATAACTTAACTTCTTTTTCCAAGTTATATTCACTCAAAAAATTCTTGGCCTGTTCTACATTATTTTTCTCACCTTTAAGAATTAACAGATTATTTAAAGGATAATACTTTGCGGTAACATTGTATAAGTCGTTGAATATTGATTTAATTTCATCAAAATTTTCGATATCTACTTTTACTTCCTCAATATACATCGTTCCAATATTTTTTTCATAAAAATCTTTTGCCTCTTTAGCCCTATCTCCTTCAATGTAAACCTTGTCTTTTAATTCATATACATTTACATTAAATAAATCTTCTAAAATCTTTTTTGATTCTGGTTCTATTTTTCTAAGTTCAACTATTTGCTTTCCAAATTGATCACGAATTTTCTCTATTTCAGAAATTGTTGAATCATCAACTCCCTCAAACACTATAGTATAATCAGATTGAAAGACTGGTGTTGCGTCTACCATGGAAATTATTAAATCTTTTGGCGGATCAAACGGTGTTAATTTTACAACATATCTTCTTTCCTTCTTAGAAATTTTCATTAGTTCTTCAATTACCTTTTCTTTCCCTTCAACTAATACACTTCCATCATCAAATTTTTTCATAATCCTAACATTTTTCAGTTTATCATCACTAACTTTTACCTTTGCAGTTTTAGTTCCTGAAATTTCGACAAATTGATTGAACCTCCTGTAAATTTCCTCAGTTACAAATAAAGTAACAAAAACTTTTCCATTTGATTCGATAACCTTACCATTATTTTCACTTATCCCTAAATAATCCATCGCATTTTTAACAGTTTTTAAACTTATATCTTCAAATACCATTCTGTATGGATTTCCTATACTTCTATCATTGTTTAGTCTTTCCACAATTTCCTTGTAAAAACTTGGAACTTTTATTATTCCTCCAAATACTTTATACGGTATGTTTAAAGATTCAAGAACTTGAACAATTCTTTCTGGATATTTTACTTTAACATCAATCATTCCATCATAATCTAGTGCATTCACATCCTTCAAAGTTGAAACAAGATAGCCAACGGTATTGGCAACCTCAGAATTTGCATAAATTGCTACTTGTTTTAAAGAAGCAAGTACAACATACTTAAAATCATATATTGTAGAAATATTATTTAAAAAATTTTCAACAATATTCGCATCTACCGTATATGAATAGTAATACCATGATTTAGTTGGTCTTACAGAGATTGCATCAGAAACTAACCTATGTTCTCTAATGCCTCCATATACAAATACTTTACTTTTATCCTTTAAAAAATTCATGAAAGTTCCAGAACTTAAAAGAGCTTTTATCCTTTCTGCACTAATTTCACCATCATAAATTTGCCAATACATTGCAAAATTATTCTTTATTTCATCTTCTAGGCCTAAATACAAAGTACCATCAGGTCCATATGCATAGCAAACGTTAGGATTGTTTAAAAACAACAACCTTAAAGCTTTTTCTATCTCAACATTCTTTACATCTAAATTAACTTCCGTATCTCTAACTCCTTCATATAATGAAATATTAATACCTAATGCACGGGAAAATTCTCTAATTACCACATCTAACGGTGCATTTAAAAAAGAAAAGCTAAATTTTTGATTCACAACGCTGTGCGGAAAATTAACTACAATTTTGTTACCAACAACATACCAGTCTGCTTTTACTGGAACTATTGTAAAAAAGAATATTGCTACTGTATTTCTTGTAGGTGTCAACTGAATACCTTCTAATGGACCTTTAGAAACAGGTAAAAATGCACTTTGAAGATTTTCATTTTCAATTTCAACATAATAAACCGTTCTTGAATCATTCCAATTAAATCTTACCTCTGATGGTGAGATTTCCCTATCAAATTCTACTACTACTTGTAGTTTGTTCTCCAATGAATAATAATCAACATTTACTATATTTGGATATAAATAACCAATGATAGAAATCAATAATCCCAAAATAACAATTTTTTTCATCAATAAGTCCCCCCTATCTTTTCTGGAACAATTAATTTAATACTACCATCGTTGATATCTAAAACTATTAAACTTTTATTACTAACATTTAAGGTATAGTACCTATCCAAAAAAACATTTTCTTTGGGATCAACTTTAATAATTCCATTTGAATTTTTTAAGTAAATAAATTCCTTTTCATCTTCCTTATAATAACCAACGTAATACAAATCATTGACTATTGAATAATTCTTCAAATGTTCTGCATCCATAGTAACTTTAAAATAAAACGGAACAAAACAACTAACGCTTTTGACCATTTTGAAATTAGTATAGTCATTTTTTGCTTTAATAATATATTGCTTTGTCTGAACTTCACTAGAATAATCCTTTCTAAATAGAAAAAAGAAAATTAATATTAAAACTACAAATGCTCCTATTATAATTAAAATAGATTTTTTATTCAATTATATCACCAACTTTCATATGAAAATACACGTCAAGTTTCGCATCTTTTTTAAAAATAATTGGAAAATCTGTCTTTACATCTACATTCAAAACTTCAATTGGAATACTTTTTGAATTCAATAATTTATGCATAAATTCTTCGAATTTATGTACTTCCATATACATTGAAAAATATTTTTCATTGGAAAATGTATACAAAAAATCTTTAGAATCATTTTTAATAATATTTTCAAGTTGCTTAAAGTTAATATCAAAATTATTATAAAGCTGAATTTTTGAATTCAAAAGCTCTGTTTGAAATTTGAATTTTCTAATAAAATTCATTTTTACCACAAAAATATTGAATAATAAAACAAATAATAAAACAAAAAACATTCCCCAAAAAAATAACATGGCATATTTTTGTTTTATTGTCATAACTCTCCCTCCATTATAAATTCAAACATTTTAAAATCGCTATACAAAACCTTGGTATCGTTAAGCTTTATGCTTATATTCTTGTAAAATTTACTGAGATTTTTGATAACACTTTCAAAATCTTCAGGAACATTTGAATATTCATAAAACAAAATGCTAAACTTTTTTCCATCGAATTTTATACTTTTTATAAAAAAGTCTTCTTTTTTCGTATTAAAGAAATCAAATAACATTTGCAAAAAATATTTCGAATAAAAAACATTATTCAAGTAATTTTTATAATAAGTAATTTTATTAACAATAATGTTTAATTTTGAATCGTATTCATTAATTTTATTTTCAATAATATTTGGAATCTCTAAAGGATCTAAAAATGTAATATTGTTAAAAACTAATGGATATTTTTCAATTGTATTTGAGATACTTAAATATAACCAAAATTGCGCAAGAAAAAAAGTTGAAAAAAAAGGTACGAGAATAATAAAAATATAAAATAAAAATCTTTTCAAAGACATATACCTTTCTTTTTGATTATACAAGTTCAACCTTTCCAAAATTTATCCCCCCTCTTTTTAAAAGCCCCAAAACCCCAAGATACCTATAATTTCTTAATATTTTACTTAAATCTTGAAAATAAAATCTATTCAACAAAAGTGAAGATTCAGTATACCTTTCTCGTATAAATTCATTCAAAATATTTGAATCTGTTACTATTTGTATCGTTTGAATACTGTCAATTCCAATTTTCTCATCCATCGAATTCACAGTAACAAATATCTCCCTTTCAATTAAAGATAACAAATCATTAAAAATACCCGTTATAAACGTCTTACCATCATTTATTAAATCTTCATCATCTAAATACTCTAACTCGTATAAAGTATAACCAAGTTCATCTAAAAGTATTCCACTTAAGTTATTTAAGTTAAAATCAGAATATCTAATTTCCATTAACTCTGAATTATTAAATACCAAAATTCCAGAAGAATTTTTATTAATAAAAAACTGAATATTATATCCCGGAAGTTTATTGAACATTAAAGATTCCTTTAAAAAGTCAGGATAAACAACGTCAGGTTCGGGAATATTTCTTTGGGACAAAACTTGAAAATAGGCATGAAAATCCTCTTTTTTAATTATAAAAACATTTGCTTTTCCATTAGGATTAAGTATGTAGTCGAAAAAAAACTCATTGGGTTGAACACCCAAACTTTGGGAAATTTCAAGTAATATTAACTTTTCAAGCTCTTTTTTGTTTTTCACGGAAGGTAAATCAATTTTCAAATTTAAAATATAATCCCACGGTATGTTAACAATGACAAAATCATCCACCGTAATTTCAAAAGTAGATTCCCAATCTTTTAAAAATAATACTTTACTTTTACCAAAAAAATATTCAAGAGCTCCAAAATAAATATCATTCTCACTATGAAAATCAACAGCAATAACCCTTCTTCCCAAAAGTTCTTTTATCAAAATTCCCCTCCTATTCCCCTGAAATATCAAACACTATAGGTTCAACTTTATATTTTCCAAAAGTTCCTCCAGTTACTCTATATAAAGGAATAATTCTTAATTCGTTGCTTTCAAAATAATTTCCAAAATCTATTTCCTTTATAATCCCCACATTCTCTTTTCTGAAAAATGTATAATAAATATAAACTTTATTTCCTTTATACTTTATATAATCTGCATTTGATTTCCACAATCCACAATAAACAATAGTCTTAAATAATTCCTCATTCAATATCATTTTATCTAACATCCTAAAAACAGAAATTATGCTAATAGAAAATATAATTACACTAATCAAAAGTACAACCATTAATTCAATATATGTCATATTATCCTCCAAAAGTTGATTGCATTTGGAAAATAGTTGAATACATAGCATATGCCAAAAATGCAATAAAAAGCCCAACAAAAGCTATCATCACTGGCTCAAGCATTGATAATAATTTTTTCGTATCTTGTTGTATCTGATCATCAAAAAAATCCGCCACTTTTTCCATTACCACTTCCAATTTACCCGTCTCTTCACCTGTACCTATCATTTCATAAATTATTTGTGGAAAAACCTTTTCAGATTTTAAAGCCTGTTTCAGAGAATTTCCACTTTTAACCTTTTCTTCTACATTTTTTATTTTTGAAATAAATTTTCTATTATTAGAAGCTCTTGCCGCCATTTCCAAGGAATCAATAATCGAAACACCACTCCCAACAAGTACCCCAAAAGTTCTTGAAAATCTTTCAAACGTTATTTTTTCTCTCAATTTTCTAATAGGTGGAAATAGATTTCCAACAAAATCTTTTAATTTTTTTCCATATTCTGTTTTCAAAAACAGAAAAATCCCGGAAAACAACAAAATAGAAAATACAGCAACTAAAAAACCATTTTCCGTTAACAACTTATTAAGCCTTACAAGAGTAGAAATCAATCCAGATGTTGGAATATTTCCAAATACCATAAAAAGTTTTGGTAAAATAAATAAACTAATTACCAAAACAACAATAACTGCGAAACTGAGAATAAAAATTGGGTATACCATTGCAGATTTTACTTGTTGTTGCGTTCTATTCAAATTTTCATAATAATTAGATAATTTTTCTAAAGTTTCTTCCAAAACTCCGCCTTCCTCTCCCGCTTTCAACATATTAATAAAAACGTTATCAAACACTCCTTGCTTTTTAAAAGCATCTGTCAGGGATGTTCCAACATCCAATTCATTAACAACATTTAGCAAAACTTTTCTAAATCTCTTTGAAAATATTTCTTGGTTTGACAAAATATGTATTGCCTCTCGTAATCTTAAACCTGCTTTTATCATAGTCTCAAGTTGTCTTGTAAAAAATACTATATCTTTTAATGGAATACCAAAAATATTTTTAAATTCCTTCCTTATCTTTGCTTCCCTAATATCAACAACGGATAATCCGTTTAACTTCAATTTTGATAAAGCTTCTTGTAAATTCGCTGCTTCAATTTCACCTTTTACCTTTTGCATATCCTTATTGTAAGCTTGATACTCAAATTTCAATTTTATTCCCCTTTCTTATTAATTTTCCATGAATAAGTTTATAAACTTTTCCATTAAAATCCGAAAATTTTTCAATGTCATGAGTTACAATAACTAAAGTCCTTCCTTTGGAATCTTTCCAATTTCTTAAATATTCTATTATTTTCCTTTCGTTTTTCCTATCTAATCCTACTGTTGGTTCATCCAAAATTAAAATTTTAGGATCATGAGCTAAAGCACTTGCTAACGCAATCCTTCTTTGCTCCCCCCCAGAAAGCTGAAACGGAGATTTTTTCAAATAATCTTGAAGTTGAAAAAAGTGAACTATTTCATTAAATCTTTTTTCTGGATTATCAACTCTAAAATTTTTTATTGAAAAGTATATTTCATCTTCAACTGTTTCCGAAAAAAACTGCTTTTCTGGGAATTGAAAAGCAAAACCAATGTATCTTCTATATTCATAAGGCCTTTCAAATGGATTTTCAAAATCATTGACTAAAACTTCTCCACTAGTTGGCTTAATTAAAAAATCAAGTAAATAAAGCAATGTTGTTTTTCCACTTCCTGTTTTACCTATAACAAATATAGTTTCACCATTTTCTATTTTTAAATTAATGGAATCTAAAACTTTTTTTTCAAATGGAGTATCTGGATTATAAACATAACTTACATTTTTTAAAGTTATATTCATACTTTTTTTGAAAGATAAACCCTAATACCTCCTTCTTTACATAATTCTTCCACATTCCCAAAAATACTTTTCATATATTCTTTAATCCTTCTTCCACCTTTATTATGAAAAGCAACTAACTGTAAAGTACCTCCATCATTTAAAAAATCTAAAGATTTTTCTATAAGTTCCATCCATACTTTTTTTCCAGCAACAATAGGTGGATTTGAAACTATATGATCGAACTTTTCATTTTCCCAAACCTCAAACAAATAACCTTTCCTTATATCTGCTGCAATATTATTATCTTTCGCATTTATTTTTGCAAACTCCACAGCCCTTTCATTTATATCACTCATGTAAAGTTTGATATCTGGATTTTCCTTTTTCAAAGTTATACCAATTATTCCGTAACCACACCCAATATCTAGTATATTACCATTACTTATTCTTACATTCTCAATTAGTATTTTTGTAGCTTTATCCACTTTACCAAAAGAATATACACCACTAGGAGATTTAAATTTATAAATATGTCCGTTTTTTAAATTGATTATTACTTCTTTAATTTTAAGTTTACTAGTTGGTTTCTCTGTGTAATAGTGTTCAAACATTAACATCCCTCCAAAATTTTATGTTCACCGTATATTAAAGGTGTATCTTTAGAGTATACTTTTTCATCAATTACTTCTCCAATAAAGAGCGAGTGATCCCCTGCATTATATATATATTTTAATTCACATTCAATATATCCAACTATATCTTCAAGAATAGGTATACTATTCTTACTCAATGAAAACTCAACACTCTCAAATTTATTATAATCTTTTCCGCTCTTACTTCCAAAATGTATCGCAAGTTCTTTTTGTTTATTATTTAAGATATTGATTCCAAAAATCCTTGATTTTTTTAGCAAGGAATAGCTGTATCTCTCTTTTCCAATTGAAATTGCAATTAACCTTGGCTCTATCGAAACTCTAGTAATCCATGCAACAGTTATACCATTTATTCTTTTATCTACATTCATAGTTACCACAACAGTAGTATTAAAAATCTTTCCCAAGGCATCCATCTTCTCACCTCGATTAATATTATATCACAGTTAATTTTTAATAAAATTTTTTTACTTAAAATTTGTCTTTTCATAAGACCAAGTTTAATATTTTTGGTATAATTATATTGAAAAATAAAAGGAGGTGTATGAATTTGATTAAAAATCTTGAAGAAATTGCTAGACAATGTAGAGCAGACATCTTGACAATGACAACGGTTGCAGCCTCAGGTCATCCGGGCGGTTCCATGTCTTCAATTGATTTACTTGTCTCATTGTATTCATTTGCAAACATTTTTCCAAATGATCCTTGGAATGAAAAAAGAGACAGAATAGTTGTAAGTCATGGTCACATTTCTCCAGCTGTATATAGTACTCTTGCAGCATATGGATTCGTTAATAGAGATGAGGTTATTGCAGGTTTTAGGCATCCATCAAGTATTTTTGAAGGACACATTACCAGGGGAATTCCCGGAGTAGAATGGACCACAGGTAATCTAGGTCAAGGGTTATCTGCTGGTATTGGAATGGCGATTGCTGGTAAATTAAAAAAGGAAAATTATCATGTTTTTGTGGTAATGAGCGATGGTGAAAGTGCCAAAGGCCAAGTTGCAGAAGCAAGAAGAACTGCACGAAAATTCAATTTAGATAACTTAACAGTTATAATTGACTATAACGATATTCAAATAAGTGGTAGAGCTAGCAACATAATGTATGTAGATCTTAGAGAGGAATATCAAGCTGCAGATTGGAATGTTATTGAAATTGATGGACATGATTTTGAACAAATTATATCTGCACTAAAAATTGCAAAAAACGATAAAAAACCTACAGTGATAATTGCACACACCATTATTGGAAAAGGTGTAAGCTTTATGGAAGATACTCCAAAATATCACGGTAAACCTTTGAGTTTAGATGAATACGAAAAAGCAATAAGTGAACTTGGGCTTTCAGTAGATATTGAAAAATACATAAAAATGAGAGAAAAACTTGATATTCGCGAACACAAACAATTGAAATTAAAGTATGAAATTAACATTGATACTGGCAATCCTAAAATATATAGAGAAAAAACAGATAATAGAACTGCTTTAGGAAATGCTATTGCTGATCTTGCTCAACTTAACAATAATGTCGTAGCTATTGACTGCGACCTTAAATCATCAGTAAAATTAGACATTCTTGATAAAATAAAACCTGAGAAATTAATTGAAATTGGTGTTCAAGAACATAATGCAGCAGCTCTTGCTGGTGCTTTAAGTGCTGAAGGATTTGTAACATTCTTTGCAGATTTTGGAGTATTTGGAATTGATGAAACTTTTAATCAGCACAGATTAAACGCCATAAACAATACAAATCTAAAAGTGGTTGTAACACATTGTGGCGTCGATGTCGGTGAAGATGGAAAAACACATCATGCATTAAACTATATTTCTGCTCCACTTGCATGGTTTGGATTCAAAGTTATTGTACCTGCAGATCCAAATCAAACTGACAAAGTTGTAAGATATGTTGCTTCTCAATATGGAAATTACGTTGTAGCTATGGGAAGAAGCAAGGTTTCTTCCATCACAAAACCTGATGGTTCTCTATTTTTTGATGAAAATTATGAATTCAAGTACGGAAAAATTGATGTAATAAGAGATGGAGAGGATATAGTAATAATAACCTTAGGTTCAGTGCTACCACACGCATTAAAAGCTGTAGACGAACTTGCAAAAGAAGGAATTAATGTAGGTTTACTAAATGTTTCTTGTCCTTTTGATCTTGATGAAGAAGCTCTTTCAAGATATGCAAGAAACAAAGTAATAGTAGTCGAAGACCACAACGTGTACAACGGTCTTGGAACATTAATCGAATCTAAATTATTCAATTTAAAAATATTACCGGATATGTTTATCAAAGTAGGAATAGATAGATTCCCTGTTTCTGGAAATAGCAAATATCTGTTTAATATTTACGGACTTGATAGTGAAAAAATAAAAGAAACTATTAAAAGTATGATATAAAACAAATCCCCCATCAAACCGATGGGGGATTTAATTATTTATTCTTCTTCATCCGTATATCTTAAAAAATCTTCTAAATCTTCATCAATTGTAATACCATCCTCTTCTTCTAAACTTTCAATTGTTCTTTCCTCAAACTCTTCATTTGATGTGCCAAATGGATTTTTTGGATCGAGTTTTCCGTTAAAAATCTCAACTTTACTTTTTCCATCAATTAAATAAGCATTTGCAACAACTGTACTTTTTACAACACTCAAAATCTTCTTTACTAATTCTTCGTCGATATCATGATTTGGAGCACAAGTTAATACAAGTTTACCGTTATCATATTTAATTTCCGTTTGATTAGTTCTTGCAATTTCTATAATTTCTTGGTTATTCATTATAACATTTGCTTTTTGATCATTCAACAACATTTCAATAGTATAATGAAATGCCATGATACACCTCCAAATTATTCTATGGCAAAGTGTTTATTAATCTTACTCATTAATCTTGATTTTCTTCTTGCAGCTTCGTTTTTATGTACAGCACCTATTTTTGCTGCTTTATCTATTGCACTCTGAGCAATTTTATAAAGTTGCTCTACTTCTTCTTTAGTTTTTCCTTCGCTTAAAGCTAATAAAACTTTTTTAATAGAATTTTTCATTCTGGTTTTATATGCTTTATTTATTAATCTATTTCTTTCAGAAATTTTTACTCTTCTTTTTGCAGACTTTATATTTGGCATACTTTCAACCTCCTCAACTATAATAATCTTTTTAGCTCGTCAACCATGTCTAATTTTTCCCATGTGAATTCTTCAAGTTCTCTTCCAAAATGTCCATACGCTGCTGTTTTTTTGTAAATAGGTCTTAAAAGATTTAACTTCTTTATGATTGCTCCTGGTCTAAAGTCAAATAATTCAAGCACAGCTTTTAATATTTTATCTTCATCTATTTTTGCAGTTCCATACGTATTTATCATTACTGAAACAGGCTTTGCTTTACCAATTGCATATGCCACTTGAATCATAAATTTATCAGCTAAACCGGCAGCTACAACATTTTTTGCAACATATCTGGCAAAATAATGTGCAGATCTATCGACTTTTGTCGGATCTTTACCACTAAAAGCTCCTCCACCATGTGGAATTGCACCCCCATATGTATCTACAATAATTTTTCTACCTGTTAATCCCGTGTCTGCAGAAGGCCCTCCAAGAACAAATCTTCCAGTTGGATTAACAAGTATATTTAAATTATCATCCCTTAATTCTTCAGGAATAATTGGATCAATAACATATTTTACCAAAGCCTCTTTAATTTCAGCAATTGTCACATTAGGCTCATGCTGCGTTGAAATTAAAACTGTATCTACTCTTACTGGCCTATCATTTTCATCGTATTCAACTGTAACTTGCGTCTTTCCATCAGGTCTTAAAAAAGGAACTGTTCCGCTTTTTCTAATTTCTGAAAGTTTTAATGCAAGTTTATGAGCAAGCATTATTGGAAGTGGCATTAATTCTTTTGTTTCGTTAGTTGCATAACCAAACATCATACCTTGATCTCCTGCGCCAACAAGTTCTAAGTCATCTTGAGCATTTAATTCTCCTTCTTTTGCTTCTAAAGCTTTATCAACACCCATAGCTATATCTGGTGATTGGCTGTGAATTGAGGAAAGTACCGCACAAGTCTCTCCATCAAACCCGTATTTTGCTCTTGTATACCCTATTTCCATAATAGTTTTTCTTACTATATCTTGGATATCAACATATGCCCTTGTGGTAACTTCACCAGATACTATAGCTATTCCCGTAGTTACTAATGTTTCGACAGCTACCCTTGATCTGGGATCTTGTTCCAACATCGCATCTAAGATAGCATCACTGATTTGATCCGCTACCTTGTCTGGATGACCTTCGGTAACACTTTCGCTAGTAAAAAGCCTTCTCATCGCTCAACCTCCTTCTCAAAATCTTCTTTTGAAATAAACTTCCCTCCTGATATACCAAAACTTACTGGTTTATATGAACCAGTAAATTGTGCTCTAACTTCAATTTTATTCGGACACTTTGAACCAACATACACCTTATCGATTTTGTACGCAACGCTTGCACTATCATACTCTACTAAAAAATCATATCCTTTTCGCAAATGACTCCTAAAAACCTCTCCGCAATTTTCACATTTAAAATAAATTACTAATGCGTTTTTGTCATTATAAAACGGATTTTTTTCAATATTTTTCTTTCTTTTAAAAAACATACTCACATCTCCCGTTTTAAATTAAAACTAAACTCCTTTTTCCTTCCCCATGGATCATAAGTCTCAATCCTTACTTGAAAGAAAGCTAAATTAGTATTCAACGTTGGAAAATTATTTACTTTAATTGGACCTCCAACAGCTTCCGGATATAATCTATAATATGATTTATAAATATACCCAGCAGCTATTGAATCTTTTGTATAGATTATATACGGTTTGTAAAATATATCCAAAGGTATCTCATCAAGAATTATATGATACACCAATTTATTTGCAATGTAAAGCTTTATTTCTTTAAGACCTAATAAATTACTGTTAACTTTTAAATAAGAATTAATTTCAATTTTAGGAAATTCCCCAGAAAAAGTATACACAGCATCTTTATGATATTCTACCTTTTTACCATTAATTATTAATTCTTTTAACACAATATTCCCATCCGGGGGATTAATCTTAATAAAATCCAAAGGATCAAACAAAATAGTTTCATCATGATTCCTTATTTCAACATGCGAATGTGGTTTTACCGCTTCGCCTGTTTTACCAGAATATGCAATAATATCTCCTTGGGCAAACAGTATTTCATCCTCCGGAAACCTTACAACAATCTTTTCGTTTGGAAACTCTTTTATAAGATCATCAACAATAGATTGGATTATATAATTAAATGAACTTAAATGAGCATAAAGAGAACGATAACCATTAGGATGTTGTAACACAATAACATTTCCATAAATTGGATCATTAAGTTCAATTCTTACAACATACCCCTCATAAATAGCTTTAATAGGAATTCCTTCTTTTGAAAATGTGCTAAAATCAATTCCACCGTGAAAATGTGGAAGGTTACCCGTACTTCTAAACTCAGCAAAAGAAGATGTTAAATAACTATCATCCACTGGAGGAATAAAATTTGCAATCGATAAAAATGAGAAAAGTAACAATATGACTTGAAAAAATTTTTTCATTTCTTTATACTTACCTCCTTAAGTCTAACTTTGTCAATTTCATTTAGTAAATAATCAAAGTTTACTTTCTTCTTTGCAGAAATAAAAATTGCATCTTTAAACTCGTTTTCTAAATTTTTCAAATAATTTGAATTACAAAGATCAATCTTGTTAAAAACCAATTTTGTTCTACCTAAATTTACGCCAATTTTTTCAAGAGTTTCATAAATAACTTTTATTTTTTCTCTAAAACTCACATCCGATACATCTACAACAACCAAAGCTAAATCAGAATAAATTATTTCTTCTAAAGTAGATAAAAATGCCTCAATTATCAACGGATGCATTTTTCGAATAAACCCTACTGTATCGGAGAACACCGCAAACTTACCAGATGGCAACATTACTTTTCTGCTTGTTGGTGCTAACGTTGTAAACATTTCATCTTTTGAATATAAATTTTGCTTTGACAATTTAGATAATAAAGTAGTTTTTCCTGCATTTGTATAACCAACAATTGAAATTTTAAGTAAATTTGAATTTAACCGCTTTTTCCTCTGAATATCTCTATTCCTTTTTATCATTTTTAACTTATTTTGTAAAGTACTTATTCTTCTTTTCAAATATCTTTTTTCATACTCCAACTTTTTTTCCCCAGGTCCTCTAGTGCCAATTCCACCACCAAGCCTTGATAACTCTTTACCTTTTCCTACCAAATATGGCATCAAATATCGCAATCTTGCGATTTCAACTTGTATTCTACCTTCTTTTGTCTTTGCATGTTTAGAAAAAATCTCCAAGATTACCTCAGTTCTATCATAAACTTTTTTATATAAAATCGTTTCTATATTTCGCCTCTGAATATTTGTAATATCATCATCAATTACTAAGTAATCTATTTCACCTTTTTCAATTAACTCTTTTATTTTTAGTAATAAACCTTTCCCAAAGTAAAATCTTGCATCAGGAGTCCGTCTTTTTTGAAATATTTTATCAAAAACGTTCCAGCCTAAAGTTTTACATAATTGTTCTAATTCATAAAACGATTCATCAACAAACTTTTTATAAATTCCTGCAATTAAAACTTGCTTATTCTTCTTCATCACTGTCCTTTCCTTCTTGTTGTTGCTTGCTTGTCAATCGGACAAAAGATTCAGGCATTATAGTACTTACTGCATGTTTGTAAATTAAATTTTGCTGATTTCCATTCTCTAATAACATAGTAAAATTATCAAATGATCTTATAATACCCTTCGTTTGGAATCCATTAACCAGATAGACTTTTACCGGTATTTTGCTAGTTCTTAAAATATTCAAAAACCTATCTTGTAAGTTAAATTTTTCAGCCATACCTACTCCCCCTTCTTTATATATAATTCTTTAGGAAATGAAAAATAAATATTAACATTCTTTATAAAAATATCACTTTGTTTACCGTCAACCAATAAATATATTCTATCAATTCCCTGGACATTTTCGAATAATGAATATAAAATCTGCAAAACTAATAAAACTTCCTCATCAACAGAATAATTTTGTATATTATTTGAGCTCAAATCAACAATAAGAGCAGTATCTACAAAATAATAAGCATTCAATATACTTTTGGGAACATACGTCTTTAATCCAGAAGATAAATTGTACGTCGCCAATTTTTTAAAAACTAATTCAACGGAATTCACCTTTCCTGCTTCTAAGAAGATTATATCATTATTTTTAATAAAGGCAATCTTTGAGGCAAAAGATAAAGTCACAATCAGTAAAACAATTAAAATACATCTTTTCATTCAATTTCCTCCTGTAAAAACTTTTCTATTTCTTTCCATATATTGCTTGGTGTAAAAATAACAATTCCGGGCAAATCCTTTGGAAGTTGAACAAAACTCAAATATCTAATCTTAAGATTAAATCTTTCCGCAATAAGTTTACCAAATTTATCCGATATAGAAAAAACATTCCAATCATTTCCAGAAAAATCAGGTGTATAATTACCAACAAACACTGTATTTAATTTCGAATCTTTGAATATTAAAGCAAAACTTTTAGAATCATAACTCGTTATCTTTTCTCCAAACAACTTAATTATCAAATTATTTATTTCATACTCTTTTACAAACTGTATAATTATTCGACCAGGGATTTTGTTAATTTCTACTTCAAAATTTCCATCCACTTTTTTTACAAAAAGCCTGTCTCCATTTTTGTAAAGTTTTCCCTCAAAATAAACCAATCCATTTACATTAACAACTATTGAACCTTCAACTTTTGAGATATTTAATAAATCTTTTCCAAAATAAATTATTTGAATATATCCACCAAAATCACTAACTTTCTCAATTAACATCTCGGCTAATTGATAAGTGTTTCCAATAACAATATACCGAATTCCAAAAAAATTTAAAATATCATCAAAACTTATTTTTGTATAAGCTTCTTCATCAAGAACAACAACATTATTAGAGAAGGAAATAAACTTTCCCTTCCATTCTATATATTTAAATGATGAAATAGTTCCAGTAGATGGCATATCAAAATTCAAAAAGCTTGAATATTCATTTAACAAATTATATATCGATTCAAAATCTATCTTTACAATATTGCATGTTTTATCACCAAATTTGACAATAGTAGCAAAATAAATTGTTGTCAATAAAATTAAAATTATAAAAAAAACTTTTCTCAATATTTAAATACACTCCTTCCTATAAATTCTCTAATTAAAGAAGTTCTTGGAATGTCTTCGATATTTGTTATAGGTAAAAAATAATCAAGTATTTTCAATAACCTAGTTACTTCAGAATATTCAGGTTTATCGTCTGGAACTACAATTAACAACTGCTCTGCAAAAATCTTTAACACTGAAATTTCATATACTAAAGCACTGTTAAACATAATATCTGCATTTTCCTGATAAGGAAAAATATTTCTATCTTCTCCCCGTCTTACACTTGGCCACATTCTTAAAGTAGCCAAAGCATCATGCCCACGGAATTTACTATCTCTAACTATTCTCCTTAATAACCTTGTATCAGTAGTATGCAATCTATTTGTATTATCCAAATTCAATTGTGTTAAAGCACTTGCATAGATCTTATACTTTAACTCTTCTGGAATCAGTTCAGTAAGTTTTGGATTTAAGCCATGTATTCCTTCAACAATAATCGGTTGATCCTTTTCAATTTTTAATTT
This sequence comes from Thermosipho melanesiensis BI429, assembly GCF_000016905.1. Lineage (GTDB taxonomy): Bacteria > Thermotogota > Thermotogae > Thermotogales > Fervidobacteriaceae > Thermosipho > Thermosipho melanesiensis. The sequence goes on from NC_009616.1 coordinate 1,750,508, forward strand.
TCTACCTTTCTTTCTTTTACCCTGTGTAAAATCAAATTTCGGTATTTCAACTTCCTTTCCCTCAAATAAATCCAACAAATTTCTATTAAATAATTCAACATCTATTGCTTCTAAAGCTTCAAAGTCAGGTTTTCCGTTTTCATCAACAGGAGTTTTTTCTCTATCTACGAAATAATCATCTAACGAAATTGTTACAGGCCTTAAACCACTTGCTCTTAATTGAACCATTAATCTCTTTGAAAAAGTTGTCTTTCCACTTGAAGAAGGACCTGCAATTAACACTAAACGCACAGTCTTTTTCTTTTTTATTTCCTCTGCAATAAAAGCTATTTTCTTTTCATGCAAAGCTTCTGACATTATAATTAAATCGGTAACACTTCTTTCTCCACTAGCAATTACTCTATTTAAATCACCTACACTATCTATATTCATAATTTCAAGCCATTTTTTGTATTCTATAAATACCTGACTTAATTTAGTCATAGGTTTAAACTCAAGTATCGCTTTTCCATCCTTAAAAACAGGTAAAACAAGTACAAATCCATCTTCATACTTAAACAGATCAAAATATTTCAAAACACCAGTAGAATGTGGCATATATCCGTAAAAATAATCAAAGTGTTCATCTAATTTGTAAACCTTTACTGTTTTTTTCTTTCTATATTTTAACAAATTAACTTTATCGCTATATCCCAATTTATCAAATAGTTTTAATGCTTCACTTTTAAAAAACTCCATTTTCAAAAATCTTTCATTTTTGTTGATCACTTCAAACATCTTACTCTTAACATTTTCAATTTCTTCATCTGATAAAACTTTTAGGTTGTTGTTCAAATCTTTCAATTCACAATATATTGACTTTCCAATACTATGTGATACTTTCAAAAAATGATTTGGATATATTTTCTTTAATACATATTTTAGAATAAACAACAAACCTCTTTGATAAATTCTAAATCCATCTATAGAATTCACATCCAAAAATACAACTTTTCCTGAATAGCTTAATGGCCTAAATAATTCCACAATATTATTATTATTTACTTTCGCAGCAACAATTGGAGATTTGTAATATTTAAAATAATCTCCCACAAAATTTTCAAGAGTACTACCTTTTTCAACTTCAACAACCCTTCCATCATCTAAAAACTCAAGTCTAATTTTTTCCATACTATACCCCCTTTATATTTTCCAAGTTATTTCAAAAGACTTCGGATCATGATAAGTAAAATGTATATGGTAAACTATATCTTTTCTCTTTTTTAGTTCAGACTTCTCTAATTTATCTTTAAAATATGGATGCAATTTAATAATTACTTCTTTAGCGTCCTCTGGTGCTTCTTCTATCTTTTGATATAACTTTTTTAAAGTCATTTTTGGTGAAACAATAAAGCCAGTACCATTACAAATAGGACAAATTGTAATATAGTTTTCAAAAAATGAACGTACAGTCCTTTTTCTAGACATTTCAAGTAAACCCAATCGTGTAAAACCAAAAATTTCTATCTTACTTTTATCTTTTTTTATTTCTTCATCAATCTGTTTAAGAATCAATTTCTTTTTCTCATCAGAATCCATATCAATAAAATCTATTAAAATAATCCCACCTATATTTCTTAATCTAAGTTGCCTAAAAATTTCAGAAACTGCCTCTTTATTTGTTTGAAATGCAGTTTCCTGTTGATTTTTTCCTTTTACAAAATGCTTAGAATTTACATCAATTACTGTCAACGCTTCAGCTTTATCAATAATAATTTCTCCGCCTGATGGCAAAAGAACTTTCCTTTTTAAAAGCTCTCTAAAATACTTATAAATATCCATATAGTCAAACGAATCACCATCAATAATTTCTATCTTAGGTCTTTTACTAAATATTTTCAAGTATTTTCTAATTAACTCAACATGTTTGAAATTATTAGTAATGATAAGTTTTACATCTTTTGTAAGTTTTTCTCTCAAAATATAATCTAACAAATTTTCTTCTTTATACAAAACCTGAGCTTTCCTCTTTCTTTTAAAAGATTCAATAATTTTATTTATCTTCTTTGACAGTATATCAATCTCACTCATTATATGCACTTCATCTAATCCTTCAGATGCTGTCCTCATTATAACACCTAAATTATATTTTTCTGAAAACCTTCCTGCCAAATCATATAATCTTTTTCTTTCATCTTCATCTTCTATTTTTTTTGAAACACCGACAACTTCTGAAAATGGAAATAAAACAACATACCTTCCCGCAACACTAATATTTGATGTTAATTGTGGTCCTTTATCACCTACTGGATCTTTTTTTACTTGAACTAAAATTTTACCACCATTTTCTAATTTTTTTAGAGAGAAAAATTCAAAATATTTTTCTGGCACATCTTTAAATCTCAAAAAGCCATTTTTTTTCGTTCCAATATTTACAAATAACGCATCTAGGGCATTGACAACCCTTTCTATCCTTCCCAAATAAATATTTCCCGTTAACTTTTCTTCCTCATCAGAAGCAAGTTCAACCAATCTATTATTTTCAATTATTGCATAATGTAAGCCATTATCAAGTGAATTTAATACCAAAATCTTTTCCATGTTTTCAAAATCCTTTCAAATACTCCTTTTGCTCTTCTGAAAGCTTATCTATATCTATTCCTAATGATTTTAATTTTAAACTTGCTACTTTGATATCAAGAGACTCTGGATAATCATAAACTTTATTCTCTAATTTTTCATAATTCTCCTTCAAATAAATTAACGATAATGTTTGCAATGCAAAAGAAATATCCATTATTTCAATAGGATGTCCATCAGCGGCTGCTAAATTTACCAGGCGACCTTCACCAATAACAAAAACCTTCTTTCCGTTAATTACATATCCTTTTACATTATTCCTTGCATCAAAAATCTTATCTGCATGCTTTTCAATTTCTTTAACAGGAATTTCAACATTAAAATGCCCAGCATTTGCTAATATAATCCCATCTTTCATAGCTAATATATCTTCAAATTTTACCACATCTTTCATTCCTGTAGAAGTAACAATTATATCCGCAATTTTAGCTGCTTCAGACATCTTCATAACTCTATATCCATCCATTAACGCTTCTAAAGCCTTAATTGGATCAACTTCGGTAATAATAACATTTGCACCTAATGCTTTTGCTCTTAATGCAATTCCCCTACCACACCATCCATAACCAGCAACAACAATGTTTTTGCCAGCAATTAGTATGTTTGTATTTCTCATTATTGAATCCCATGTTGACTGACCTGTCCCGTATCTATTATCAAATAAATGTTTCATTTTTGCATTGTTAACTGCAATAGCTGGAACTGACAATAATTTATTTTCTTCTAAATTCTTCAATCTTCTAACACCGGTTGTCGTCTCCTCGGAAATTCCCTTTAAATTTTTTAAAAGTTCTTTTCTTTTTGTATGTACAATTACACTCAAATCTGCTCCATCATCTAAGATTAAATCTGGCTCATAATCAAGTATTTTATTAAGGTTTTTAAAATATACTCCTTCATCATTTGTTCTTTTTGCATGAACAATAATTCCAAACTCTTCTAAAGCTTCTGCAACATCATCTTGTGTAGATAATGGGTTACATCCTGTTACAAAGACTTTCGCACCCAATTTTTTTAAGGTAATTGCAAGATAAGCTGTTTTGGCTTCCAAGTGTATCCCCATAGCAATTTTCACACCATCAAAAACTCCCTTATAAGTTTCTTGAATATAATTTAAAAGGGGCATATAATTAGAGACCCATTCTATTTTTTTTCTTCCTAACATAAAGCACCTCCGGATATGATATTTTAACATTTTATATTTTATCACATATACGCAAATATATAAAAACTTTTTACAGTTATATTGGAATAAAATTGCTTCTTTACATAATTTATGACTTGCTTTTATAAATAAATATATTAAAATCTTTATAGATAACAACCAAAGGAGTAAAAGAAATGGAACTAGAAAAATACCTTAACAAACTGGAATTTAAAAGCGAAAGTACACCACAAAAAAGTTGGGATGAGTATTTTCTGAGGATTTCACTGATTATCGCTTCACGTTCCACATGTATTCATAGAAAAGTTGGAGCATTAATTGTAAAGGATAAAAGAATCCTCTCAACTGGCTACAACCAACCTCCATCTGGCTTTCCTCATTGTAACAACATTCCTTGTATAAGGGATGATTTAAGAATACCCTCCGGTAAAAATCAAGAAATTTGTTATGCATTACACGCTGAACAAAATGCTTTAATGCAAGCAGCAAAATTTGGGATATCAACAAATAACTCAACAATGTATATAACCCATAAACCTTGTTCTGTATGCGCAAGGTTAATAATTAATGCAGGCATTAAGAGAGTAGTTTTTATAAATGATTATCCTGATCCCTTAACAGATTTTTTATTCAAAGTTTCAAAAATAAAAATTGAAAAATTTGGAGGTGTAATAGATGAACAGGGATAACCTAACAAACTATTTGCGAATTGACCGCTGGCCCACAGTATGGTGTCCAGGTTGTGGTAATGGAATAATAATGAAATCTTTCATACAAGCTGTCCACGAGCTAAATCTTGAAAAAGATAGGGTAGCGGTTGTATCGGGAATAGGTTGTTCATCAAGAGTAACTGGATATTTAGATTTTAACACCCTTCACACTTTACATGGTAGAGCTATTGCCTTTGCAACTGGCGTAAAACTTGCAAAACCGGATTTCAAAGTAATAGTTATGGGCGGGGATGGAGATATTACTGCAATTGGTGGTAATCACTTTATACATGCATGTAGAAGAAATATTGACTTAACTGTCATAATATTCAATAACATGATATATGGAATGACAGGGGGGCAGCATTCTCCAACAACACCCCAGAAAAAAATTGCAAGTACCATGCCATATGGTAATATTGAAAATTCCTTTGATATAGTAAATTTAGCCCTCTCAACTGGTGCAACTTACGTTGCAAGAAGTACCGTATATCATTACCCCATGACCGTAAAATTTATTAAAGAAGCTATCAATCATAAAGGAATGAGTGTTGTAGAAGTTTTGACAAATTGTCACACATACTACGGTAGATATAATGGCATGAAAAATGCATGGGATATCCACAACTTTATGAAAGAAAATGCAATCCTAAAATCAAAAGCGGATAACATGGATGAAAAAGATTTAAAAGATAAAATCATAATTGGAGTATTTAAAAAAGAAGAAAAACCTGATTTTTATTCAAAATACAAAAAAGTCGTTGCAATTTCAAAAAATTCGGAGGTGTAATAAATGGAAATTCAAAGACCTTTTTCAATTAGAATTGCTGGAATTGGCGGTCAGGGCAATTTAATTGCCGGTTTAACACTTGCAAAAGCTTTGGTAAAAGCAGGCAAATATGTTGTTCAAACCCAAAACTATACAGCACAAGTTCGAGGAGGCCCCAGTTATTGTGATCTGTTAATATCCAGCAAACCAATTGATTTTCCAAAAGCAACAATTTTTGATCTGTTGATAATATTACACCCTTCAATGATTGGTCAGTGTAAATATGTAAGAAATAATGGTATAATTATTATTGACGATACATATATAAAAGAATTGCCACTAGATTCATTTAGGATGACGAAGAGAAAAATAAATATTCAAGCTTCAAAACTCGCTTTAGAAAAGTTAGGAAATGAAATGTTTGCAAATATGATAATGCTTGGTGTCGTAGTAAAAGCAACTTCTATTGTAAAACTAGAACACCTAATTGACTCAATTAAAGAAAACTTAAATCCAAAATATGTAGACAAAAATATCGAGGCGGTGAAGTATGGTACCACACTCACAGAAAAGTTCTACAAGCCACGAATTGAAAGAAAAGCCAAGCGAACAATTGGGTTCGAGTAATTTAAAAGAATCTTTTTCCCATGCAATAGAGGGTATTGTAATTGCTATATCCCAAGAAAAAAATTTAAGAATTCATTTTTTTGTAGGATTTATAGTACTATTTATTTCTTTGTTTTTACCAATAGATAAGAATAACTATATTTGGATCTTTTTTGCGGTATTTTTTGTTATTATTTCTGAACTAATAAATACATTAATTGAAAATTTGTTGGACTTATTCATTCCAGAATATCATCCTATAGTAAAAATTATAAAAGATATAAGTTCCGGTATAGTTCTTTGGGCTGCGATGTTTTCTGTGGTTGTAGGTATTGCAATAATAGGTAATTTATTATTTAGTTGGAATATAATAATTGCTAAAGTTGTAGGTTTTCTATTTGTGACACTATTTCCATTTATTTATATGCTGGGAGTGATAAAATGGAAGAAAAAATAAAGGTATTAATCGTTGACGATTCTGCTTTTATGAGAATGATTTTAAAAGATGTCATAGAAAAAGAAAATGACATGAAAGTTGTTGGTATTGCTAAAGATGGCCTTGAAGCTGTTGAGCTTGCAATAAAAACTAAACCTGACGTTATTACGCTAGATGTTGAAATGCCAAAATTAAATGGAATTGAAGCATTAAAGGAAATTATGAAACGTGCACCTGCAAGAGTAATAATGGTAAGTAGCCTTACTGAAGAAGGCGCAGATATTACAATTACTGCACTTGAGCTTGGTGCTGTTGATTTTATTACCAAACCAGCCGGCAGTATCTCTATGAATTTTAGAAAAGTTGCTGGAGATTTGATTAAAAAAATAAGAAATTCTATGCAAATTGATATTAATGCTCTAGTAAGAAAAGCTCTATATAAGCCAAAAACACTGAACGTCAAATCACTTGTTTCTGGAAAGGTTGTTGTAATTGGCTCATCGACTGGTGGACCGAAATCTCTTGATCAAGTTATTCCTCCACTTCCTGCTAACTTTCCAGCTCCAATTATATTAGTTCAACATATGCCAGCGGGTTTTACAAAATCATTGGCAAATAGACTAAATAAAATATCAAACTTAAATGTTAAAGAAGCAGAAGAGGGAGATATTTTAAAACCAGGATGGGTATATATAGCTCCTGGGGACTATCATCTTGGAATTAAATTGCACGATAAAAAAAGTATTGTTTACCTAGAAAAAAGCGAAAAGATAAATAATGTTAGACCAGCAGTTGATTTTACTTTGGATAAAGTTGCTGAAATTTACAAGGATAAAACCGTTTCAGTTATCTTAACCGGTATGGGGAAAGATGGAACCAAAGGAGCATTCAAAGTAAAATATTATAAAGGTATTGTAATTGCCGAATCAAAAGAAACTTGTGTAGTTTACGGTATGCCTAAATCTGTTATTGAAGAAGGTTATGCCGATTTTGTGTTACCTGCATACAAAATACCTGAAAAACTTGTTGAAATAATCTAGGGAGGTGTAAATGTATGAAAAAACTTTTTATTACATTTCTTTTGATGTTTACTGTCGTATTTTTTGGCGCTTTTAGAGATGTACCTGTAAATCATTGGGCATATGATGCAGTTAACGAATTAAGTAAACTCGGAATTGTTAGTGGTATGCCTGATGGAACTTTCCAAGGAAACCAAGCAATGACTAGATATCAAGTAGCAGTAGCACTTTATAGGATAATGAACTACCTTCAACAGCAAATTGATAAAGCTGTCTCAAACACAACTGATGTTAGTAAACTCCGTGAACAAATCTTAACACTTTCTGATATTGTTAGTACAGCAATGAATAAAGTTGAAGATTTGGCTAACTTAAAAAATGACTTACAAGTTATGTCATCTGAACTAAGTGAATTAAAAACTTCACTAGTGAACACAAAAAATGATGTTAAAAGTCTGTCAATTGATATCTCTTCGTTGAAAAATGAACTTGAAACCTTAAAAAGCAAGATTGAAGTACTTGAAAATAAATCCAGCAATGAAAATATAGCCAATTTAATTTCACAAAAAGCAGATAAAAGTGATCTTGATAAACTTGTTTCTAAATATACCAACTTTGAAAAACAATTAAACAAAAGAATAGATACAATGAACACTGAAATCGAAAATGTAAAGTTAAATATTAATGACACAAAAGATTCTATTGATTCATTAAACAACAAATATGCAAGTCTTGAAGAATATCTTACAGCTAAAACCAAGGCATTAGATACTAGGCTTTCAACATTTTCTGGCGATATTACACAATTAAAAGTTGATTTTCAAACATTTAAATCTGATTATGATGTAACAATTAAATCTATAACAACAAAGCTTGAAGAACTTAATAAAGTAATTGGAAATTATGAAAGTATCACAAAAAACATTGATAATTTAAAAAATGATTATTCTACAATAAAATCTGAAACTGAAAATAAAATAAACGAAATAAATCATGAACTTGAAACATTAAAGTCTGAAAATAAAACCACTTCAAATACTTCTACGTTTGCGTTAATATTTTCAATTATTTCCTCTGCAATTGCAGGAGTTGCAATTTATTTAGTAATGACCAAACAATAAAAGTTACCTGCAATTTTTTACCCCCATTCATAAATTAATGAATGGGGGTTTTTTATGTTTAATACCTCTAATATTATTCAAATAATTTATTAAATATAACCTTCTAAACACCAATTACAAACCTTAATGGAAACTACCACATCTTACGATCTGCCATGAAGATGTTTTTTTACTTCAACCTGTTAATGGGGCGTAAAACTCTTTTCGGATTTCCACCGTAAGAGCACAGTCAACTGGCATAATTTCACACGGTCCTCGCCCTACTCAGTAGCTATCTCTATGCATAACTTATTAGATTTATAGTAGCATTGATATCTCTATCATGGCCTGTTCCACATTGCAGACATGTTCATTTTCTCATGCCTAGCTTTTTTACTTTTTTTATTTATATACCCACAGATCGAACACGTTTGGCTTGATGCAAATTTATTAGCTCTATAAAAGCGTTTTTTACAACGTTTTTTTAAGCATACCTTATATGTTCAAATTTTCTACCGCAATATTACTAACTTAGTTTTCGTTGACTAGTTTGCTGTTTATTTTATGTATCAATCGTTTTTTATATTATTGATTTTCTCTATATATTTTGCTAACCTTAGTCTTTCTTTTTCTCTGTTTTTAGAACCTTTTTGTTTTTTTGAAAATTTTCTATACAACCTTTTAAATCGCATTTCGTATTTCGTCAAATCGGCAATTGAATATTTCTCACCTGTGCTTAATATACTGTATGTCTTATCTCCTTGACAATGCTGCTTTTTAAGTCTAATGAATTTGCTGAGTTTTGATTTTGACTGTACTAAAAACATTACATATGTATGGTATTTTTCACCAAAATTACTTTTCTACGATATTTTGTAACTAACACCAAATGGTAATTTAATTTAAATTCTGAATGATTATTTGATTCTAAAATCATGGAATTAACTTCGTTAGCTAATTAACGCTTATCTCATATCACTTTATCCATGTTCAAATCATCTAATATAACTTTTTTATTACATTTCAACAATTTGTTTATTAAGAAGTTTCCTATATTTTTCACATCTTTTAATAAGTTCATCATGTGAACCCGAATCTAAAATACAACCATTCTCTATAAAATACACTTTCTCTGCCTTTTTTATTGTTGATAACCTGTGAGAAATAATAACTACTGTGTTAATTTCATTTATTATTCTTTCAAGTACTTTCTCTTCTGTTTCACTATCTATTCCCGACGTCGCTTCATCTAAAATTAATACTTGGGTTTCCTTATTAATGCCATTGCAAGAATAATTCTTTGTCTCTGACCATCCGAAAGTTTTGCTCCTCTTTCTCCTACTACACTATCTATTCCTCCTTCCATTTTTTCAACAAAATCACATTCACACATTTTAAGAATTCTTTTTACTTCCTCCTCGGGAAAATCTTCAAAAAGTGTAACATTATTTTTAATAGAAGTATCAAACAAAATATCATTAGATTTAACAAGAATAATATTTTTTCTTAGCGAGGGAAGTAAAAATTGCTCAATGGGAATATCGTTAATAAGAATTTTACCACTTGTTGGGCTAAGAAAGTTATTAAAAAGATAAACCAAAGTACTTTTTCTTACACCTAATCCACCTACTATCGCTACTTTTTCACCTGAATTTATTTCAATATTCACATTAGTAAGTACCACTGTTTTATCATACTCAAATCCCACATGTCTGGCTTCCAATTTTTTAAAATTTTTCAGTTTTATTCCACTTGATTGTTCAAAGGGATACGAAAAAACTTTGGTAAAATTTTCCCAATTTGGTATGGATGAAAAAAACATGTTTAAACCTGTAAGTCCCATTCTAACTATATCGTATATCCAGTTCATGTATGCTTCGAAAGCAACAAGCGTTCCAACACTAATTTTACCTTTCCAGAGAAGATAGACACCAAACCCAAGAACAAAAGTGCTTCCAAACCATTTATTTATTTCAATATTCTGATTTGATAATTCAGTCACAGTTCTAAATTTAATATTATCTTTACTCCATTTTTTTGCACTTGTATCAAGATAATTTTCAATAAGTTTTGAATTAGGATACTGCTTCAATATAGATATTCCTTCAACAATTTCTTTGTATCTTTTCAAAAACACATTGTAACTTTCTCTATCATTTTTAGAAGTTTTAATAACAAATTTTTTTAGGGTAGAAGTTGATAGGTAGAATAACAAAACACTTATAAAAACGATAATTGTCAACTTTACATTCAAAATTAAAAGTAATAAAAGTACAACAAAGAAAAAAACAATATTAAAATAAAATTGTAACCTTCCGGCATAAATTTCTGAAGTTGCTTTGGGAATATCTCTCACAAAAATCGAAAAGTATTCACCTGTATTTTGAGGATTTAACATACTTAGAGGAAGGGAAATTATTTTTGCATAAACACTTTTTGATTCCTTAACACGAGAATTATTCAACAAGTTTTTTGAAGCTAAATAGTTAAGTTTATACATAATAAAAGTTTGAAATAACAAAGTGATAAGATAAAGACTTGAAAAAATCGCAATTTCTCTCATGCTACTTTTGTAAAAAGCACTATCTATAGTTTTTTTAATAAATATTGGTGTAAGAATATTTGTGGTTAAAAATAAACTTTCTAGAAAAAAGAAATATGAATAGTGCTTTCTGTATTTTCTTTCAAACTTCTTGATAACATATCCCAAATGATCGTTTAATGAAAATAACTTCATATTTTTTACCCACAAAAGAATTATTTCATATTTAACTTTTAAAGTATCAATGTTCAAGGATCAAATTCTAAAATTTTTTCCAATATTTTCTTTTCAATATGACACTCTTTAAACATATCATTTTGGTAATTATTTTTAAAAATGCATTTATTACAGAAAAACAAGAAATAGCATTCCTTACAATTATTGTATTTAGCTTTTGTAAATGTCTTCAAAGTTTTATTTCTCCAAATTTTTATATTTCTTAATATATTTTCTTCATTATCTTTAACAACATTTGATATTTTATATTCTGATTTTTCTAAAACTAGTTGGCATGGATAAATATTACCAAAAATATCGACAATAAATGAATTTGAACCAGCTGAACAAAATGTACTAACAATTATCTTTCTCAAAGAATCTGCAGGATTAAGATAACTTATAAGTAATTTATGAAGCAAAACATCATGAAAGTTATCTAAAGTTTCTTTACTGCTTTTTTCCAATAAAAAAATTATTAATTTATAGTACTCTTGCACTATTGAAGCATCATATTTTAGCTCTTGCACTAAAGAACCATTCCAATCATAAACCGGTGAAATAATCACATCTGTAGTATTAAATTCATAATAGAAATATTCGTATAGTTTCAAAAGATCATAACCAAGTTTTTTATGTAACTTTGTGTATGTTACTTCAAATGAAATAGGAAGACCTATCTTTTTTAGTAAATTAATGTTATTTTTCACATGTTCAAAACTCTTTAATTTGCTATCAATGCTAGGTCACGTATAGTCATGTATTTCTTTAAACCCATCAACATTAACAACTATATCAATTATCAACTTATCAACATATGCTTTGCAAATTTCAATAAAATGATTGAGTTTTTTTCTGGAACAAACAAGCTTGTAGCTATAGTTATCCGTTGTTTTTTTATTGAATTTTAATGCTAAAATTCTAAATATTTCATCAATTATATCTACATTTAAAAGGGGGGCTCCTCCAAATATATGTATGTTGTGAATTTTATATTTTGAAAGAAAAAAGTTAAGAGCTTGTCTTAATACCTTTTTGTTCATAAGCCCAGGAGTACCATACGTACCACTATTTGCATAACAATATTTACATCTTAATTTACAAACTTGAGATACATTTAACGCCAATCTCAAAATTTCATTATCTTTTACCAAGCTCCTCTTCAAAGAAATATTTTTAATTAGCCTCCTGAAATTTGCTTTTTCTTAATTTTTTGAAAATATTACTCTTCTCCTTTTATCTTTAAAAAGAGTTAATTAGTTACTTTCTTTTTTCATCTGTTTTTTCACCTATCTTTAGTTAACCTTTATATTAAATCCCATACCTCTTATTCATTATTTGAATTTCTTATTCATTATTTGAATTTCCTTTTATTATCTACCATTTTCTTCTCAAACTAACCCTCTTATGTCCATCAGGATCGTTTACCGTCCTAACATTCCTTCGTCCTATTTGAGGTATGGTGAGTTTGCTTGTTCTCGTATCCTGGATTTTCTCCTAATGGAGGAAAACTGCATTCTCACCTATACTTATACTTTTTCTGGTTCATACTTTATCTTACTTTTTGCTAGTTTAAATACTATCCTTATCATTTTCAACCTTATTGCTATTAACGCTTGTACTGCTTTTAATGGATTCTTCTCTCTTTTCCTCGGTTTTTCATATTTTTCTCTCATTTCACGATTATGTTTTAATGTTGCTTGTGCCATCAGATATATTATTTTTCTGAGCAATGGTCTTCCTCTTTTTGTTATTCGTGTTTTACCCTTATGTTCCCCTGAGCTTACTTCATACAGATTTAATCCAGCTAATTTTCTTATTTCTTTCCAGCTTTTAAATCTGTTTATATCTCCTATCTCTCCTAATATTATTGCTGTCATTATTGGTCCAATCCCAGGTACGCTCTTTATATATTCCCCTTCTTCCGTTTCTTCCACCAATTCCTCCATTTCTTTTTCTAACTCTTCTATTTGACTTGTTAAAAACTCTATTTCTTCTAATAACATTCTCAATTTGATTTTTGCACTTTTTTGACCTTCTCTTACTCCTATTGATTTTTTCGCTGATTCATATATCTTCTGTGCCCTACTTTTCCTATCTCTATGTAGATTCTTTCAAAATTCTTTCTATTTCTTCTATCTCAACTCTATTATTTCTTTTGAAATGGGTGGGTTTTTAATAACTTTATTGACCCTTCTGAGAATATGTTTTTGTATATCTTTTTATACTCTGGAAAGTATTCATCCATTACTGACATCCCCATATATTTCGCATTTTTTCTTTTATTCACTAACTGTTCTCTTGTTGTGGTTATTACTCTCAACTCTCCATATATGTCTTCTGGCAAATATATGTCAAAATATCTTCCATCCCTTATTAATCTAGCTATTACGCCTGCATCCTTACTTCCACTATTTATTTTTTCTTCCAGATTTTTTACCCAATCTATGGCATTATTAAATGCTTAATCAAATCAACTTCACGAAAGTCCATCATTCTGATACAATAAGTTCTTTTTGCTACATCAATACCTACAGTCAAGGTATCTTGAGTAATTCTTGAAACTTTTTTGTTAATGGAATTCAGTTTCATATACGTCGTATCTTACATATTTCATATGCCTTTGGATCGCTATATGGTTTGCTTTTAATTAAAAAATAAAAAAACCTCTTCTTGGGATTTTCCAAGAAGAGGGGGAATTTTTTTACAATTTAAACTTAGCCAAATATTCGTTCAATGAAGAGACAGCATCATTTAAGTCATCCGAATATGTTTTTACCTCTGCAGCCTGTTTTGCTTGTTTTTCCACTTGTCCTGCCATTTGTTTTACTTCTTCTTCTACTTCCATCAATGTCTTTGTTACCCTATCTATCGCTGCGCTTACCTCTTCTGATGCTCCACTCTGTTCTTCCGATGTCGCTGCTAAGTCATTTGTCATTCCGTATATATCTTCTATCCTTTCTAGTAACTCTCTTATTGCTTCACTTACTTTCTCTGATGACCCTACGGATTCTTCTATCTTTTCTCCCACTTCTTCTGTGTATTTTGCTACGTTTACCGCTTGATTCTTTATCGCATTTAATACTTCTGCTATCTTTTGTGTCTGGCTCTTACTTTCTTCTGCTAATTTCCTTATCTCATCTGCTACTACCGCAAATCCCCTTCCTGCTTCTCCGGCCCTTGCCGCTTCTATCGCTGCATTTAGTGCTAGTAAGTTTGTTTGTTCCGCTATACTTGATATCGTTTCTACTATTTCTTCTATCTTTGTCGATGATTCTTCCATCTCCCTTACTGATTTTTCCGTCTCTTTCATCTTTTCGTCTACTTCCATTATTACTCCCTTCAACTCTTTTACCCTTCCCGTTGAATCTGTCGCTTTTTCTCTCATCTCTTCCGCTTTCCTTGCTAGGTTTTCTGAGTAATTTGCTATGTTTTGCGCCCCTGATGCTATCTCTTCCATTCCACTGTTTGCTTCTTCTGTGGCTGATACTACTTCTTGTATCTCATATGTCGCTTTGTTTACCGTTTCTTCTGCGTCTTTCGCCGCTTTTTCCGCTTCTTCCACCATGTCATCTAATAACTGTGAAACGGAGTATACTTGTGAGTTTAGTTTCATTACTTCTCCTACTGTTTGTTTGAAGTTATCTACCAATATCTTAAACGCATTTGTTAGTTGGCTTATCTCATCTTTGCCTTCTTTTTCTTCTATCTCTACTGTTAGGTCTTTTTCCGCTACTCTCTTGGCTATTTCACTTATCTCTATTATTGGTCTACTTATTGATTTTGATACAAAGTATGCTATTATTCCCGCTACTATTGCTACTATTACCCCCGTTAATATCCCTAAGTTTACTATCTTTTTCGCCTCTTTTATCACTTCATCATAATTTATTGTTGCCATTACTTTTAATGGTAAGTCGTCTATTTTTACAAAACTTGCAAATTTTTTCATTCCATTGTATTTGAATATTACCGTCCCTTTGTCTTTTGATAGCGCAGAGTTTAATGTTTCAAGTTCTTTTTCTTTTGCTACGTCTAATTTGTTTACCTTTGTTTTATCTGGATGGGCTATCACTATGGTATCATATAGTATGCTTATTATCCCATTCTCTCCTATCTTTGCATTCTCTACCGAATCTTGTAATACTGCTTGTGGATATAACCCAATAAGTACTGCTGTTACATTCTCACTGAAATCCTTTACCGGCACTACTACCGCTATTGTGCTTGTACCTTCATAGATATATGGTATGTATATGTCATATTCTTTTTCTTTATCGAATATTTGATGAACCAATACGTCAAGTTTGTCTGGAAATTCAATACTTAATTCACCGGTTTCATCAAATATTTGACCATTTTCTAAAACAAGATAAGTCCAAAGAAAGCCATCCTTTTTCAAAGCATTACGAGCATTACGAATACCCCAAGCAAGTTGTTTTTTTCCAAGTTCACTAGTTGCATTCATAAGGTATGGAGCAAGAGAACCCCCCGTTGCATATTTGTAAATGGACTCAATAATATTGCTAAGAATAGCTTGTATGTCTTTTGATATGGAAGTAAGAACAAGTTCGTTAATAGTGCTTGCCATTTGTGAAAAATGACCAAATGAAAGATACAATGAAACAGATATACTCGCAACCGTTGCTATTACCGCTACTATTACAAGAATTAATATCAATTTTATCTGTAACTTCATCTCTCCACCTCCAAGATAATTTTTTCTTTAACATTATTAAAATCATCTCCAAAGTATCTATCTCCATTCATTTGGATCTCTATCTTCTCAAAAAATTTTTCAACTTTTTCCGATGACTTTAGAGGTCTTCTTAATTCCAATGCAACTTTAACCAACATTGCCTCTATTGATATTAAATTAATAAGGTTTGAATAGATTTTTTTTAATTTTCTTGCAGCTGTTGCACCCATACTTACATGATCCTCCTGATATGCTGATGTTGGAATAGTATCAGAAGTTGCAGGATGAGATAAAACCTTATTTTCATTACAAATTGCTGCCGCTGTATATTGCCAAATCATGTATCCAGAATTCAATCCTTCTTTACCAGTTGCAAGAAACGGTGCAAGACCTCTATTAACCATAGGATTTACCAATCTATCAATTCGTCTTTCAATCATATTTCCCATATCTGTCAAGGCAATTGAAAGATAATCACAAACAAGAGCAACAGGTTCACCATGAAAATTTCCGCCACTTATTACTTCTCCATCAAAGATTAAAGGATTATCTGTTGCAGCATTTATTTCATTTTCAACTACGCTTTTTGCAAATTCAAGGATATCATATACTGCACCATAAACTTGTGGAATTGTTCTAAGGGTGTATGCATCCTGTACATTTCCACAATCAATATGAGACTCTCTTAATTCACTATTTGATAAATAATCTCTCAACAACTTTGCAATGTAAATTTGTCCTTTGTGATTTCTTGCTAATTGTATTCTTTCATCATAAGCTTTTGGAGTTCCAAGCAACACATCAACAGCTCCAGCTGCCACTAAAGTTGCAACTTCAATTAATTTGAACATATCTCTTACTAACAGTGACAAAATCGATGTCATAAATTGTGTTCCATTTAGTAAACTCAATCCTTCTTTTTCTCTTAATACCAAAGGTTTAATACCTTTTGAATCTAAAAACTGCTTAGTTTTAATCTTTTTATTTCCAGACATTATATAACCTTCACCAATTAATGCCATAGCAATATGTGAAAGTGGTGCCAAATCCCCGCTTGCACCAACACTACCCATTTCTGGCACAAATGGTACAACATCTTTATTCAAAAATTCAATTAATTTTTCAATAACCAACGGTCTAACACCTGAAAAACCCTTTGCTAAAGAATTAGCCCTCAAAAGCATCATAGCCCTTATAACATCAGGTTCTAGTGACTTACCAATTCCTGCTGCATGAGATAATACTATGTTCCTCTGAAGAGCAGCTAACTCTTCTTTTGAAATTCTTACATTTACCAACGCACCAAATCCAGTATTTACACCATAAACTGGTTTTTCATCTTTTAAAATTTTTTCAATGTTTTCTCTTGATTTTTCAATCCTTAATTTTGCTTCTGGATCAAGAGTTACATCTTCTTTATTTCTTGCAACATTATGAACATCATCGATTGTTAAAGTGTTTCCATCTATCTTTACCAAAACTACTCCCCCCTTAAAAATTTGATTATTTATCATAACTCTGAAACTTTAATTTTATTAATCTCATCTTTTTCCAAATATCTTGCAATTACATAAAAGAGATCAGAAACTCTGTTTATATACGCCAAAATTTCCTTTCTAATCTTTTCATTTTTTGATAGCCTAACTATATTTCTTTCAGCTCTTCTTGCAATAGTTCTACAAACATCCATGTATGCACTTTCTTTTTTCATTCCCGGAATTACAAAAGTATTTAAATTCAAATCTTTCTCGAAATCTTCGACATACTTTGTTACTCTTTCAACATCCTCATTGTCAATTAACTTTACAAACTTTTCCCCTTTTGCTAATTCTGTAGCCATTCTAAACAAATCTTTTTGTATTTCTTCAATAATATCTCTTATCTTTCCAGATAAATACGCTCTTGCAATCCCTAAATTTGAAACTAACTCATCAATAGTCCCATACGCTTCAACTCTTAAGTTATCTTTATCTACCCTTTCACCATTTGCAAGTGAAGTAAAACCTAAATCCCCTTTTTTTGTACTTATCATTATTTATCCCTCCTAAATAACTCATCAAAAACTTTAAATTCTTCAACAAGTGATTTTACATCTACTTTTTTTTGTAATAAAGATTTTAATGTAGATAGCGGTATCGTCTCTAATAAATCTACTATTTTATTAATATTTTCAAAAAAACTTTTCTGAGAAATTTCAACCAAAATTTTTTCATTTAAATTAACAAACTCATTCCAAAAATCCATAAATAACAAAAAATCAAAATTTAGATTTAATTTATATATCAAAGTATTACTCGATAAAATATTTAAATTAAACTTTTCTGTTATCTTTAGTAATTCATTGAATACATATAAATCAAAAAATTTTTCTGAATGTTTTAAAGTAAAAATTTCTGGATGCTCTATTAAAAAATCCATATCCATATTTATTATTAATTCATCTTTTTCAAAAGAATTTTCTAACTTCAATAACTTTTTATTATCATTTAATTTTCTCTTTAACATCTCTTTTGCGACAAAATTTCTAATCTTAAAAATATCAATATTTTCCGATGAAAAGTCATAAAATTCACTAAGTTCAAAATTGTTTATACTATAAACATTAAAAGTTATGTCCAAAATATTTTCAGTTCTTAGAAAATTTAAACCACTTAAATTCCAATCAAAATATCTATCGAAAACAATTAAAAATCCATTTTCATTTTTGACTATCACTGGTACTATATAATCGAAAATCTCTTTTAAAGAAAAAAATGAATCAACCAATAGTTCCACTTTCAATCCCCCTTAAAAATTCTTTTTAATTCTCTTATCTCGTCTTTAAAATCATCCTTGTTTTCACAGTTTTCAAGGATATATTTTAAGATTTTTAGAGCTTTTGCCACCTTACTAATTTTTTCTTCAGGCTCTTTTTCAAACTTTTTTAAATAGACAAAAAAGTAATAAAATATAAAAACAGAAAACGGAATAAAAACAAAATATAACATAATGTGTTGTTTCGGATAAGGATAATATACGATATAGTTTATTCCATTTCCCATTACCTTTTGATAAAAGACTTTTCTTCCTTCATAATATGTAATATTACTTGTTACATTTGGAAAAATGTCGTCTAACTTTTCCGCAAAATTTTGTTCATTAATTACTAAATATTCGTTATTAAAAAAAATAAAATAAGATTTAATCTTTGGAACGATAAAAAATACATTGTTGCTAACATAAATAAGTTGCTTTTCTTCTTCAAACTCCATAACCACAAAGTTAGAAGAAAAATCTACATTATAAACATTACCTTTAAAGTACAATTCATTATTCTCTAACAAATATCCATCAGGTTTTTTTATTTTTACCAATTCCTTTATAAAATCCACGTAATTTTCATAATCTAGTTCAGCAACATGAGAAAACTTATCAAGATATAATTTTGCATTAAACAAATCTATTCTAAATAAAAAATATGGTAGCAATAATAAAACTAATATTAACACAATAATGGGCAACTTTTTCATACTCTCATTCCTTTACCTTTGCCATTATTAAAAGATCTACATACATTCCATCTAAATTAACTGCATGCACTTTTCTCCCCTCAAACTTATACCCAAGTTTACTATATAAACCTATCGCCCTTAAATTGTTCCCCATCACTTCCAATTGTATTCTCCTTACCCCCCTTTCAAATGCCCATTTTTCAGCAATTTGTATAAGAGACTTACCAATTCCAATTCCCCTAAATTCTTTCAAAACGGAAATTCCAAATTCTGCAACATGTCTCATTCTTTTTCTTTCATGTATCATTATAACTAACTCTCCTATAATTTCTTTCTCGATTTTTGCTACAAAAATATTCCTAAATTTATTTTCAATATAAAATCGTACATAATTTTTAAAAGAATGAAAATCCATTATTTCATCCGGAGATGTAATCAAAAATTTTGTCTCATTAAGTATTTTTTTTCTAAAATTATACAAATCCTCAACATCACTTATTGAAACTTCCCTATAATCTATCCTAAAATTCAACAGAAAATTCCTCCAAAACCTTATTTTCCAAATCTATAACTTTTATTTCAACAGAATTTCCAATTAGTTTCAAAAGTAAAAAGTGATGTTTTTTATAAAACGAAACTAAATGCTCATTATAAATAACTTTATCATAAAGAAAAGCTCCTCCACCACCAGATACTATATAAGTTATTCTGCCAACAACAAAACGCTGATAATTATGATCATGTGCAGAAATCACTAATTTTATCCCCTTTTGCTTTATTACATCATTCAATCTTGACAAATTCAAATTATCCTTGTAATGCGGTCCTACTGTATAAATTGGATAGTGAATAAAAACAATGCTATTTTTATTCCCATATTTTTTTAAAAAATCTACTGAACCATTCAAATCAAGAAAAATCAACCTAACCCCTTTATAATCAGCATAATAATTATAATAACCAAAAAATTTTTTGAAGTATATATCTGGATTTTCATGATTTCCTTTTACCAGTTGAAAATAAGAATTTTTTCTCAAACTTGAAGTAATCTCAAAAAACTTTTTCCACTCCCTTAAATTATCACCTCTATTTACCATATCACCAAGGTGAATAACTATTGATGGTCTATTATTTTCAATTAATTGCACTATTTTCCCATGAATCTTATCATTCCATCTTGAATCTCCGTAAACAGCAATAGTATTATTCGTTCGAGGATAAAAATCTTTATCACAATACATAGTACAATTTGTACCATCTTCATATAAAAAATATAACCCGTTAGAAAGTGATAAAATAGGAATCAATACAATAATAAATATAATTCTCCCTTTCATCCAGCACTTCCACAGTTTTTTTCAATTTTTATAACTTCAAATGAAATATCATTTTTTAAGCCTCGCAAAATACTCAATACATCGTCTTTAAAATAATCTAATGTAATTATCCTTAAAATATTCCCTTCATATTTTCTAACATTAACCATATTATCTTGTGATTCTAAAATATAACTTAAATAATGAACATCATCTTTATTTATTTTCACCAATATATCAATCTCCATCTTTATCATCCTCCAAATTCATGAAAGGGCATTTGCTAACAATTCTATTATTTTTTAAAAATTCATCAAAATGTTTTAAAAAAAGAGGTTTTTCTTGTGGACATTCATTCATAAATTTTGAAAACATTACAAACTTTTCTGCTACTTCATCATCTAAATCGAAGTATATTTTCATACACGATTTATGAGCTTTCTCAGGAGCAATTTTTAAAAAATCAATCAAAAAATTCTTAAATGCCTGTATATTTTTATTTTCCCTTAATGCTATTTTCTTTCCTTCTTCTGTCAGTGTAATTGCTCCTCTTTTTTCATAATAAACTAGCCCTTTTTGCGCTAACGAATTCAATGCCTGTTTAGCAGAAGGCATTTTTACATTAGCATAATCAGAAACCTTTTTTAATCTCGTCCAACCCATTGAATTTAATGTTAAAAAGACAACTAACAAGTACTTACGTTCAGCTTTAGTTAAATTTAAGTTACCTTCCAAAATAATCCCTCCATGATTTCCAATTATATTCTACCACATTATTCAAGTTCAAGATATTTTTGAAGTAGTTTTAACGTTGCCTCTATTGCATCAACGTGAGTTCTCTCGTATCCATGAGAAGCATAAACTCCAGGACCAATTAGTCCATGCTTTACGTTATATCCAGCATACATTGCAACACTAGCATCTGAACTATAGTATGGGTAAATATCCACTGTAAAATTTACATCTGCCAACTTCGCTGCTTTTATTAATTTTGTTACAATATCATAATCATATGGGCCACTTGAATCTTTTGCACAAATTGAAACCGAATACACGTCAGATTCTAAATCACCACCAACAGCTCCCATATCAACGGCAATAATTTCACTAACATCTTCTGGAATACCTGCTGCTGCACCATGTCCTACCTCTTCATAACTTGTAAACATAATATAAATCTTTCTTTTTGGTTCTATCACAAAATCTCTTACTATTTTTGCTAAAGTCAACAATATACCTGCTCCTGCTTTATCATCTAAAAATCTACTTTTTAAAAAACCCGTCTTTGTCAATATAGTCCTTGGATCAAATGCTATAAAATCGCCAGGCATTATCCCAAGTTCTTTTACATCTTCCTTGCTTTTTACTTTCTGATCTAATACAACCTCTATATTGTCCTCATTTCTTTCAATTGTTCCAGTATCCTTGTAAACATGTACAGAAGGATGAACATTATATATTGTTCCTGTATATTCTTTTCCATCCCTTGTAAAAACTATACAATTTTCATTTTCTATATGTGAAAACGGATATCCTCCGATTTTTGTTAATTTTAATCTTCCGTTTTCTTTTATGGATTTCACCATTGCTCCTAAAGTGTCTATATGAGCCATAAATAAAATTGCATTACTATCACCATGTCCTAAATCTACAATAAAACTTTTTGTGTTTGTAATCTCATATTTAAATCCCAACTTTTTCACTTCACTAACCAAGTATTCCATAATTTTATCTGTATAACCTGTAGGACTTGCTATTTTACACAATTCAATTATTTTATTTACTGCCTCTTGTACATATGCCATTTAAATCCCTCCCAATTTGTATCTTTTTAAAACATTATTTATATACTCTTGATTGTAAAAATCTTGAAATTCCAAATAAACAATGGAATTTTTGTCAGGAAAAGTAAAATAAAGTATTTTATTTGAACTTTTATGAACATTGGAATTTTCACCTAACTCAAGTAATTCAAAATAACTCATTTCTACTCCATTAACATTGTAATAAGGAATACTCAAAATTTTAAAATCACCATCAAAAGAAATTGCTAAATCCACTTCCCCAGATTGTGCTAATTCCTTACATTTTTCAATATCTTCAACCTCTAAATATTCAATTTTATGATTGTACAATTTAGAAAAATCATCCATAATGCTCGGGACAATACCAATGTATGAGTCTTGATATTTTTGAGCAATTACAGGGATTTTTACTATTGCAACTCTCAACTTTGAATGAATCTTAAAAGATAGAAGATAAATAAAAGTTGCCAATAGTGCTCCAAGCATCGCCTCAGTAATAGCCACGTCTGGAGCAAAATAAACAGCATATATGGCAACCATTAAGACACTTAAAGAAGTCCTATATAAAAATGAATTAAAAACATTCTTTGAAAAAAATATCATTATAGTAACAAGCACAGCAAAACTAGATAAAAATATTCGTATCATCTTCTTTTTTCCCTTCTAACCAATGAAATTGAAATAAAATACGTAACAGCCGGCATACCAACTAAAAAAATCATTAACGCTACAAAAAGCTTAGAAATTTGAAAATTATTTAGCATCAAACCTATAAAAATTAAAATGGCTCCACCAGTATCCCCTGCACTTAGATAATGAAGTTTTTTAAAAATATTTTTACTAAATAGTGCACATATATTTCCAACTAGCATCAAAATTGCTCCAAGAATAATTATCATAAATCACTCCTTGAAATAAACGATGTTATTACAAAAGCTCCTCCTATAGATAATAGCATGTAAAGCACACCTATATCAATAATTATAGGTATATTTTTGTAATACGAATATAAAATAATCAAAATAGAAATCTTTGTCGAAATTGAAAGTAAAGGGATTATTTTCTCATAGATATTTTTAAAACAACCTATACCTAAAATAGTTAAAAAAATTGAGAATACCACAAAAACTAAAGAAATCATGCTAATCCCCCATTTTATGTATATATAAATACTTTTCATCGTGATCAAAAGCAATTGTCTTTGGGGTTAACGTAATACTCAAAATTTTTACCAACATATCAAAATCGTCCTTGTAATCTAAAAATAATACCTCTTCACTTTTACTAAAAAAAATAAAAAAAGATTCCAACAAAGTCTTTGGTATACTTTTCAAAAGGATAAACAAAAGTTTAAAAAAACTAATGTTTCCAAACATAAAAATTGCATATACCAGAGTACTAACTATAATATTAATAAATATATTATTTACACCAAAAAATATGGTTAAAAAAATTATTCCAAGAAATATATTTACTAAATGTACCATTCTTCCTTTAAAGGCCTCCTCATTAAATCCAACATTGAAATCTTAGGATCTTTATTTTCGTACAAAATTTTATAAACCTCCTTTGAAATTGGCATATCAATACTTTGTTGTGAAGCAATATTAACAACTGCTTTAACAGTGTACATACCTTCTGCTACCATTTTTGAACTCTTCACAATTTCACTCAAAGTCTTTCCTTTGGCTATAAATTCTCCTAACAATCTATTTCTACTATGTCTACTATTACATGTAACCATTAAATCTCCAACACCAGACAAGCCAAAAAACGTTCTCTCATCCGCATCAAAAATTTTACCAAATTTAATCATCTCAAATAGTGCTCTTGTCATTAAAGCAGCTTTTGCATTATCCCATCCACCAAACCCATCCAAAATACCTGCGGCAATAGCCATAACATTTTTTAGCGCTCCAGAAATTTCAACACCCGCAACATCGATTGAAGTATAAACCCTAAAATAATCATTACTAAAAAATTTCTGAAGTTCACTCGTATTACCTCCGGCAATTGTTACAGCAGTTGGAATTTTTTCAGCCACCTCCTCTGCATGTGAAGGCCCCGAAAGTACAGTATATGGTAAATCAACAAAATCTCTTACTATTTCCGAAACCCTCTTTAAAGTCTTTATCTCCAATCCTTTAGAAAGATTTATTATACCTTTAACATTTTTCCAACCAGAAATTTTTGCCAAATTTTCTCTTATAAACTGAACAGGAATTGCTATAATAAGATAATCAGAAAAATCTACAACTTCTTGTATATTGTTTGTTGCCTTAAACAAAGGTAAAATACCATTTAAATAACTTATTTTTTTCAAACTATTTATTTCATGAACAATTTCTTTCCTTCGGGCCCAAACTAACACATCATGAGAATTTTCCACTAATAAATTTGCAAATGCACACCCCCAACTTCCCGCACCTATAACTCCAAATTTCACTCAAGCACCTCCATTATCTTTTTTACTGACCATTTTACAGCTGGAGTTCTGTATGGATTAGATTCACTATCTAGTTTTAATACCCACCTTCCATCATCCTTTGGGTACAAAACTAAAAAATAGTGCTGTGAAAAATCTCTATCACTTGAAATCACCTTAAAAATATACGCATTATTTTTCAACTCCTTGTACACATTTTTTATAACAAATACTTTATCTTTATCTTTATCTTTGAAAATTTTTCCTTTAATATCAAAAATCTTTTCCTCAGAAATTCTACTAATTGCATGAGGCATTACATCATCACTCCCTAGCAGTCTTATAATACTTCCTTTTTTTTCTTTTTTTACAATTAACCTAAAAATATCTCTATTAAATTTCAACCATTTTTTTTCATACCTCGTTAAAAATTCTCTTTTAGGATTCCGTTCTATTTTATAAACTTTAAATTTTCCACTCTCTTGTGCATTTTCATAAGCTTCTTTTGCGTACCATTCTTGGTCTGTAACAAGTTCAAATTCACCATCAATTTTTAACACAACAGATAGAATTTCAAAAAACTCTTTTATAATTATCCTTCTATGTGATTGTGAATTTTTGTACCAGGGTACCGGAAAATTCATTATTACTTTATCTATCGATTCATCCGAAAAAAATTCTCTTAATCCAAATTTGGCATCACAAAGTATTAACTTTACGTTTTCTAAGTTTTTTCTTTTTAACTTTCTCTGAGCCTTTACCATTGAAGTAATTGAAAGTTCAAATCCAACATAGTTAATATCCTTATTTTTTTCTGCACAATATGATATATATTCACCATTCCCAAATCCTAACTCCACATGCAACCTATTTAAATTACCAAAAATCTTGTTCCAATCAAAAGGATACCTTGAAAATAGCTGCGGTTTTAATTCAAACTCGGGGTATATCATCCAATACCTCCCAATCTATTTATAAAATATTTAGAATGTTTAACATAAATACTCTTTGGAAATCTTTCTATAAAATCATTAAAAAGTGAATAGGCTCTTTCGAAATCTCCTATCTCATAGTAAATTAATGCTCTGTAATAAAATGCATCATCTAAAAAATAAAGATCTTTAAAATTCAACGCCAATGATTTATCAATAACAAATTCCAATAAATTTAGTGACATTAAATAATTTTTTTGTTTGTAATACTCATACCCCATTAACCACAAAAATCTTAAAGTTTCAATATTATTTGGATCAATACTATTAAATAGTTCAACCGCTTTTTCTTCAGGTTTTTCTTTGTTTTCCATTAACTTATCTTCAATCTCCGAAAGTTTCAACAACAAATTCTTTGCATTTTCCAATTCTATTGTCTTTATTTCCTCTAATCCTTTCTCAGCAATCTTTCCTACATTACTAACTTCATCTAAAATCCTATTATTTGATTCAAAAACTTTTGTATTTAACCTTTCAAAATTTGTATCAATCTTTAAATTTAAATTTTCAATAGAATTCTTTAACGAAAAAATTGTTGGATTAAATAAAGAAATAACAGTAAAAATTAGAATAATGATTGATATTCCCATTACTAATACATTCAAACTTTTTTGGGAAGCACTATTATTTTCAACCTTTAAATCCGTATTTGGATCAAAATTTTTCAGTAACTCTTTTAAATATTGTATATTTTCCTTGTCATTTTTTCTTATTGCGTTCTTCAATTCTAAAGAAATAAGTTCTACAACTTCTGGATATTCTTCTTTTATGGAATTAAAATCGATACTTTCATCAAGAGAATTATATACTCTATTTATTGCATTTTCTAACTCTTCAATTAAAACTTCCTTTTCAAAAAGAGAAACTCCATAAAATTCCTTATATTTATAATCCAATAAATTAAAAATCTCTCTTGCACTCTCAAAATCACCTGAAAGAATGGAAAATTCAAACTTTAAAAATGGATATTCTCTTTCAACAACTTCTATGATACTTTTTGCTAAATCAAATTTATTATCTCTTAATATTTTTCTGACAAAATTTATTAAATTACTATTCACTATCACATCACCTCCGAAATTGCCTTAGGTATATAATCTAAAATTTCTGAAATCAAATTGTGTCCCTCATACTCATACATCTCAGCCGCAAGACCAAATACGTATACTCCCAAAAGAACACCGTTAAGCACATCACCATTTTGAGCAATAAATCCCGCTATCAATCCACTTAATATATCTCCACTACCTCCCTTTGAAAGTGAGGAATTCCCTGTAACGTTGAAAAATAAACTTTCTCCATTGGATATAATCGTAGTTACATCTTTTAAAGCTATTATAGAGTTATAAGCTTTTGAAGTTTCTTTGACCAATTTGTAATTATATTTAACTTCAGAGATATTCATACCAAGAAACTTTGCAAATTCTCCTGGATGTGGTGTTATAACAAGATTATCTTTATCTTTTATTTTGTCTTTTAAATTTGAAATATGATATATTGCATCTGCATCAATAATAATCGGAACATTTACGCTTCCAACAATTTTTTTCACAAATAATCCTACCCCATTTTTCCTACCTAATCCTGGTCCAATAACTACTACTGTATCTGAATCTATGTAATTATTAACTATATTTACATCGTTTTCGGAAAAATATTCATTTTCTATTGCTATTGGAATTATTCCTGGTTCATAATTTACCGCGCTTTTTACAATGTCTCTTGGACCTGCCATATAAACTCTACCAGTACCAGCCCTAATAGCTCCTAAAGCAGACAACAATGGAGCACCAATAAACTCTTTTGAGCCACCAATTATTATGACTTTACCATATGACGATTTATTACTTTCCTTTAGTCGATTTGGCACAGTAAAATGTTCATTCGTTAAAAGCAATTTATCACATGGATATATAGTACTTAAAATTTTCGGCATACCAATTTTTACTACTTTTAGTTTCCCAGTTAATGCCCTACCTGGAAATAAAAAATGCCCAACTTTTGGATACTCAAATGTTACAGTTAAATCAGAACGAATTGCAGTTCCTAAGACATTTGCTGTATCAGCCGAAACACCACTTGGGATATCTACAGAAACAGTAAACTTTGAATATAAGTTTATATAATCTATTACTTCTGCATAAATTCCTTTTACATCTCTTGACAATCCAGTCCCAAAAATAGCATCAATAACAACATTACTGTTTTCCAATAATTTTGGAACATCTAAAATATTTTCTTTTGAAATCTTTATTATTTCTCCACCAAATGACTTATAAATTTCCAAATTTTTTCTTGATTCATTTGTGGTTAAATCAGATATTAAAACTACTTTAACTGCTTCTGTAAAATTTAAAAGTTCACGAGCAATTACAAGTCCATCTCCTCCATTATTACCAGGCCCACAAAATACCAAAAAACTATATTGCGAAAGATTACCTAACTCTCTCCACAAAACTTCAACTGTTGAAACCCCTGCTCTTTCCATTAAAACCAAATTACTAATACCAAAATCTTCAATTGTTTTTCTTTCAAGCATTTTCATTTCATTTGATGAAACTACTCTCATAATTAATCACCTCTATACAAAAACCTATAAATTCTGTAAACTTTTTTTACTTTACTCAAATATCTTCCGCCTGCATCTTTTCTTATCTCTTCTTTTGAATATGGCCCAGTATTATAATCAACTAACGCCTTCTCTAAACTTCCAGAACGTTTGTATAGATATTCAAGATACATAATTCCAAGATTTAAATTATCAATTGGATTATAAACATTGTAATTTGTTTTAAATTTCTCATTTAGCCATTTAGAAGTTTCAGGCATAATCTGCATTAGACCATAAGCACCAAGTGGAGAAATTGCATCTTCACTAAAACTACTTTCAACATTTATTATACTCAAAATAAGCAACCTATCAAATAAATCACTATTTATGTATTCTGCATACTTAAATGGGAACCAATTGAACAAAAAATATAAAGATACCATTATAAAGAATGATAATACCAAAAAACAACACCTCAAATTAAACACCTCAAAAATATTTTAACATAAAAACATACAATACATATCCCGAAATAGATATAAATGGCCCAAATGGAACTATTTTCTTTTTATTAACCAAAGAAAAAATCAAAGCTAATATCGAAGAAAGTAAAAGATGATAGATTGAAAGTGGTAAATTTAGTATAAAAGCAATGGGAGTAATTAAGTATATATCACCTTCACCTAAACCTTCTACATATATCTTTTTTAAAATTAAAAAAATACTCAGTACAATAAACAACGAAACAAATCTCAAATACCAAAAACGCGTATCTCTAAATAAATCTAACACACTTACTATCCAAAGAAGCCACCACGAAAAATCCGGTATCATCATAATTTTAAAATCAACATATGCTACAACAACAGTTGAAAATATAAATATATTCAAAAGTATACATTCAAATTTTGCAAATAACAAACTATGAAACGTAAAAGAAAAAGCAATTAATAATTCAACTAAAAAATATCTAATAGGTATTTTTGTTTTACAATTTCTACATTTCCCGCCAAGCAGTATATAACTTAAAATTGGTATATTATCATACCATTTGATACTAACTTTACAATTGAGACAAAAAGAACGTGGAGGATCATTAATTTTTAATCCCTCCACGCTTCTAAACAATATTACATTCAAAAAACTACCAAATATAGCACCTAAAATAAAATTTAAGACATACCACACAATTGTTTCTCCTTGTTTGTAAGGTATTTATCAAAAATTTCTTTTTTACCAAATAAGTACCAAAAATCATTTTCTTTTAATTCTTCATAATACTTCTTCGCTTTTTCAATCTTTCCTAATTTAATATAAGGTACAATTAACAATGCTTTAAGATGCAATGATTCAAAAGAATCATCAATAATTGGCTCCATAACCTTTACTATTTCATCGTATTTTCCGTATTTCATTTTTATTTTTGCCCAAATTTCTATACCATTTGGATCACTAGGTTTTGAGTTTAAAATCTCTTTTTCTACAATATCTGCTTCTTCATTTCTTCCAATTTCTCTATAAATCTGAGAAAGTTCATACATAGCAATTACATTATCACTATCAATCTCTATTAATTTATTTAAAATTTCTATTGCTTTCTCATAGTTTTTAGAACGAGTATATGCATCAGCTATCATAAAATAAGTAAAGATATCATTTGGCGAATACTCAATTTCTTTCAACCAATAATTTATTGCCTTTTCATACTCACCTTTGTTATAATAAACTTCCCCAAGTGTAGAATAAGCTTGAACTAACCAAGGATCAACTTCGATAGCCCTATTTAAAAATTTAATACCTTCTTCTGAATTCCCCTGTTCAATTAGTATTGTACCCAAAAACTCATATGCAGGTGCAAAACTCCTATCAATTTTTATAGCAAATTCCAAAATATTTTTCGCATCTCCCAACAAATCCTTATCCGCATATTCAATAGCAAGTTCATACAAACCATCAACTGTTCCATGTTCAAAACTTTCAGGTTTAATTCCTTTTTCATTAAAAAATGAAACCAACTCTGACCAAATCACAGGGCCGTAAAAGGCTTCGCTTAATATTGTCACATTTTTTTCAATAAACTCCAATACTTCAATATCATTTAAAAAATTAGGAAAATCTTTTTTCATATTATGCCATTCCCCACCATAAAACAAATCTCTCAACATTATATAGAAAGGTGTTTCATCGGTTAATATAATAGTTTTATCTTTTACCATCATTTCTACCTTCATAATTATCACCTCCAAAATATCTGTTACCTTTTATTTACATTATAACATAATATGTAAAATTTGAAAACAATATTTTAGAACTAAATAAGATACAATTTAGTCAAATTACTTGAAAAGTTCCAATAATCTTAATTAATCCCAGGAGGTGACTAAATGTGACAAAGAGATTAGGTATATTAATTTTAACGGTATTGGCTATTTTTTCTTTTGGCTATGTAAACCCAAACTACGAAAGTCCTATCACAAAAGTAGTTGATGAAGCTGCACCTGCTGTAGTAAAGATTGAAGCAACTGTATATTCTACATCGTATATTGATCCATTCATCGAGGAATTCTTCAAAAGATGGTTTGGTGATATTCCCAAGCAATATCAGCAAAAAGGTACTAGTTTAGGCTCAGGTTTTATATTTGAAAAAGAAGGTTATATATTAACTAATTTTCATGTAGTTGATGGTGCTGAAAATATAAAAGTCAGTTTGTTAGATGGAAAAGAATTCAGCGCCGAATTTATCGGTGGAGACAAAGAACTAGATATTGCTATACTAAAAATAGATCCAAAAAACCAGGAACTTCCCGTTTTAGAATTTGGTGATTCCGATAAATTAAAAATTGGTGAATGGGCAATCGCAATAGGTAATCCACTTGGTTTTCAACATACCGTTACAGTTGGGGTAATTTCGGCAACAGGAAGAAAAATACCAAAACCCGATAATGACGGTTATTACACAAATCTAATTCAAACAGACGCTGCAATCAACCCAGGAAATAGCGGAGGCCCACTTTTAAATATACATGGTCAAGTTATTGGTATTAATACTGCAATTATTGCCCCTTCAGAAGCTATGAATATAGGTTTTGCAATACCAATTAACACAGCAAAAAGATTTATAGATAGTATAATAAAAACTGGTAAAGCCGAAAAAGCATATCTTGGAGTCTATATGCAAACAGTTACAAAAGAACTTGCAAAAGCATTAGGGTTAAAAACTGATAAAGGGGTTTTTATTTCACAAGTTATAAAAGACTCTCCAGCTGAAAAAGCTGGTTTAAAGGATGGAGATGTTATTATAGAAGTTGAAGGTCTTTCTGTAACATCTGCAAGTGAATTAAAATCGATAATCCACAACTACACTCCCGGTTCAAAAATAAAGATTATAGTAAATAGAAAAGGAAAAATAATTAAATTTGAAGTGACTTTAGGTAAATCAAAAGAAACTGAAAAAGTAACATCAGCAAAAGAGTTTATGGGATTAACTGTAAAAGACATTACAAATGCAGATAGAGAAGAATATCAAATTCCAGAAGAAATTAGTGGAGTAGTTGTAAAAAACAGCAAAATAAGTTACATTAGTGAAGGATATGTCATTTTCAGAATAGCAATCAACGGACAAAAATATGAAATTAGAAATATAAATGATTGGAACAAAGTAATTTCAAAAATAAACAAAGGCAATTATGTTGCTCTCTTCTACTACTATAAAGGTGCTACGGGAGTATTTTCATTTGGATATTAAAAAACACCCCATCCATTATTATTAATGGATAGGGGGATGCTTAAATACTTAAAATCCTGACTTTTTGGTCAGGATTTTTATTTATACTTAAAAAAATTCAAAATACTTTTTGTTTCTTGACATTTCTTAAAAAAAAATGTTAAAATTTTAGTGTATATAATTCTGGAAACGATTCCGAATGGAGGTTTTAAAATGGAGATTACAAAAAGAAAAAAGGAACAAAAATACAGAACCTCTAAAAAAAACATCAAGGAAAACTTTATCGAGCACCTCAATCTATCATTGGGGAAGGATTTTTCAAATGCAACACTTTGGGATAAATATCATGCACTTGCACTGTTAGTAAAAGACAGGGTAGTAGAAAAATGGCTTAAAACACAAAAAAAGTATTATGAAACCACTGATGTAAAAAGGGTATATTATCTATCCATTGAATTTCTAATTGGTAGACTACTTTATAATAACCTTTTAAACTTACAAATTGATGAAGAAGTAAAAAAAGCTATGAAAGATTTAAACTTAAGTTTAGAAGAAATAGCAGAAGCTGAACCAGATGCCGGTCTTGGAAATGGTGGATTAGGTAGATTAGCTGCTTGCTTTTTAGACTCAATTGCAACTTTGGGTCTGCCTGGATACGGTTATGGAATAAGATATGATTATGGAATCTTCAAACAAGTTATTAAAGATGGTTTTCAAATAGAGCTTCCAGATGACTGGCTTAAAAATGGAAATCCCTGGGAAATAGAGAGAAAAGATAGAACAGTAAAAGTTAAATTCTTTGGTAGAAGTGAAAGTTATAAAGATGAAGATGGAAATATAAGATTTAAATGGGTAGATACTTTTGATGTTTTAGCTGTTCCATATGATACTCCCATTATTGGTTACGGAAATAATGTTGCAAATACTTTAAGACTTTGGAGTGCAAAGGCATTAAATGAATTTGATTTTAATAATTTCCAAAAAGGAAATTATATTAAATCTGCTGAGTCCAATGCAATTGCAAGTGCTATTTCAAAAGTTCTTTATCCAAACGATGCGTTTTATTCAGGAAGAGAATTAAGGTTAAAGCAAGAATATTTCTTTGTTTCTGCTTCTCTCCAGGACATTATCAGAAGATTTAAAAAACAATTTGGAAATCAATTTGACCTTTTCCCTAAAAGAAACGTCATACAACTTAATGATACCCATCCCGCACTTGCCATTCCCGAATTAATGCGCATTTTAGTTGATGAAGAACATTTGCCGTGGGAAAAAGCCTGGGATATCACCATCAAAACTTTTGCTTACACCAACCATACTGTAATGCCCGAAGCATTGGAAAAATGGGAAGTTCATCTGTTTGAAAGACTTCTTCCAAGACACCTTGAAATACTTTACGAAATTAATGCACGATTCCTAGATAACGCCAAAAAAATTTTCAATGGAAATATAGAAAAAATTAGGAATGTCTCAATTTTTGAAGAAGGGAATGTTAAACAAGTAAGAATGGCAAATTTATCAATTGTCGGTTCATTTTCCATAAATGGAGTTTCAAAACTTCATACTGAGATACTAAAGAAAAATGTCTTTAAAGATTTTTACGAAATATGGCCTGAAAAATTCAACAACAAAACAAATGGTATTACTCAAAGAAGATGGTTACTGCAATGTAATCCAGGTTTATCAAAAATTATTAATGAAACTATTGGTAGCGAATGGATAACAAATCTAGATTACTTAAAAAATTTGGAAAAATTTGCAGATGATAAAAGTTTCTTAGACAAATTTTACGAAGTAAAACAAAATAACAAGATAAGGCTTTCAAGATACATAGAAAAAGAATTGGATATAAAGGTTGATCCTGAATCTATATTCGATGTACAGGTAAAAAGACTACATGAATATAAACGTCAACTTCTAAATGTCATGCATATTATTTACATTTATCAAAGATTAAAAGAAAATCCAAATTTAGACATATACCCGAGAACCTTTATTTTTGGTGCAAAAGCTGCACCAGGTTATAGAATGGCAAAGTTAATTATTAAATTAATTAACAGCGTAGCAAACGTAGTAAATAACGACAAAGACATTAAAGACAAAATAAAGGTTATATTTATACCAAATTACAATGTATCCTTGGCTGAAATTATAATCCCAGCTGCTAACGTAAGCGAACAAATTTCAACTGCAGGTAAAGAAGCATCTGGGACTGGGAACATGAAATTTGCATTAAATGGTGCACTTACCATTGGAACCTTAGATGGTGCAAATATTGAAATTAAAGAATGTGTTGGTGATGAAAACATCTTTATATTTGGTCTAACAGCAGAACAAGTTTCTAAACTAAAAGAAAGTAGGTTATACAATCCATATGACATATATTTAAGAAATGAACACATTAGAAACATATTAGATGCTATAAATAATAGTTTCTTTGAAAAAAATAATCCTGATCTGTTTAAAGATATTTTCCAATCACTATTATTCGGTATAAATGGCTCACAAGCAGACGAATACATGCTCTTAGCAGATTTTGACAGTTATAAGACAAGACATAAGGAAATTGATTTGACATACAGAAATAAATATACCTGGAACAAAAAAGCACTTTTAAACGTAGCAAGGGTAGGAATCTTTTCCAGTGATAGGACCATTCGAGAATATGCAGAAGATATATGGAAAGTTAAAAAGATCTAAAATAAATCCCGCTTAATGCGGGATTTATTATTTATTGTTAATAGGTTGGATTGGTCCAAAATTTTTTAAAGGCCATATTCTTAAAATAGGTCTTCCAATAACCGCTTCTTTAGGAACAAAACCAAAATATCTGCTATCTAAACTTTCCTTTGAATTATCTCCCATAAAGAAATAAAATCCTTTTGGAATTTTCACGTATATTTGTCCACCTTCACTCCGAATATAATCATTAAAGTTAATATTTTTAGGTTTTAGATATTTATCGACATATTCATAATAGGGAATTCCATATTTAACAGGATCCATACCGCCAACTATACTTAAAATTATATTAGAAAATTTTACTCCTTTTTTTAGAGCAAGATTAAAAAGAAATTTCTTATATTCTTCCTCATTATTTCTCAGTCTACTTGCTTTATCTAAATATTCCCATAAATCAGGATATTCAAATACTCCTTCTGGTAAATAATCAACATTTTTTAAATTTTCTGGGATTTTACCATTTACAAACAACTTCCATTTTCCATTAACTTTTTTTAATGTTATAACATCTCCATCCTTTGCAACCAGCCTTTTTACATACTTCACATGTCCTTTAAACTCTTTTGGGGAAAATAAGTCCATAAATTTGTCAAACGCCCTTAGCATTCTTTGAGCTCTTTCATCGCGGAAAGGTGTCCAAAAAACAGTGATTTCTCCTATTTCTGGTTCTCTTGATTGAAAAGTTATCTTTTCAATAAAAAGGCGGTCCCCAATGTTTATTGTAGGAATCATTGAACCTGTGGGGACCATCATAGTTTCAAAGACAAAAAGCCTTATTATTGTTGCAGCTATTATTGCATATATAAGCGTGACAACTGTATCTTTTAAAATTTTAGAAGGATTTTTTTTCATTTAAATTACCTTCTCTCCTTAATTTTCACCTTTCCGCGAATATTTCTTAAGTAGTACAATTTTGCCCTTCTAACTTTTCCTCTTCTTACAACTTCTATCTTTTCAATTATTGGTGCATATAACGGAAAGATTCTTTCAACACCTATACCATTTGCACCAATTCTTCTTACTGTAAATGTTTTACCAACTCCAGAACCTCTTAAAGAAATTACAATTCCCTCAAATGCCTGTGTTCTTTCCTTGTTTCCTTCTTTAAACTTAACATATACTCTAACAGTATCACCTGGTCTAAATTCAGGTACTTCTTTTACCTGATCTTTTTCAATAATTCTAATAAGGTTATCCATACTCATATAAAATCCCTCCTTTATACATTTTCACCTATTAATCTGTCCAAAATAATCGCTACAGCCGCTCTAACTGACAAGTGGTTAAAATCGCTTCTACCTCTTACTGGTTCAAGAGCATAATCACACTGTTCTAAAATTTCATCTGGCATTCCCCAACCTGTTCCAAACAATATCAAAACAGGTCTACTTGTTTCTAAAATAATCTTTCTCCCTTCCTCAAAAGTTATTGTATTATCTCTCCACTTTGCAGACGTAAACATTATAATTGGTTTTTTACTTTCAACATTTTTTATATCATCTATTACATCTTCAAAATAACCAACTAATTTTACTAACGATAATGCCTCAGAACGATTGGGATTGTATTCTTTCCCAAATCCATTAAGCCAATAATTTAAAACTTTTTTTACTATATCCTGTTGCGCTGGTAAATTGGTAACTAAATAATATCTTTTTAGCTTGTAAGTTCTTGAAGTTCTAGCAATATCGTGGATATCCAAATTTGTAACAGCTGTCGAAATAATTTTCCCATCTCTTCCCAAAATTGGATAGTGTAACAATGAGAGATAAATCTTACTTAGCATTATTAATCAACTCCCTAAATAAATCAAGCAACGCAACTTTATCAACTCCATCTAAATCCTTGTTCAAAAAGAGATCTGGCCTTTTTAACATGGTTTTCTTCAAAGCCATTTTACGTCTCCAAATCTCAATTTTTTTATGATCACCACTTAAAAGCACTTCTGGAACTTCTAAACCTTTATAATTTCTTGGCCTAGTATAGTGCGGATGATCAAGTAAGCCTGTGTTAAAAGTTTCTTGTTCTACTGACTTTTTATCAATTACATCTGGTATAAACCTTGAAACGGCATCCACTATGACCATCGCCGGTAATTCTCCACCTGTCAACACATAATCCCCTATGGAAATCTCCCTATCAACAAATTTTGTAACCCTCTCATCTATTCCTTCATATCTACCACAAATTATTAAAATACTTTCTTTTTCACTTAATTCTTTTACCAAATGGTTGGTTAATCTATCCCCCTGGGGAGAAGTAAGTATAGTATATGTATTTCCATATCTTTCTTTATAATACTCAAAAAAATTAAAAAACGGCTCTGGTTTCATTACCATACCAGGCCCACCACCAAATGGATAATCATCAACTGTTTTATGCTTATCATTTGTAAAATCTCTTAAATTAAATATTTCAATTTCCAAAATACCATTTTTTATTGCCCTAGAAATTACTCCATATTTTTTTACAATCTCTACCATTTCAGGAAATATTGTCAAAATACTTATTCTCAATCCAACCACTCCGGTAATTTTACAACAATTTTGTTACTCTTTTTATCAATTTGCAAAACATATTCTTTAATTACAGGTATCAATATTTCATCTTTGGTATCCTTATTAATAACAAACACATCATTGCTACCTGTTTGAATTACTTCATCGATATTCCCCAAAAAAATACCTTTTTCATCGTAAACTTTCATTCCAATAACTTCGTAAAAATAATACTCGTCACTAGAAAGAATTGGTAACCTTGATTTTTCAATATAAAGTGTGGAACCAACAAACTTTTTAGCATCATTTAGTGTATCAATACCTCTAAATTTAACAATATAATATCCATTTGCAAGAGACATATGAATTATTCTACCAATCAAAAGTTTTTTCACCTTTTCGTTATAAATAAATACCTCTTCTAATGATTCAATCACCTCTGGCATATTTGTTAGCGGAAACAATCTTAACTCTCCATTAAGCCCATGAGTTTTTCCCAAAACTGCAATGGGGACTTTATCTTTTAAAAGCTCATGGAGAGTTTTTATCATCTTACCACCTTCAAAATAAAATCATTCTCATCAGTTATTGACGATAATAAAATTTTTATTGACTTTATTGTTCTACCATCTTTACCGATTACTTGTCCAACATCTTCAGAATTAACAGATATTTCAAAAACTTTTTTCCCATCCTCGTTAAATTCAAGTACAACAACCTCATCGGGATTCTTTACAATCCCCTTGAGTATGTACTCAAGGAGTTCTTTCATTGATTTTCCTCCTTCTTTTTAGTCCTTTTTATTTCATCAACTTTCTTAAAAACACCAGCTTTTCTCAAAAGATTTTTTACAGTTTGACTTGGTTGTGCACCTTTCAAAATCCAATCCACTGCTTTATCAACATCTACATTTAAAATATACGGATCTTTTATTGGATCATAATATCCCAAACTTTCAATATACGCACCATCTCTTCTCTTTCTTTGATCAACAACAACAATCCTGTAAAATGGTTGTTTCTTCTTACCCATACGTGTTAACCTAATCCTTACCACGCTAAACACCTCCATATATATTTATAATTTAAACCCCTTTAAATTAAATGGCAACTTTCCCTTCTTAAACATCTTCATCATTTTTTTCATTTCTTCGTAATTTTTTAACAATTTATTTATATCCTGCACCGTCGTTCCACTACCAAGAGCTATCCTTCTTTTTCTACTTGCATTGAGTATTTTTGGATTTCTTCTCTCCTCAGGTGTCATTGAATTTATTATTGCTTCTGTTATTTTCATCTCTCTTTCACCTTGTTCAATATCTACTTTAGGCGCACCTGGTAAAAGTTCCATTATTTTTGACAAAGAACCTAATTTTTTGATCTCCTTTAATTGCTCCTGAAAATCTTCCAAAGTAAATTCTGCGTTAATCATCTTTTTTCCAAGTGTTTTCATCTTTTCCTTATCTAGCTCTTTTTCGGCTTTCTCAATTAAAGTCAATACATCACCTAAGCCTAAAATTCTACTTGCAATTCTTTCAGGATAAAATTCCTCTAAATCCTCTATTTTTTCACCAACACCTATAAATTTTACAGGTTTATTGGTTACATATCTAATTGACAAAATTACTCCACCACGTGCATCTCCATCCATCTTTGTTACAACAAAACCAGTAACATCTAACTTTTCGTTAAAGGTTTTTGCAGAATTTACAGCATCTTGCCCCGTCATCGCATCAACTACCATGAGTATTTCATCTGGTGATAATATTTCTTTTATCTCTACTAACTCATTCATCATTTCATTATCAATGTGTAATCTTCCCGCGGTATCAAAAATTACAACATCATATCCACTATCTTTTACTTCTTTTAGTGCCTCTTCAACTATTTTTATTGGATGTTTTCTATCCCCGCAATATACAGGTACGTCTATTTTCTTACCTAAAGTAATAAGCTGATCAATTGCGGCAGGTCTGTATGTATCTGCAGCCACCAAATAAGGTTTTCTGCCTTTCTTCTTTAATAAATTTGCCAATTTTGCAGCACTGGTCGTCTTACCACTACCTTGCAAACCTACCATCATAATATACGATGGTGAATGTATCATTTTCAAAGGTTGTTTTTCTCCCATTAATTTAATTAACTCATCCCTTAAAATCTTTATAAACATCTGATCAGGCGTTAGAGATCTTAAAACCTTTTCGCCTAATGCTTTCTTTTTTACATCTTCAATAAATTCCTTAACTACCTTATAATTTACATCTGCTTCCAACAAAGATAATTTAACTATTTTTATCGCTTCTTTTATATTCTTCTCGGTAATTTTCCCTTTTCCAGACAAAGTTTTGAATGCTTTTGAAAGTTTTTCTTGTAAACCTTCAAACAACCAAATCACCTTCCTTCTTTCCTTTAACTAGTATATTATACTTTTTTCTTTTTTCAATTAAAATTTCCTACACAATTGATAACATACAAAAAAATATATGTAACAATTATATTACAATAAATATTTCTATTAACTTAACTCACATAATAAAGTTAACAATTATGTAATATATATACGTTTTTTACTTAATAACATTGGTATATAATAAAATTACCCAAGGGGAGCTCCATAAGCCGGGGCTGAGAGGAAGACGGAAGTCTTCGACCCTTAGAACCTGAACCGGGTAATACCGGCGGAGGGATGGGAAATTATCCCTCCATTTGGAGGGAATTTTTTTTAGGAGGTGAAGTTATGAAAAAAATTATAGTACTATTAATCTTGTTAATTAGTGCTTTCTACTTTTCAACTCAAACATTAGTTGTATACACATATGACAGTTTTGTATCAGGCATTGGTTATGAAGTAGTGCCTATATTTGAAAAAATGTATGGTTGTAAAGTGGATTTAAGATCATTTGGTGATGCTGGTTCAGTCCTTTCTAGATTAATCCTTGAAAAGCAGAACCCAAAGGCAGATGTAATTATAGGGCTTGATCAAGCTTTATTGTTTCGTGCAATTAAAGAAAACTTACTTGAAAAATACACGCCAATAAACAAATCACTTCTAAAATATCCAGAATTATTAAATGAATACGGTGTTCCATACGATTTTGGAGCAATTGCAATAGTATACAATAGAAACACAGTAAAAAATCCACCAAAGAGTTTTTCTGACTTGCTCAGTAAAAAATTTAAAAATCGGATAGTAGTACAAGATCCAAGAACTTCAAGTACAGGTTTA
Organism: Thermosipho melanesiensis BI429; assembly: GCF_000016905.1. GTDB lineage: Bacteria > Thermotogota > Thermotogae > Thermotogales > Fervidobacteriaceae > Thermosipho > Thermosipho melanesiensis. The sequence goes on from NC_009616.1 coordinate 1,791,158, forward strand.
AGTTTTTTACTTTGGACAATTGCAGTATATAAAGATAATTACTTAGACTTTTGGAAGAAATTTAAAGAAAATATTTTAACAATAACCCCTGGATGGGATGAAGCATTCGAAATGCTTGAATCAGGTGAAGCGGACATAATGGTAAGCTATGCAACTGATGGTGCATATAGTTATCACAACTACGGTGAAATTATCTATGTTCCTGTTATACTCGATGACGGTGCATGTGTTCAAATAGAATATGCTTCTATTGTAAAAGGCACTAAAAACATGGAACTTGCAAAAAGGTTTTTGGAATTTATCCTAATGGAAGATTTCCAAGAAAAAGTACCATTAAACCAATGGATGCTTCCAGTTACAGAAGTAAATACTCCTGAAGCCTTTAAGTATGTTCCACAAATAAATAAGATTTTAAAATTAGAGCCTAAAATCTACGAAAAACAAGAGGAGATATTAAAAGAATGGTCAAAAGAAGTAATTGGTGGATAATATCATTCCTATTTGTAATTGGGGGACTTTTCGTCCCCTTATTTTTCTTGTTTTACAAATTTGGTGGTGCCAATTTTAATGTCATACGCGAACATTCAAATATAGTGAGGTTTACTATCTTTCAGGCATTTTTATCATCCTTTTTTACTCTTCTACTTGGACTTCCTGGAGCATATATTATTGCTAGAACAAAAACCAACAAATTTTTTAATTCTATATTTAGAATACTTTCTTCAATACCATTTATACTCCCTGGTGTTACAATGAGTATAGGTTTTCTCATGGCATTTGGAAAAAACGGACTAATAACGCGCCTTTTAAATCTGTTTGGTTTTAGAGAAAGGATATTGTATACTTTTACAGCAATTATATTAGGTCATGTATTTTATAATTTTCCTCTCTACATTAGAATTGTTGGAGAAACTTGGGAAAAAATTGATTCAAGTTTAATTGAAGCTGCTAAAATGGATGGTGCAAAAAATTTGAAAATATTTTTCACTATTGAACTTCCATTACTAACATCTTCAATAATAAAAGCTTTTCTTTTAACATATGTATACACATTTACCAGTTTTTCAGTTGCCCTAATACTTGGCGGAATAAAATATTCTACAATAGAAGTTGCCATATATATGTACACAAAAATACTTTTTGATTTTAAAAGTGCATTTGCACTCTCTATATTCCAAATATTTTTCATTTCAATTGTTTCTTATATTTTAACCTTTGAGAAAGAAGTATTTCAAACCGGGAAATCATTAAAAGATAAATTTCCCATATGGGGTTATTTCTATCTCTTTATTGCTATAATTTTTGTTTTCATTCCACTATTTTATTCATTAATTTCAGGATTTATAGAATACGGTGGGAAATTAGGCTTTGAAAATTTCAAAAGATTAATTACACTTGATTTGAGAAGATATGTAGGTACAAATCTTTCTTCAATGATAATATATACAGCCTTCTTTGCCATAACTTCATCTGTAATTTCCGTTCTAATTTCTATAGCCAGTTCTTCAAAAAACAAACTTCAATATATAATGTTTCTACCTGCTGCAATTTCCCCAGTTACACTGGCTTTTTCTTACATATCCCTAAATATAAATCAATTTATTTCCATTCCCATTATACATTCATTCATAACCCTTCCTATAGTATACGGAATTATTTCAAGCGGTTGGAAAGCCATAAACAAATATTCTATTGAGGCTGCATTACTTGATGGTGCAAACACCTTTGAATTAGTATTTAAAATAAAAATCCCACAAGTAAAATATCACATATTAACTGCCTTTTTTTATGCATTAACACTTTCAATTGGAGAAATGTCCGCAACAATAACAATAAGCCAACCTCCGATTTCAACACTTTCAATATCAATATATAGACTTTTAAGTTCAAGAAGGATACCAGAAGCAAGAGCTCTAAATACATTATATTCCCTAATTGTTATTCTATTGTTCTCATTAGTAGAATATCTTAGAAATAGAAAAGTAAATAACTAAAGAATTTCTATGTTAAATAATTTTTTTGCTATAATACCTATAACAAACGAAACACCCATTACTCCAAAACTGATCAAAAACATTTCCAGAAAATACATTTTAAAACTTTTATCTTGAACAACTGAAACAAAATACGAAAAAAACACAATTATTATTAAAGCAATAAAAAGTAAGAAAATCAAAGCAAAAAATGGATTGGATAGAACTAAGTAAGGTAAAACAAGTAAAAATACCGTAAAAATATACGCAATTCCCGTATATACTGCAGATTTTATGGGATTTTGTGCATTTTCGTCAGCTCTTTGAGATAGATATTCTGATGCAGACATAGAAAAAGATGCCGCAATTCCGGTGATTAAACCAGACAATGCAACCAATTTTGAATTTTGAAAAGCAAAAGTTAAGCCAGCAAGCGTACCCGTAAGCTCAACCAATGCATCATTTAAACCTAATACCATTGAACTTATGTATTTTACCTTTTCCTCATCAATTAAACTCAACAACTTTTTTTCATGAATATTTTCATCCAAAATAATTTTTTCAATTTCAGTAATTTCATCTTTCAAAACTTTATATTTTTCTTGTGCTTTTTCTTCACCCTTTTCCATTGCGTTTAACGAAAATGTAATCCCAAATATAAAAAATAGTATCAAATGCCAGATAATTTTTAAGTACTTTGGTTTTACATCTTTATTTGAATAATTTTTCAAAATGCTATAATGTTTAAGTTCATCACCTGCTATCTCTTGTAAAATTTTCCTGTTACTTCCTCTTGTAATTTTAGCTAATAATTTATAAACATAGTATTCTGTTATCTCGTTTTTTTGAAAACTCCTCAAAATTTTCAACAATTTTTTATCCATTTTATCCCTCCTTTAGAACAATCTTTTCAACAACTTTTTCTGCAACTATTTTCTTAGTACCTGCACCATGAGCTATTAACTTAAATAGCTTTTTTGAATCCAAAATTTTCACCCCTGCAAGTATTTTAACTGGGAAAATATCTTTTACAAGTGGAGTTGAAGGCCCAACAATTGCTATTCTATCTGTATTTACGTACTTCAAAATCCAATCAATAGTTCCATTAATAACAGCTGCTCCAGTTATTATTACCACAGAGCATTTGGGTAAAAGCTCAATTATAGACCAATCAGGTAATATTTCTTCACTCCCATTTCTATTTCTATCAAAAACCAAAACATCCCATACAATTGGTTTTAAATACTCTATTAAAGGATCTATTTTCCCAACAATCCCAACAATATCTTCAAAAGAAACCTCCAAAAATTCTATTATATCTCCTTTTTCATAATTTTTCATATTGTTCTGTAAAATAGCATTAAGTGTTGCATATCCAACTGAACGTGTAAAAGGATCAGAAGAAAATAAGCCAATTTTCAAAATTTCATTAACTTTCATACCCACATTAATTTTACTTGTTGGATTTCCTGAACTTGAAGTACATTTAAAAAACTCCTCACATTTTCCCAAAGTATCTTCTCTAAGTGTATAACTTACTCCACAACTATTATCACTTAAAACTGCTGAAGTTAAACCATACCCAATAATATAATCTTCTAAATAAATTTCATTATCAATATATTCAAGTGCTTTTTTGTATAACTTTTCAGATATTCTCATAACATTTTCCTCCTATTTTTCCACTTTCCCCTTTAAATAATACCACAAATACAAATCAAATTTTCCAGGACACTCTTCAAACTTTTCAGCAATATCTATAAAAATTTTTTCAATCTCAAGATATTTTTTCTTACTCCAACCCTTTGGAACATCCTCAATATACCCATATTTGTACAATAACCTTAAAACATGCTTATCAAGTATTGAAATATTACAAATTCCAACATTTCTTAAAAAATGAGATGCCTCTTTCCATCCAATTCCCTTAACATTTTTCACCAAATACTCTCTAGCATCTTTAATTGGAAGAGATAAAATCTTTCTAATTTTACCAACTATCCATCTATTTTCAAAAATATACCTAGCTCTCGCTACTGGAAACCTATGACCTACTTTCCTTAAAGCATTTTCAAGTTCTTTTAAATCAGATGTAAAAAAACCTTCTCCAATTTCTTTTTGTGCTATTATACCACCTTTTGCCGACCAATTAGCAGTTAAAACACAAAATGATAGTTCTGAAAATAAATCAATTTCTGAACCATTTCTACCAAGTTCCACAAACTCATTCCATCTTTCTTCAACCATTTCTTTAGCTTTGTCTTTTATACTTCTAATTTCTTGAATCATCTTTACACCTCTTTTTGTTAAAATAATTAAAATCTTTTAAAATTTATAATTATATGTTAAAATTATACCTTAAATATGATAAAATATACACAAATGAAAAAAACAGAATGGGGGGATTAAATGTACATAAAAATGTTTGGAGAATATGGAATTTATTTGAAAAACGAAAAAATTTTATTAAATAGTAAAAAAGCCGAATATATATTATACTATCTCATATTGAATAACAAAAGAAAAGTTTTCGTAAACGAAATACTTGATATTTTTTTTGAAGGTTATGAAGAGTCATATTCTAGAAAAAACTTAAACACATTATTGTATATGATAAGAAAGGGTTTAAACATTACAAAAGAAGAGTTAAAAATAGAAAAAAATCAAATTTTTCTTGATACCAAAAAACTAAAATGTGACTATCTGCAATTTCAAAAACTTGCAGAAAAAAAACCTTCCGAAAAGGTTTTAAATGAGATTACAAAAATTTATACAGGAGAATTATTAAGAGATCTTGATTTCGACTGGATCATACCATTTAGAGAACTTTGTGAAATGCAAGTTTTATTAATTACCCAACAATTAAATATAAAAGATGAAAATATTTTCGAAATACAAAATCTTCCTACAAAAAATGAAATTCAAATGGAACTTGCCATAAAATTGATAGCAATGGACAAAAAAAGGCGAAATCCAATGTTTTACCCTCTTATTATAAAAACCACAGAAAACATTAAAGACAAAATTAGAAAAAGCGATTTTTACGTTAAATTATCTCAAAACACTTATCTTGTTCTCTTTGAAACAGGTGATTCAAATATTGAAACCTTAAAACATATATTAAAACTGAGATTTAAAAATAATTTAAAAATATTAGAAGAACTTTAACCCCCTAAATGGGGGCTAAATTCTATTAAATGCCATTGTAAACAATTTAGAAAGCGTATTTGCAAAATCTAAATATACTTCATTTTCAAAAGCCAATTCATTTTCAAAACTATACAAAGAAACAAAGCCAAAAATCTCACCATTTTTATAAAATGGTATTGAAAGCATAACCAAAATCCTACTTAAATGAGCATTTTTCATTAAAAATTCCACTTTGCTTACCTTTTCATTGTTTACATTTAAATAATACTCATCGACAACATCATCAAGTCTTACTACAAGTGGTCCCTCAAGCCTTTTTGAATAAACCTCATCTATTGTAAAAGTAACATCTCTCATAATCTCATAATCAAAGCCAGAAGCGCCCTTTATTTTAAGTACATCACCTTCTTTAATTGAAAATAGCGCTCCATCAACGTTTTTAAAATTTTCAACAAACAAATCTGTAAGGGGGCTATAGTTCTCTGTTAAGTCAAAACCAACTTTCAACCACTTATCTAGATAATTGTTAACTATTTTATCTAAAACATAAAACATTTTTGAATTTAGCTTTAAACTTAAAATACAATCTATTTTTACAAACGCTAAAATGTACTTATATCCTTCTCTTGTTACCTTAACTTCAAAATTTTCGGCTTCATATTCAAATAAAAATTCTTCAGTACCTTCCAATAAATTTAATTTATTTTGTCTCAAAAAAATCGTATATATCTCTTTTACTTTATTATATGGATAAGAACTGTGAAGAACCTCAAATTCCACTAAATCGGAAATAACCAAAATATCCACTAACTTTTTTAAAATTTCTTTAGAAATAATCACACCTCCTTTGTCCAAAAATATTATAACACAATCCAACAATAAAAAACCCCCAAGCTATAAGCTTGGGGGACAAAAAAATAATCTTTTATATCGTTGCTAACATAACAGCTTTTATCGTATGTTTCCTGTTTTCAGCTTCATCCCAAACTCTACTTTGGAGACCTTCAATAACATCAAAAGTTACTTCCTCACCTTTTACTGCTGGTAAACAATGCATAAATATAGTTTCTGGTTTACCGGTCTTTTTCATAACTTCTTCATTTACTTGGTAAGGCATGAGAAGTTTTCTTCTTTCCTCTGCTTTTGATTCTTCACCCATAGAAGCCCAAACATCCGTATAAATTACATCTGCACCTTTAACTGCTTCATCAACATTGTCCGTAAACTCAATTACCGCCCCTGTCTCTTTTGCAACTTCCATACATTTTTTTGTCAATTCCTCATTTGGTCTTAATTCTTTTGGTGAACAGATTACGTAATGCAATCCCATTTTTGCAGAACCTATCATCAATGAATTAGCCATATTATTTCTTCCGTCACCCATAAATACAAGTTTTATACCCCTTAATCTCCCAAAGTTTTCTTCGATAGTCATCAAATCAGCCAAAACTTGCGTTGGATGATATAAATCAGTTAATGCATTGTAAACAGGCACACCAGAATACTTTGCCAAAATTTCAACTGTTTCTTGTTTAAAACCTCTAAACATTATCGCATCTACCATTCTTCCTAATACTCTTGCCGTATCCTCTATAGACTCTTTTGCTCCAAGCTGAATATCCTGCGTTGATAAAAATAATGGATGTCCACCTTCCTCACCAAATGCCGTTTCAAAAGCAACCCTTGTTCTTGTTGATCTTTTTTCAAATATCATTGCAAGTGTTTTTCCTTTAAATCTTTGATGAACTATTCCTGCTCTACTATCAGCTTTACATGTTTTTGATATATCTAACAAATACCTTATTTCATCTGTAGAAAAATCAAGTAAGGTTAATAACGATTTTCCTTTTAAATTCATTCCCATTTTAACCCCTCCCGCTAAAATTAGCGGGGACCCCCCCGCTTATTATAACAATCCTTTCTTTTGCAAAAATTCTTTTATTATGTCTTCAAGGGTTGGCTTTCCGATTTCTTGTAATTCGTAAGTTACTCTAACTGCTGGTTTATTTAATTTTGTAACTCTTCTAAGATCAATAGGAGTACCTATAATTACTAAATCAACATCTGCTCTATTGATTGTTTCTTCTAGCTCTTTCATTTGCTTTTCTCCATAACCCATTGCTGGAAGAATCATATCAAGATGTGAATATTTTTTATAAGTATCCACAATAGAACCAACAGCATATGGCCTTGGATCAATGATTTCAGCTGCTCCAAATTTTTTTGCTGCAACATAACCTGCCCCATATCTCATTTCACCGTGAGTTAGAGTTGGACCATCTTCTACTACAAGAACCCTTTTACCTTTTATCTCTTCAGGATTTTCTACAAAAATTGGTGATGCAGCATCTACAACAATTGCATTTGGATTCCATTTTTCAATATTTTTTCTTACCTTTTCAATTCCTTCAATATCAGCAGTTTCTTCCTTATTTATTACAATAACATCCGCCATTAACAAGTTAGACATACCTGGATAATAAGCAATTTCATGACCAGGTCTGTGTGGATCAACTACGGTAATTAAAAGATCTGTTTTATAGAATGGAAAATCATTATTTCCTCCATCCCAAAGAATAATATCTGGATCTTCAGCTTCTGCTGCTCTTAATATTGCTTCATAATCAACTCCTGCATAAATTACACTCTTTCTATCAATGTGTGGTTCGTATTCTTCTCTTTCTTCTATTGTACATTTATGTTTATCTAAATCAGAATAATCAGCAAATCTTTGAACTTTCTGTGCAACTAAATCACCATATGGCATTGGGTGTCTAATGGAAATAACTTTTTTGCCAAAACTTCTTAAAATATCAAGAACTCTTCTTGTTGTTTGGCTTTTTCCACAACCTGTTCTTATGGCACAAACTGAAATTACAGGTTTTGTAGATTCAATCATGGTATTGTTTGGACCCATTAATTTGAAATCAGCACCAGCGGCTAAAACAATTTCAGCTTTTTCCATAACGTATTGGTGTGGAAGGTCACTATATGCCAAAATTACTTCATCAACTTTATGTTCTTTTATTAATTCAACCAACTTTTCCTCTGGTTCAATGGGAATACCATTTGGATATAATTCTCCTGCTAATTCCGCAGGATAAACCCTTCCCTCAATATCTGGTATTTGCGTTGCTGTAAATGCTACAACTTCATAATCTGGATTATTCCTAAAATAAGCGTTAAAGTTATGAAAATCACGACCTGCTGCACCCATAATAATAACTTTTTTCTTTGCCATAAATCCACCTCCTCTATTTCTAATATCCCATTAAAAGTATATCCAAAAAAAATGAAATTATCAACTAAATTTCCGTATAATTATAAAAATTTATCTTATTTATTCTCTTTTATACTTTATTATGCTTGAGTATACATAAATAGAGTTATTTTAAAACAAACCCTTCCGAAACTTACGGAAGGGTTTGTTCATATCAAATCATATCTTAAAATTAACCACCTAAATCTTATACCTTGCAACGATTTTCTTTAACTGTACTACGTTTTCTCGAATAAGTTTAACTCTAGAAGTTATCTCTTCAGCATTTGCCGTTGTCTCTTCCATCAAACTATTTATTTCTTCTATACTAGCATTAATATTTTCAACATTCTTTGCATTATCTGTCATCGCCGTTGCTATTTCATCCACAGCCGCTGTTTGTTCTTCAACGGATGCGGCAATATTTTGAAGCATTTCATTTATTTTATCTATTGCAGCAATTATTTCATTCAATTTTTCATCAGCTTGATCGGCAAGTTTTGCTCCTTCTTTAACGTGTTCAGTAATTTCATTGGAAACATTTCTTGCATCTGCTGCTATCTTGCCAATTTCATCAACAACAACTTTTATTTTTTCAGAAGCAATCTTACTTTCTTCCGCCAACTTTCTTATTTCATCCGCAACTACTGCAAAACCCTTTCCAGCCTCTCCCGCTCTTGCAGCTTCTATTGCTGCATTTAACGCAAGCAAATTTGTTTGCTCAGCAATTTGATTTATTGTTTCAATAAATTGCGTAATATCCTGTGCACCTTTGCTAAAACTTTCCACAACCCTCTCAACATCTCTTGTAGAATCAGCTATTATCTTGGTACTATTAATAACTTTTCTCAATATTTTTCCAGCTTCTTTTGCGTTCTCAGAACTCTTTTCGGCAAAAATAGCAGAATCCTGTGCACTATCGGCTATATGCTTAGTTGCAGAACTTATCTCCTGAGCACCTGCAGTTGTTTCCTGTATACTTGCTGAAATAGCTTCAACACTTTGAGAAATACTCATTAAATTATTCGTAGTCTCAACTGTTTGATTTGTAACATCTTCAATTTCATCACTTACCACCTCTATATTTTCCGAAACAAACAGTGCTTCTTCTTGGATTTGTTTGAGATTTTCCCTTAAATATTCTATTGAAGATTTAAATTCATCCAACATAATCCCAAATTCATCCTTACTATTTGTTCTTGTTATTTTAATAGTTAAATCGTTATTTTTTAATGAACGTGATGCTTCTATAACCGGATTTAAATATTTCAAAATTTTAGACAAGAGATACAACACTACAAATGCTGATATAATCAAAATTATTATCGGTAAATAAATTAACATCACATTTGAAAAACTTTCAAGATTCTCTTGGGTCTGAATAATTTTCTGCTTGTCTTCCTCAATTAATCTATAGAACTTTGTTTTAAAATCTTCTATTTCCCTTTCATTTACAGTCCCATTCACTATTTTATATTTAAGAACCAAAAATTCCTTTTTTAAATTATTATCAGTAAGTATCTCTTCAATTTGCGCTAACAAATCATTTATACTTTTGTTTTCTTTTATTGACATTAAAATTTCATCCAACATTTTGTTTGTCTGAAATGCACTTGCAAAATTATCAACAACTTGCAAGGTTAAGTTTTTATAGCTATTAATCTTAGTTACCGTAAAAAACCCCATAAAAAACAAAACCAAGAAAGGTATCATTACCATCAACAAAATTTTTACTTTTAAGCTCATATACTTCCACCTCCCTTTATAAAATCAATAAAATTTAAAACCTTCATTAAACAAATCTAGACATACTTCAACAACTTTCTCGTCATATTTTTTTCTTGCATTATTTTTTAATTCAACAATTGCTTTTTCCAATCCCAAAGAAGGTCTATACGGTCTATGAGATATCATTGCATCAACAGTATCAGCTACTGCTATAACTTTTGATTCCATCAAGATATCATCTCCCTTTAATCCAAATGGATAACCACTTCCATCTATTCTTTCATGATGTTGAAGTACAATTTCACTTATTTTATCGTAAGGTGAAATTAAATCAGATAACAAATTATAACCTATTTTTGGATGCTCCTTAATTAAGTTGAATTCTAAGTCAGAAAGCTTTGAAGGTTTAACTAAAATTTCAATAGGAACACCAATTTTACCAATATCATGAACCAACGCTGCATATTTTAAAATAAGTAATCGTTCATTGTCAAAACCTAATCTTTTTCCAATTTCATATGAAAGCCTAGAAACGTTTTTCTGATGTCCCGCAGTGTACGGATCTCTTAATTCAACTATTTTTGACATAACTTCAATAATATCATCTATTGCTTCCAATAATTGATGATTTTTACGTGAAATCTCATTTTTTAAAGAAATCCTATCTATAGTCATTGAGATAGCAACTTCAATCTCCTTTAAAAAATTAAGCAAATATTCATCAAAAAACTTTTTATCCTCTAATTCAAAAATTACTATCTCAATAACAATATTTGAATGGTAAATAGGAAAAAATAAAACATATTTTCCATTAATTTTTTCAATATAATATTTACCATTCTTATATATCTCCGTAAGCTTTAACTCAAGATTATCCGAATAAACGAAATTTTTAGATGAAGAAATTTCTTTTACTACACCATTTTCAACACGAAAAATTCCAACTGAATATACGCCATCAATTTTCATAAATTTCTCTACTAATGAATTATAAACTTCAAAGATATCTTTTGGATCTATAAAAACAGATAATAATTCAAGCTCCAATTTATTAAAAAAATCTAATCTATTCATTTCATACTGTTTTTTCAAAAATTCAGACAAATCACTAAACACAATCCAACAAAAATCACCTTCTGGAATAACAGTTATTTCAATAAAACCACTAAAATTTACAGAATAAACAAATAATCGACTAGGTTTATTTAAAAACATTAAATTTTTAATTTTTTTTACTATATCCTCATCTAATCTAGATGAAATATCATCAAATATTGATATTTCATTAACGTTTAAAAATTGCAAAAATTCTTCCGATGCATACAAAATCCTTAAATCTTTTTTTGATTTATCTTTCAAACATTTTATAACTCCCAAATTCATATACTCACCTCATAAATAAAAAACTCAATAAAATTATACCACTTCTTTAGCTTTTGAAACAATTAAGAATAAATTAAATTTTAGAAAACAACAAAAAATTGCAATCAAAAACTGATTGCAAAGTATTACATTTATTTAAATTCTATCCTTTAACTGAACCTGCGGAAAGACCTGCTATAATCTTTTTTTGGAAAATAAGTACCAAAATGACTAGAGGTGTAGTAACAATAACTGCAGCAGCCATAATTTGTCCCCAAGGAATCTCATACTGAGATGCTCCTTTAAACAAAGCAATTGCAACTGGAACAGTATATTTATTTGGTCTTTGCATAAACGTTAAAGCATACAAAAATTCATTCCATGCTGAGATAAACGTTAAAAGCCCAGTAGCTACAAGCCCCGGTGCAGCCATTGGCAAAACAATCGACCATAATGTTCTAAGCTTTGAACAACCATCTATTGCCGCCGATTCTTCCACTTCCCTTGGAAGTTCTCTAAAGAAATTTTGTAAAATCCAAGTAGTCAGTGGCAATGTCATAGATACATATGGTAATATAAGCCCTGCATAAGTATTAATTAACTTTAATTTTCTTAAAATAACAAACAACGAACCTAAAATAGAAACTTGTGGAAACATACTAACTGCTAAAATCAAAGACATCACAACAACTTTTCCTTTGAATTTGAACCTAGCAATAGCATAGCCAGCAAGTGAACCAATTGCCAATGATAGTATTGTTGTTATTCCAGATACAACAATACTATTCCAAATATTTATATGAAAAGGTCTTTCAGTAAAAACCTTTATATAATTTTCAAAGGTTATTCTTTTAGGGAACAAAGAAGGGTTTAATTCAAATAAATCTTTGTCGGGTTTTAACGAAGAAATTACTGCCCAATAAAATGGAAATACACACCAAACAAAGATTAACACAACCGCAATGTATAAAAAAAACTTATATAATATCTTTTTCATTTTCATATTATCACTCCCTAGTCTATCTGCAATTTTAGTGATTTAATATAAATTACGGCAAATACAGATATCAATAAAAATATAATCACAGAAAGACTCGAACCATAACCAAACCATGTTCCTGTAAATGCCCTATCCATCAGAAGTGATCTATTATAAACAGATAACGTTTCAGTTCCTACACTTCCCCTTGTCATAACATAAACAACATCAAAAACCCTTAAAGCATCTAATGTTCTAAATATTAACGCAATACCAATTGTCTGCGTAATTTGTGGTAATGTTATTTCAAAAAATCTTTGTAACATGTTTGCACCATCAATTTTGGCAGCTTCATATAATTGTTCAGGTATAAGTTGTAATCCCGCAAGAATCAACAACGCCATAAAAGGTGTGGTTTTCCAAACATCAACTTGAATTATCGCCCACAAGGCAAGCCCAGGTCTTCCCAAAATTGGTGTTCCAGGTTCTATAATTCCTAAAGCCTCGTATAATCTTGAAATAATCCCAAATTGATCGTTAAACATCCATCTCCACATCTGAGAAGAAATCGCTGTTGGAATTGCCCAAGGAATTAGCATAGCCGCTCTAATTGCCCCTCTAAATTTAAAATTTTGATGAACAACTAACGCTATCAAAAGCCCCAAAATTGTTTCAAGTGAAACTGAAATAACAGTAAAAATAACTGTTGTTTTTAAAGAATCCCAAAACCTTGAATCGTTAAAGAGCTTTATATAATTTCCAAACCCAACAAATTCCTTGGGAAATCTTGGGTTCAAACCAAAATCAAAAAAACTATCGTAAAAAGTTTTAAAAAGCGGAAAAAATGCTATTACAGAAATAACAAATATTGCTGGAAAAATCATCCAAAAAGTTACAATTGGTTCTTTTTTATGCATTTTTTACCACCTCACATCAATAACTAGGGGGGATAACCCCCCATTATTTTATAAGCATTTTTAACTCCTTCTCTAAATCTTTTATAGCTTGTTCAGGTGTAACCTGTCTTGTCAAGGCCGCGTGAATATGTCTTTGAATTGCATCAGAAATTTCCGCGTAATTTACTGCCCTTGGTCTTGGAAGAGCATTAATGAATACATCAAACAACTCGACCATAAATGGATTAACTTCCTTCAATTTTGGCTCTTCATATACGGCCATTCTTGTTGGATTTTGCCCTGCATTAATTGCCTTATACAATTGTTGATTGTGACTTGTAAGGAACTTAATTAATTTCTTTGCAGCTTCTTTTTCTTTTGGTGAAGAATTTGCATTAATTCCTAAATTCCATCCACCCAATGTTGCTGCGTGTTTACCACCAGGACCTTTTGGGAGTGGTGCAATACCCACTTTTCCTTTTATAGGTGAATCATCGGAATTTGCAAGCGACCATGCATATGGCCAATTTCTCATAAATACTGCATTACCACTTTGGAAAATTCTTCTTGCATCTTCTTCCATGTACGTTGTTACACCTTCAGGAGAAATTCTATTTTTGTAAATTAAATCTACCATAAATTGCAATGCTTCTACCGCTTTAGGATTATTGACTACAACATTTCCATTTTCATTTAAAACATCTGTTCCAAAAGACCATAAATATTCCATAAAATCACATACTAATCCTTCGTATCTTGCACCTTGCCAAACAAAACCTTCTATACCTTCGGCTTGTGAAATCTTTTTTGCCATCTCAACCAATTCATCCCATGTTTCAGGTGGTTTTTTGTATCCATATTTTTCAAGTAAATCTTTTCTGTAATACAAAAGGCCTGCATCAGTAAACCATGGAACTGCAACAATTCTTCCCATTACTGTAACAGATTTAACTGTACCTGGTAAAAACTTATCAAGTTCAAAGTATTGATAATCATCTGTTAAATCCTCTAAAAATGGAGCAAATTCTGGAGGCCAAATTACGTCTAACATTAACACATCAGGATCACTTTCTCCTGCAGCCAAATACGTAACATACAAATCATGTCTTTCTGTAGAAGAATCTGGCATTGGAATAACAGTAACTACTATATCAGGATTTTCCTTCATAAACTCTTTTAGCTGTGCGTATAAAACTTCAAGTTCTTTTCCCACACCACCGGATGTCATAGTAATTGTAGTAATTCCAAGCGATAATACAAAAAGTGACAATAAAATGCCTAAAACAACTAATCTTTTCATTAAAAGAACACCTCCTTTTTTTTAAGTTCGAATTTATATTAACATATTTTGCACAAATTTGGAAACTTATGTGTAAAATAGATTTTTTTCATTAAACAATTTTCAAAATGAATAAATTGATATAAACAACTATAATTTATATTGGAAACGTTTCATAAAATCATTTAATGATATCTAATTTATTCAGAAATAATATATTATTCTTTATTTATAGTATTTAAAATAAACTATTTTATTTTCGATAAAAATAACTCAATATATTGTAATTTTTCATCTATTATTAATATGTTATAATTATTTCGAAATTCAAAAAAATAGGAGGCTGAAAAATATGAAGGTAAAACTTCCCCAAAAAAGCATTAAAGATTATGAATTTATTTCAAAAAATGACGTTGAAGAATTAATTGAACTTGCTAAAAATTTAAAAAATCTAAAGGTTATTCATGTAAATGCTACGTCTTATGGTGGAGGAGTTGCAGAACTTTTGTACACCCTTATTCCGTTGATGAATAACCTAGGATTGAATGCGCAGTGGGAAGTATTAGAAGCTCCAATGGAATTTTTCAACATTACAAAAAAAATACACAACGCTTTTCAAGGTGAAGATATAGAGCTATCCGAAGATGAATTGGAATTTTATGTTAAAATAAACAAAGAAAATGCTGAAAAGTTAGACCTTGATGCTGATGTTGTAATAATTCATGATCCACAACCATATTTAATTCCAATGTTCAAGAATGGAAATTATATTTGGAGATGTCACATTGATACATCTTCACCAAATCTCAAAATATGGGACAAAGTTATTACATTAGCAAACAGAAAGTACAAAAAAGCATTATTTCACTTAAAAGAATACTTCCAAGAACCATTTAAAAGCATTGCAGTAGAATTTCCTCCAAGTATTGATCCATTAAGTGATAAAAACAGAAAGCTATCTGAAAATACAATAAAAGAAATTGTTGAAAAGTACGGTATTGATTTAAATAGACCTATAATAACAGTTGTAGCAAGATTTGACCCTTGGAAAGATTTAAAGAGTGCTATAAATGTATACAAAATCTTAAAAGAAAGAATAGACATTCAGCTATTAATTGTCTCAGCTATGGCAAAAGATGATCCAGAAGGCTGGATATTGTTTGAAGATATACTAAGATACGCCGGCACAGATAGAGACATTCACTTCTTAACCGACTTAAAAGGTGTGGGGCATCCGGAAGTTAATGCTTTTCAGACAATATCTACAGTAGGACTTCATACGGCTACAAAGGAAGGATTTGGTTTGGTAATTTCTGAAATGTTATGGAAAGGTAACCCTGTTGTTGCAAGGCCAGTTGGTGGAATTAATTTACAGATAATTGATGGATACAATGGATTTTTAAGGTATAATATAAATGAGCTTGCAGATGCTATCTTTGAAATTATAAAAAATAGCAAACTTAGAGAAGAAATGGGAAAAAATGCAAAAAAAGTTGTTAAAAAACATTTTTTAACAACTTCCCATTTAAAAAGATATCTAAAAATAATTAGCGAGGTGATTTGATGGAACTAACAACTTCTCAAAAAATATTGCTTGAACTTCTTATAAAAAAACGTTAACTAGAAAACAGCTCGAAGAAATACTTAAAATTTCTCCTTCTACAATCTCATATTCTCTAAACAAAATAAAAAAGTACATTTTAACTATTAACGAAAAGGAAATGGGGCTTGGTCGCCCCAAACATTCCCTTCATCTAAACCCAGAATATTGGTATTCATTAGGTATAAAGGTTGGGAGGGAATATATTAGTGCTACTGTTTTTAATTCAAAGTTTGAAATTTTAGAAAAAAATTCCATTAAAATCACAAAAAACGATATGGGAAACGAAAATGTGTCAAAACTTATTGACCAGATACTTTCTAAAGTACATCACAAAGATAAAATCAAATCCATTGGCATAGCCTTTTCGGGAAATGTTAACAACAACGTTGTAAACTCGTATATACTAAAACTTGAAAATTTTTCTCTAGAAAGGGTTATAAAGAAACATTTTAAAGATATAGATTTTACTGCTTTAAATGATGTTGAAGCTATTGCCACAGAGGAATTTGTAAATCATGAAGGAGTAAGGATATTGGTTATAAACTACGGTACGGGAATTGGCGCATGTTACCTAAATTCCATCGATTTTGCAAGTAAAAACCATAAAAAAATCTTAGAATTAGGACATTTTTATGCAGGTGGTAATGAAACTTGTTATTGTGGTTCTATAGGTTGTCTTGAAACATTAGCCTCAGATTACGCAGCACTAAAAAAATACAAATTTAGGAATTTAAAAATAACAGATTTTATTGAAAACGAAGAAGATTACGAAACTGATTTAGCAGAACTTAGAAAACTATACGAATACTCAAATAAAAAAGCAGAAATAATTTACCAAGATATATTTGTATATTTAACCGCTGCAATAATAAACATTTATAAAATCCTTACACCAAAAAAAGTTATTCTTACAGGTGAAGGCGTTACACCTTGGTTCTCGCAAAATCTTCAAAAAAAGATATTATCGATAACAAAAGACCCAATTCCTATTATTTACAGAGGATTGGAAAATAATATTGAATTAGGTGCAGCAATAACATCTTTACAAAATCACATAATTAATAATAAATTTTAACTTCTGTTCCAATCAAATAATCCGATTTTATGTCTAATTTACATCCTAAAATATTACATATATGTTTTACTATTGAAAGTCCAAGACCAGAACCAGGCGCCATTTTTATGGCATTTTTGCTTCTATAAAATCTTTCGGTTACTTTTTTTATATCTTCTTTTTTTATTCCGATACCATTATCTTTGACAGTTATACTTTCTTTATCAACAATAATATAAATTGTACTTTCCTCATAGGAATATTTTATTGCATTTGATACAATGTTTTTAATTATTGTATACAACATAAAGCTATCAAATTTTACTTCATCTATTTTAAATTCAACAGAAAATTTTAACTTTTTGGACTCTATTTTTTCAGAAAACTCATCTAAAACCTCGTTAATCAATTTTTCCACATCAATAATATCATTTTTTGGTTCATACATTCCAAGTTCCAACATAGAAATAATTTTTAACTGACGAATTATTCTTTCCATTCTTCTAACTGATTTTTCCATTTGATTTAACACTTCTAAAGTAAACTTATCTGAAATATTCTCCCTTAAAAAATACAAATTTCCTTTTAGTGCTGAAAGTGGAGTAAATAGTTCATGAGATATGGAAGTAGTAAAATTTACTTTTGCTTCTTTTACCTTTACTTTCTCAGTTAAATCTTTAATAAACAAATAACTTTGAAAATATCGTATTCGTACAAATCTTTCATCTGTTAATTGAAAAAAGTAAAATTTATCTTCTATTTTAAAACTTTCGTTTGAAATAATCCATCTAGTTATTTCATCTATTTTATTTGATGTAAAAACATCTAAAATTTCATTTCCTTCGAAAAAACCCAAGGATTTTGCAGTCTTATTTGAATTTTTCACTTTTAAAAAATCAAGTTTAATTATCGCATCATCAAAATTATCAAAAAAACTAAAATCATTCGTTATACTTTCTTGCATTAAATTTATACCCCACCCCTCTAACAGTTATTATACTATCTTTTCCTAACTTATTTCTTATATTACTTATATGAACATCAACAACTCTATCAGAAATAAATTCATCTTTCCACACAATGTCTAGAATCCTTTCTCTTGAAAAAACCACATTGGGATTTTTTGCAAGAAGACAAAGAATTTCAAACTCTTTTGCAGTAAAATCAATTATCTTATCATTCAATTTTACTAGGTAATCATCACAAAAAATTTGCAATTGCCCAAATTTTATTACTTCTCTTTCACCTGAAATTCTTCTAAAAAATGCCTTAATCCTTGCAACTACCTCTCTAGGATTAAAAGGTTTTGTCACATAATCATCTGCGCCAATTTCCAAACCATATATTTTATCACTATCGTTATCTTTCGCTGAAACTATAATTATACCAAGTTTTGGATAAAGAACCTTTATTTCAGGCAATTCATCAGTTGATAAACCATCAGGCAACATAATGTCAAGTAAAACTAAATCATACCTTTCCTTACTGAGTTTTTTTCTCATCTCAAAATTATTTTCTGCTTCATCTACCTCATATCCTTCAGATTTTATGTATCTTTTTAATAAATCGCGTAACGTTTCATCATCTTCAACTATTAATATCCTTTTCATAATTCTAGCTCCTTCAGCTCCTTACCTGTTTCAATATAAACAATTTCTTCGCATAAATTGTTAAGATGATCCCCTATTCTCTCTAAATCCCTGGCTATTAAAATATTTAAAATTAACTCATCAATATCTTTTAAAGTTTTTTTGGATTTTTCTCTAATCTTTATTTCGATATCGTCAAGTTTCTTATCATCATCCCAAATTTTCTTTAAAAGTTTTAAATCTTTTTTTGAAAATGCAATAAAAGTATCATGTAACATTTTCAAGGAAACCCCAAACATTTCTTTTATCTCCTCAATAATTCTATATTTTATCCCATTACGATTTATATATAAAACTTTTTCAGCTATGTTACAGGAAAGATCTGCAATTCTTTCTAAATTATTTGAAAACTTAATCATTGTAATTACATATCTCAAATCTTTTCCCTGAGGATTATATCTTGCTATAATCTCATAAATCTTTTCCTCAATATTTCTATTTAACTGATCTATCTCATCATCTTTCTCAATTACACTTCTTGCACCTTTACTATCCAAAAACTCCAAAGATTCTACAGCACTTTCAAAAGAATTTGATACAAGAGATAACATCTTAGAAATATCTGCTTTTAAAAGTGCATATTCACGTTCAAAGTGCAATGATTCCATAACATCACCCCTTAACCTATTTTACCATTTAAGTATGCCTCAGTTAACTTATGTTGTGGTTTTTTAACAATTGTTGGAGTATCAGCAAACTCTATCAATTCTCCTTGATACATAAAAGCAACATAATCAGAAATTCTAATTGCTTGTGATAGATTATGTGTAACTATGGCTATTGTATAAAATTCAGATAACTTTTCAAGTAATGCTTCAATCTTTTGAGTAGCTATTGGATCTAATGCAGAAGTTGGTTCATCCAAGAGAAGAACTTCTGGCTGAATTGCAAGTGTTCTTGCAATGCAAAGTCTTTGTTGTTGACCACCTGATAATTCACTTGCTGGCTCATTCAACTCTTGCCTTACCTCATCCCATAAAGCAGCTTGCTTTAAAGATTTTTCTACAATTTCATCTAATTTTTCTTTACGTTTAATACCATGAATCTTCAATCCAAATGAAACATTATCATAAATACTCATAGGAAATGGTACAGGTTTTTGGAAAACCATACCTATTTTCTTCCTCAAAATCGTTACATCAACATCGCCATCATATATATCCTTTCCTTCAAAATATATATTTCCTTCTATTTTAAATCCTGGAATATTATCATTAATTCTATTTACACTCCTTAACAAAGTTGACTTACCGCAACCAGATGGTCCAATAATTGCCGTAATTTTGTTCTTAAAGATATCAAAACTCACATTCTTAACAACTTTTTTTTCACCATAAAAGGCTGAAAAATTTTTTATCTCTATAATTTTCATTTTCTCATACCTCCAACTTTAAATGCTATAAGATACAATACTAATACAAAAATCAATAAAGCTGAAGAACTTGCACTA
This sequence comes from Thermosipho melanesiensis BI429, assembly GCF_000016905.1. GTDB lineage: Bacteria > Thermotogota > Thermotogae > Thermotogales > Fervidobacteriaceae > Thermosipho > Thermosipho melanesiensis. The sequence goes on from NC_009616.1 coordinate 1,811,540, forward strand.
GCCATCCAAACTGAGTCTTTTCCATATGCAGCAACTAAATAGTAAATATGTGTAGGTAATGTCATAACTGGTGAAAATATACTTTTTGGCAAAGAAGTTGAGTAGAAAACTGCTCCCGTTACTAAAACTGGAGCAGTTTCTCCTATAGTTCTTCCAAAACCAATTAACGATGCAGTTAATATATTAGTCTTTACTGCAGGTATTAAAACTTTAAAAATCACCTCATTTTTCTTGGCTCCAAGTGAATACGCAGATTCTTTTAATTCAACTGGTAAACTTAATAGCGCTTCTTTGGTAGATGAAGAAATAACTGGTAATGCCATTAATGAAAGCGTTAATGATGCAGATAAAATTGATGTCCCAAACCCCAAGGCAATTGAAAATAAAGCGTAACCAAACAATCCAAATACGATTGACGGAAGTCCACTTAAAGAGGTCACAGCTAAATCAACTATTTTAGATAATTTGCTATCTTTGTACTCAGATAGAAAAATTCCTGTAAATATACCTAATGGTACTGAAAAAACAATACTTAATAATACTATATACAAACTACCTAATATTGCTGGAAATATTCCACCAGTTGTCATACCATCTGTTGGATATTTTGTAAAAAAATCCACAGAAAAATACCTTGCACCATCAAATATTATTTTGAAAATTAACAAAAATATTATCAAAACAACGAAAAAAGTTATAATTCTAAAAATAACTGATATTATTCTATCCATTTAACCTACCTCTTTTCTTTGCATAATAAGTTAAAAGCAAAGATATAATCAAAAGTATTAGCCCTGCTAAAAACAAAGAATGATAATGCATACTTCCAACTCCAGCCTCTCCAATTTCACTTGCTATTGCTGCTGTTAATGGTTTCACGGGATCAAATAAAGAGCGTGGTATAATTGCTGCACCACCACCTACCAATAATACAACCATAGTCTCTCCAATAATTCTATTAAATGTTAAAATAATTGCATTTATAATACCGTTAATAGAAGATTTGGTTGTTATCTTTAAAGTAGTAATAAATTTACTTGCACCGAGTGCTAATGCACTTTCTTCAAGCTCTATCGCAACACTATCGAGTGATTCAGCCATAAGAGTTACAGAATATGGTAAAGCAAGCAAAGACAAACCTAAAGTAGCAAGTAAAAAATTTTCAGTTGTCCAAATTCCCATATCCAACAATATTGGTGATATATACATTAAAATAGCTGCACCAATTACTACAGATGGGATACCAGATAAAACTGAAATTATATATTTTATAAGTATCTTTTCACGTTTTTTTGAATAAGCATGCAAGTAGAAAGAAATTAAATAACCTAACGGAATAGTAATTAGAGAAGAAAAAATGGTTAAAAAAAGTGTTCCAACTATTAGAGAAAGCATCCCAAACTCTGGTGGTTCATAAGTTGGATACCAATACACACTTGTAAAAGGTTTCAATTTCAAAGTTATAATTGCTGGAAATGCTTCTTTAACCACAAAATAAATCAAAAAGAAAAGCGCCGCGATCGATATCAGCGCAAATATGTATATTAATGAAAGTTGAAAATAATATTTAAAATTTCTCATAGAAAACCTCCCTAAAATCCATATGCAGAAATATAACCTGCTTTTTCAACCAAATCTTGACCTTCTTTTGATAATCCAAAAGTAATATATTTCTTAATCGCACCAGCTTCAGGATATCCATTTGTCGCATCTACAAACATAAAAAGAGGTCTTGAAATTGGATACGTTCCATCTAATATTGTTTCTTTTGTTGGTAAAATACCTTCAACTTTCAATACTTTCACCTCATCTGTGACATAACCTATCCCAATATAAGCTATCGCATACGGATTTTTCTCTACGCTTTCAACTTCAAATCTTGTACTTTCAACCATTCTAACCCAAGGAGCCATTTTTTCATTCTTTAAAACTATTTTTTCAAAAGTTTCAAATGTACCAGATGCAGTATTTCTGGAATAAATTTGTATCTGTTTTTTTGGAAGATTTGGATCAATCTGATTCCAATACCTTATTTTACCTGTATATATTTTTTTCAACATTTCCAAAGTAATATTCTCTAAATCTATTTTCCTATTTACAATAACAGCAATTCCATCATAACCAATAACTATTGGGATAAAATATCTTCCCATACTGTGCATCTTTTCCAGTTCACTTTCTTTTAACCACCTACTAGAATTTGCAATATCCGCTGTTTTGTTAAACAGTGCAGCTATACCAGTAGATGAACCTGCTCCCTCTAAAGTAATTTCAAGCTCTGGAGAAATTTCTTTTAACCTTTCTATCCAAAGTTGTGCAATGGGAAAAACTGTGTTTGAACCCTTTATAACCAAAGTCTCTGAGAAAAGTAAAACCGTTAAAAGTAAAATACTAAATCCCAAAACTTTTTTCATAACATCACCTCCAAATTTGGTGTCCAAACACATTTTCCCAAAAAAATTTTCAACTTGTTTTAAGAAATATTAAGAAATGTTAAGAAAAAAACCCTCATTAAGAGGGCTTAAACAATTATTTTATCAATAATTTCCTGAATAATTTAAATCTTTTATAAGGAGGATACCTAACCTGAAATTCAAAAATACCTTTTTTGTAGATAGGTTTATAATGAGTAAATGTTTCAAAACTATATTTCCCATGATATCGTCCTATTCCACTTGTTTTTATACCACCAAAAGGAAAATCTTCAGGCACAAAGTGTGTAATTGTATCATTAACAGAAATGCCACCAGCTTGAATTTTAAAGATTCTTGTTAAAAAATATTTATCATTTGAAAACACATACAAAGCCAAAGGATATGGATTCTTGCTTATAATTTCAAATACATCTTCTTTATTTTCAAACGAAATAATAGGTAAAATAGGTCCAAAAATCTCCTCACACATCAACACATCTTCAATTTTCACATTATCTACAATTGTTGGTTCAAATCTTAATCCATTTACACCACCACCATATATAACTTCTCCACTTGTGCTTGATAATAAACCTTGCAACCTTTCAATATGTCGATGATTTACAATATTTGCCATATCTTTTTTAAACTTATCCATGTAAATCTTTAATAAGTAAATAAATTCATCTTTAATCTTTTTCTCTATTAACAAATAATCCGGTGAAATGCACGTCTGACCAGCATTTAATAATTTTCCCCATGCAATTTTTTTAGCAGTTTTTTCTAATTCATATGTTGCATCAACAATTGCTGGATTTTTACCACCTAGTTCTAATGTTACGGAAATTAATTTTTCCGCAGCTTTTTTCATAACATATTTTCCAACGTTAGGATTTCCTGTAAAAAATATATAATCAAGATCTTCCTCAAGTAATTTTTTAGAAATCTCTACACCACCATTTATTACCCTAACATAATTATTTTGAAAGGTTTCAGAAATTATCTTTTCCAAAACTTTTGAAACATTTTCCGAATACTCAGATGGTTTTAACACCACACAATTACCAGCTGCAATTGCACCAACTAGTGGAACTAAACTTAAATTTACAGGATAATTCCACGGTGAAATAACTAAAACAACACCATAAGGTTCAGGGTACAATAGACCCTTTCCAGAAAACCCTTCTAATCCTACCTTAACTTTTTTTACTTTTGAAAATTTTTTCACATTTTTTAAAAAATAATTTATTTCCCTTATAACTAAATAATATTCAGTAAAAAATGATTCTTGTTTACTTTTTCCTAAATCTCTATACAAAGCTTTATAGATTTCATCCTCATATCTAACTAAATTTCTTTTTAAAGTCTTTAATTGATTAATTCTAAAAGTTACATCAAACGTTTGCCCAGAATTAAAGAACATTTTCATCTCTTTTATCATCAAACCACTCCCTTTTTAATATTCCCATTACAATAACATCCCAATATTTGCCATCTCTGTATATTTCTTCTCTCAATACTCCTTCCTTCTTAAATCCCACCTTTTCATAGCTTCTAATTGCTCTTTTGTTAAAAGAAAAAACGCTTAATCTTACCTTATTTAAATTCATCTCAGTAAATATAAAATTTACCAACAATTTCATTGCTTCTGCCCCATATCCTTTACTTAAATATTCTGGTCCAAGAAAAATTCCAACTTCACAAAAGGAATTTTTCCAATTAATATTAAATATTCCGCAACCTCCTATATACTCTTCTATTTCTTTCAACTCAATAGCAAATGAATAAGATTTTTCGGAATGTGGATTAATTTCTTCATACCATTTTATTTCGTCCTCAACTCTAAGTGGAAAAGGAATTCCTAGAATAAGGTTTTTCTTTATCTCAAAATTATTTATAAAAGCTCGTGCTTTCTCAAGATCCTCTCTTTTATATTCTCTTAACCTCACAAATTTTCCCTCTATCATATAAATCCCCCCTTATCATAGATATTATTTATATTATACCAAAAAATACCAATAAACAAATTTAAATGAAATTATCTCCTAATTACTGTCAAAAAACTTATTTTAGTTTATAGGATAAATAGTTTATAATTTAAATGGTTTAATATATAAACTAATTTGGAGGAGAAAAAATGGACAAAGAAACTATCTTTAAATCTATATTTGAACTAGTGGTTAATTTTACTCAATTTTTTAACCAAAAACCTATATTTTCAAAAATGACAACAAATGAATTTTATCTATTTCTTTTCATAAATTTTTATGCTCCCGTCTCAATGAAGTACTGCTCGGAAAAAATAGAACTTTCAAAGAGTACTATTACAGTACTAATTGATAAATTGGAAAATAAAAATCTAGTAATACGAAAACGTTCTAAAAAAGATAGAAGGGTAATACATATCTTTCCAACAAATAGAGGAAAAAAATTATTTGAAAATTTTTCAAGTGAATTTTACAAGATAATTGAAGTTATATCTTCAAAAATTCCAAATAATGAATTAGAAATCATCAACAAGGGTTTTGAATTATTCATTAAAAACATATTTGGAGGCGAATGATATGATATTCATTACTGGAGGTTCGGGGCATTTAGGGAATGTTTTAATCAGAAAGTTAAAAAACTCTGGTGAAAGAATAGTAGCACTTGTACATCCAAAAGACAATTGTGTGAGCTTAGAAGGTTTAGATGTAAAAATCGTTAAAGGAGATATAAGAGATTATGAAACTGTAAAAAAATTCGCAAGGAATGCAGATTTAATTATTCATCTTGCCGCATATATTTCTATTTTACCCTGGAAAAAGAAAAAAGTCTTTTCAGTAAATGTTAATGGCACAAGAAATATCATAAACATTTGCATGAAAACTGGTAAAAGACTTATATACGTAAGTTCAGTTCATGCATTTGAAGAACCAAGACAAAGAGCAATTATAAACGAAGAAACAAAAATCGATCCAAAAAAAACTTCTGGAGTATATGGTAAATCGAAAGCAACTGCCGCACTTGAAATTTTAAATGCAGCTAAAGCTGGGCTGGATGTAGTTACTATATGCCCCACTGGGATTATCGGACCATATGATTTTAAACCTTCTGAAATGGGAAAGTTCTTTCTAAAATACTTATCTGGAAAGTTAAAATACATAATAGATGGTTCTTTCGATTTTGTTGATGTAAGAGATGTTGCAGATGGAATTATAGCTTTATCTGAAAAAGGAAAAAAGGGGGAATTCTATATACTTGGAAATAAAACCTTTTCAATAACGGAAATTGTAAAATTACTTAACAAAATTACAGGTTATAAAACTATACCCAAAATAATAAATCAAAAACTTGCATACTCTGCATCACTTTTTTCCATCACATTTGGACTTTTAACAAACAATACCCCCATATTTACCCCATACTCTATACATACTTTAACAAGAAATTACACTTTCAGCCATGAAAAAGCAAAAAAAGAAATTAATTATACACCTCGTCCCATTGGTGAAACACTATTTGACACTCTTAACTGGTTCAAATATTCCAAAGAAAAATTACTAAATTTCACTCACCTCTATCATACTTAACAACCTTAACACATCATCTTTTTTACATAATTCAGTTCCTGGGGTCATAACAGCTGCATTTCCCGCGGCATTTGCCCATCTAAATGCTTCTTCTTTTCCAATTTCACTCTTCAAAACATATGCGGCAAGAAATGAATCACCAGCACCTACTGCGCTTTTTACCTTTACATTGAGGGGTTTAGCATAATAACAGCTTTCATGTGAAATCAACATTGAACCTTTTGAACCAAGCGTTAACAAAATTTCTTTTAAATTGTACTTTTCTAATAATTTTAATCCTTCTTCCTTATATTCTTTTAATGTTCTTATTTCCTTCTCTATCAATCTTTGAATTTCATGTTCATTTGGTTTTATTACATCTGGATTTCCAAGTAAACCCGCTCTAAGTTTTTCACCATCAGCATCAAAATAGACATAAACTCCCCACTGCTTTAATGTAAAAATTATACCGGTATAAAAATCTGGAGAAACACCTTTTGGGAGACTTCCGGATATAACAACAATATCATCTTTTCTAACTATTGCATTCAAAATTTCTAAAACTGATTGTAGCTTTTTTTTAGATACCTTCCTTCCTGGCATACTAAATCTATATTGTCCTTCAGATGTTTCAAGTATAATGTTTGTTCTTGTTTCAACATCAACTCTAATTGTACTGTAAATAACTCCTTCTTTATCAAGCATTTCTTCTATTTTTCTACCAGTTTCTCCACCCAGTAGCGATATTGCAACCGAAACTCCTCCTAATTCCTTAATAACTCGAGATACATCAATACCTTTTCCCGCAGGATAATCAACTACTTTTTTTACACGAATTGTATCATCTACTACCAGTTTGTCTACATACAGATATCTATCAAGGCATGGGTTCATTGTTAACGTAAATATCATACTTCAACCTCCTAAAAAAGGCCAGGTAAAGCTGGCCTTTTATATAACTAATCCCCCATCAACACCAATAACCTGGCCAGTAATATATGAAGATTCATCTGATGCTAGAAATAAATACACTCTTGCTACTTCTTCAGCTTCACCCATCCTTTTTAATGGTATTTTTTCATTTAATGCATTTATTATCCTCTCCGGTACTTTTTCCGTCATCGGTGTCTTTATAAATCCTGGCGCTACTGCATTTACCCTTATTTGTGCTCCTTTTCTCGCTAGCTCTTTTGCCCAGGTCTTTGTCATTCCTATTATTCCAGCCTTCGTTGCCGAATAATTAGTCTGTCCTATATTTCCATACACTCCTACTACCGACGATGTATTTATTATACTTCCTTTTCCCTGCTTTAACATTATCGGTGCTATTGCCTGAGTCATGTTAAACACACCCTTTAAGTTTACATTTATTACTGCGTCCCAATCTTCTTCCTTCATCTTTAGCAACAATGCATCTCTTGTTATTCCCGCGTTATTCACCAATACATCTATCCTTCCATATTTTTCAACCACATTATCAACCATATTTTGTATTGCTTCTCTGTTTGTTACATCTAACACAAAAACATCTATTCTGTCATCTTCCTCTTTTAACTTTTTTAAATTTTCCTCAACAACATCACACGCTATGACTTTCGCTCCTTCTTGGGAAAATAAAAGTGCCGCTGCCTTTCCTATCCCACTTCCTGCTCCTGTTATTATACATACTTTCCCTTCTAACCTCATCTTTTTACCCCCTTAAAATTAGACTTATCTAACAATTTAATTATACACTATAACACTTTTTCATCAACTAAAAACAACTATTAAAAACAACACTAAAAAAGAAAAGACAAAAAACAATGTATCTTTAAACTTCCATTTTAGAGTATAATAACTGTTTCTCTCAAACACACCATATTTTCTTGCTTGTAATGCAATAGAAATTTCTTCAGCTTTTCTTATAGAAGAAACAAGTAATGGAACTACAATTGCAACAACTCCTTGAATTTTATACTTTAACCCTTTTTCATCGAATTTTGCCCCTCGTGCTATCTGAGCTTTAATAATCCTATCAATTTCATCAAATAAAATAGGGATAAATCTAAAAGAAATAGTCATTATCATACCAAAATCATCACGATATCTTTTCTTAACTCCAAAAAATCTTAAAAGTTCTGACAATCCCCTTGCAATTAATAATGGAGATGTAGTATATGTTAAGAACGAAGCAAACAAAACCACAAAAATAAGTCTTAAAGAAATAAACATAGCCATTTGAAAACCACTGATAAAAAATTGAATTAACGAAGCAAAAACTATCAAAAACCACATATTTTTCACAGATTTTAAATACAAAATCAACTTTATATTTGATAAAAATGCAATAATCAAAAAAATTCCAAATAAAAATAAATAACCCATAAATCCTTTAACAAACAAAACAGAAACAACAAATACAAATGACGAAATAGTTTTCACTCTTGGATCTAGTGAATGGATTATAGAGCTTGTAGGTACATATCTTCCAAAAGCAAACCTCATACCTATCCTCCATTAAAAAAGATGAAACTTCATAAATAACGGTGCTAATATTAGTGAAATTACAGACATTATTTTTATCAAAATATCCAAACTTGGTCCTACTGTGTCTTTTAACGGATCACCCACGGTATCTCCAATTACTAGCGAATCATGCTCTTTTGAACCTTTTCCCACACCATCTATTTTTCCCTGCTCCAAGTGCTTCTTTGCATTATCCCAGGCACCGCCAGCATTTGCAGTAAATAACGCTAACATAATACCACTTAATGTTGTACCAACTAAAATCCCTCCAACAAATTCCGTACCAAGTATAAAACCTGAAATAATAGGCGTTAATACTGCAATAAATATGGGCTTACTCATCTGTTTTATTGCACCTGCTGCACTTATTTTAACACAAGTTTGATAATCGGGTTTTGCACTGCCATCCAAAATTCCCGGTTTATCCTTCACTTGTCTTCTAATTTCATCAACCATTAATCCGGCACTTTTTACAACTGATTCAATTAATATTCCACTAAACATAAATGGTAAAGCGGCTCCTACAATAGCACCCGACAAAGTTCTTGCATTTATTATGTTTAAATTTAAAATATCAAAAATATTATTAAATTGCATTCCAGGTGAAGTTTGAGAAAACACATAGGATGCAAATAAGGAGAGAGCAGCCAAAGCCGCTGAACCTATAGCAAAGCCTTTACCAATCGCAGCGGTTGTGTTACCAACCATATCAAGTCTATCGGTAATCTTTCTCACACCTTCTTCTAAATTTGCCATTTCACTAATTCCACCTGCATTATCCGCAATAGGCCCATAAGAATCAACAGAAACCGAAGTAGCAACAAAAGATAACATCCCAATTGAAGCCATTGCAACTCCGAATAATCCGGAAAAATAATTTGACAATAAAATTGCCAAAAATAAGAATAAAGAAGGCAAAAATACACTCTTCATCCCAAGTGCTAGACCACCAGAAATAACAATAGCAGAGCCTTGCTTTGACTTATAACTCAACTCCCTTGTTGGTCTAAAGTCATCTGAAGTATAATATTCTGCTAATAAACCAATAATTATACCTACAAACACACCTAGAATTGAAGAAAAATATGGAGAAAACTTTCCAAATCTAAAACCAAAAACCTCTAAATTTTCAACATTAGAAAGATAGTAGTTTGTTAACAAGAAATTACCAAACAAACTTAAAATTGCAGAAACAAATAAAGCGCTATTTAGTTCTTTATGAGGATTTCCTGACCCTTTTTTTAATATTACAAAATAAATTCCAACAATGCTTCCAATCAATCCAATAGTTGTATATAAAAACGGGTAAATGATAAGTTTTCTAGCAGTTTCGTAATATACATGACCAGAAAGTGCAAAAAAATATGAAGCTAGTACAATCGCCGATAATATAGAGCCAACATAACTTTCGAGTAAATCTGCTCCTAATCCTGCAACATCCCCAACATTATCTCCTACGTTATCTGCAATAGTTGCAGGATTTCGTGGATCGTCTTCTGGTAATTTTAATTCCGTTTTACCTACTAAGTCAGCCGCCATATCAGCTGCTTTTGTATATACGCCCCCACCAACTCTATCAAACATTGCAATTATAGAACACCCTAAAGAATAACCTGAAACTGTCATTGCAAAAGGAATAAAATTTATTCCTAAATAATTCTTCACAATAACCAAATTCTCTTTATCAAGTTGATATGAAAAAAGTAAAAATACTATTCCCAAACCTAACAGTGCAAATGATGCAACAGAAAGTCCCATCACAGACCCACCTTGAAAAGCCAATTTTAAAGTTTTACCCAAATTTTTAGTTTCTCTTGCAATATTTGAAACCCTTACATTTGCCCTTGTTGCTATTTTCATACCAATAAATCCCGCTAAAGAACTCATCAACGCTCCTATTAAAAACGCAATAGAAACATACCATGCAGTTATAATCCCCAAGATTATAGCAATGGGAATGGAAATTTTAAACACCACAGTGTATTCGTGGGCAATAAACGCATCAGCACCTTCCCTTATTGCAAGGGAAATTTCCTTCATCTTCTCCGTCCCCTCAGATTTTTTTGTTACCAAATAAAAATTCACTAAAGCCAAAAAAATTCCCAAAACCGGGATTAGAAGGTAATACATTATCCCACCTCCTTTATTAAATCTTAACCTAATTATAACAACATTTTGTTCCAAAATTATGTACAAGTATTTCCATTTTGTTAAAAAATATGTTATAATGTTTCAAGAAAATATCAGTTAACATTTGAATCTGAGAGGAGGGCCTTTTATGGGTAAAAGGAAAATCATGGTTATTGATGATCAACCGGAAATTCTTGAATTAATAAGTTTTACCTTAGAGAAAGAGGGGTATGATGTCATTCCCGTTGAAGATGCTGAAAAAGCTCTTGAAGAATTAAAAGACAAAGATGTTGATATGTTTTTAGTAGATATTATGTTACCAGGAATAGACGGATTTGAATTTGTAAGACACATTAGAAGCTTAGAACAACATAAATTAACACCTGTAATCTTTTTAAGTGCAAAAGGTGAAGAATTTGATAAAGTATTAGGCTTAGAATTAGGAGCAGATGATTATATTACAAAACCATTCAGTATTAGGGAATTACTCGCTAGAATTAAAGCAGTCTTTAGAAGAATGCAACTATCAACACAAACAAAAGAAGAAAAACCAAAAAAAATAGTAGCAAAAGACCTTGAAATTGATGTTGACAAATACGAAGTGAAAATAAAAGGTAAAAAAGTAAATTTAACTCCTTTGGAATTTGATCTTTTAAGATTTTTAGCAGAAAACGAAGGTAAAGTTTTTTCAAGGAATGTTCTTTTAGATAAACTATGGGGATACGATTATTTTGGAGATACTAGAACTGTTGATGTTCATATTAGAAGATTAAGGACAAAAATAGAAGAAGACCCCTCAAATCCAAAATACATTGTAACAGTAAGGGGAAAAGGATACAAATTTAGAGATCCTGGAAAGGAAGAATAATAGATGGTATATTTGTTTCTTGTTATTGCCGTATTAATCGCAATAAATATAACTATATTAAACACTTTTAGAAAATTAAAGAAAAATTGTAATATCTTAAATCTTTCACTAAAAAAAATAAAAGAATCTTTGGGGGAGGATCCAAATTCTCCTCCTCTTTATGTTTCAGAAAAGATTAGAAAAAAAATAGTTAGTTTAGAAGAAAACATATATGAATTAGAGCTTTCACTAAAGAATCATTTAACAATATTAAACAACATTGTAGATCCTATAATAATTTCCAAAAAAGATGGAACAATAACTTTTGCAAATATGGAAGCACGTAATATAACTAGACCCGGCGTTGAAGGTAGAAAATTATATGAAGTATTTGAAGATTACTATGTAAACCAAATGTTTGAAGAAGCTCAAAATAAAAAAGAAATAACATCTGGCGAAATTAACCTCTTTGTTAACGGTGAAAAAAAATACTATGAATTAAAAATTGTACCCGTCACATTAGAACAAAATAATGAAAGATATATAATAATATTGCATGATGTAACTCAAGAAAGAATATTGGAAAATGCAAGAAAAGAATTTATTTCAAATGTCTCACACGAGCTTAGAACACCATTAACATCAATCCATGGATATGCCGAAGCACTTCTAGAGGATAATTTAGATGATAAAGAATTAATAAGAAGATTTCTAACAATTATTGAATCTGAAGCTGCAAGAATGACTCGATTAATAAATGATTTACTTGATTTAGAAAAATTAGAATCCGGAAATACACAATTTATTTTCGAAAAAATTAACTTTACCGAAATTTTAGAACACGTTAGGAATATAATTGAACCACTTACTAAAGACTACAACGTAGATGTAGAATTTGTTTCCCCAGATAAAATAGAACTTATTGGAGATAAAGATAGATTGACACAAATGGTTTTGAACCTCGTAGATAACGCAGTAAAATATACATCTTTAAAAGAAAAAGGTGAAAAAAAAGTTCTAGTAGAAGCGTATAAAGATAATAATCACGTTAAATTAATTGTAAAAGATACAGGAGTTGGAATTCCTGAAAAGGCTCAAAAAAAGCTATTTGAAAGGTTTTACAGAGTAGATAAAGCCAGAAGTAGAAAAATGGGAGGAACTGGTTTGGGATTATCGATAGTAAAAACAATAGTCGAAAAACATAATGGCACGATTGAGTTTACAAGTAAGGAAGGAGTAGGTACGAAATTTATAGTAACTTTACCAGTAGGAGGTATTCAAAATGAGAGCATATGATATTATACTAAAAAAACGAAACGGAGAAATTCTTACCAAAGATGAAATTGAATATATGATAATGGGATATGTGGATGGAAATATACCTGATTACCAAATGGCTGCTTTTTTGATGGCAATATTTTTTAAACACTTAAACAATGAAGAAAGAGCAAATTTAACAGAAATCATGGCAAAATCAGGTGATATGCTTAATTTATCAAAAATTGAAGGAAAAAAAGTAGATAAACACTCTACTGGTGGTGTTGGAGACAAAACAACACTAGTGGTTGCTCCAATTGTTGCTTCACTAGGTATACCTGTCGCAAAAATGTCAGGAAGGGCATTAGGACATACCGGTGGTACCATAGATAAATTAGAATCAATTCCAGGATTTAGGACATCACTTACTTTAGACGAATTTTTTAAGAACGTAAATAAATATAAAATTGCTGTGGTAGGTCAAACGGCAAACCTTGCACCTGCTGACAAAAAAATATACGCTTTGAGAGATGCAACCGCAACTGTTGACGAGGTATCTTTAATAGCTTCAAGTATAATGAGTAAAAAATTAGCTGGAGGTGCTGATGCTTTTGTATTGGATGTAAAGGTAGGTTCTGGTGCTTTCATGAAAGATATTGATTCCGCTAAAGAACTTGCAACTGCAATGGTTGAAATCGCAAAAAGTCACAAAAAAGAAGCTGTAGCAGTTTTGACTAACATGGATGAACCTCTTGGAACTTTTGCGGGAAATTCACTGGAAGTCCTTGAGGCAATTAACACATTAAAAGGAAATGGAGACAAAAAATTTGTTGAACTTTGCTTAACCCTTTCTGCTTGGATGTGCTATCTTGCTGGTAAAGATTCATATGAAAAATGTCATAAACTTGCGTATGATTCACTTAAGCATGGAAATGCTTTAGAAAAATTTAAAGAATTTGTTATCGCGCAAGGTGGAGATAAAAATGTAATAGAAAATCCAGAAAAAGTATTACCTATTTCAAACAAATATATAGAATTCAAAGCAAAAAATGATGGATACATATCAAAAATAAATACTGAAAAAGTTGGTATTGCTTGTAACTATCTTGGAGCCGGTCGTAAGAAAAAAGAAGATAATATTGATCATTCAGTTGGATTAGAATTTTTCAAAAAAATAGGTGACAAAGTTTCTAAAGGAGAAACGATTGTCAAGTTATATATTTCTGAAAATAGTGCTGCTGAAATAGCACTTGAGTTACTTGACGAAGCATATATAATAAGTGATGAAGAAACAAAAAAATTAAATATTATCCTTGACATTGTAAAGTGAGGTGACCTTTTGAAAAAAAAGATAGTTCTTTTAATTTTAATTTTTTCGTTCTTTGTTTTTTCTAATACACTTATATTTAATAACAAAGCTTTTTATATAAATTCAAATTGGGCAAATGAAGAAATTTTAAAACAACTAGGTTTTCGTTTCGTAAAAAACGATAAGATTTTTATGGTTTTTAACAATGACTTATTTATTGGCAAAGACGGTGATTTTACATTAAATTTTGAAAAAACATTCAATAATGCTTACAAAATTGATGATTCTGTTTTGTATATAAACTTAGATTTTCTGAAAAACTATCTAAAACTTAAAATTTTTGAAAAAGACAAAGAAAAAATATACTATGATAAATTACCAGAATTGAAAAGTATTAATTTAGAAGAAAATAATTTGTCTTTATACTTTTCAAGTGAAATTTCAAAAGAATTACTTAATTTAGAAATAGATAATAGGGATCTAATTATAACAATTGAACCTATACTAGGTGATCCACTTATCATTGGAAATATTAATTTTCAAAAAGCAAAAAATAAGATCTTAATTTTCATGCTAAATAACAAGCTTAAACCCGTTCCAATAATTTCGTACCAAAAAAACATTGTAAAAATTACTTTGAATTTTACTGAAGAAGAAAAAAGAATAATTAAGAATGGATTAATCTGGGAAAGAAAAGTTGAAAAATTTAATAATGAAAAATATTTGATAAATTACTTAAAAATCGATCCAAAAAAAGTCGAAATAATCCCTGTAATATCTTCAAAAGGCATAGGAACTAGAGAAGATTTACGGGAAATTTTAAAAGCAAACAATTGTATTGCTGGAATAAATGCTAATTATTTTGATCCATCAACTAATCTTCCTATTGACCTAATTATCAAAGATGGAAAAATATTATCGGATAAATATAGTTTAAGACCTACATTTATAATAACTTATACTAATGAAGTATTTATCAAAAGGATAAATCTAGAAATTAATATATACCTTGGTGATTTACTCTTTTTAGTCAAAGGTGTAAACACAATAGCAAAAGGTGAAGTATTGTTGTATACAGATGAATTTTCTCTAAAGATTCCCAAAGATGAAGAAAAAGTATATTATCAAATAAAAGATAATAAGATAATATCAATTGGATATATAGAAAATGCACCAGAAGGTGCTATGGTTCTATCAATTTCCAAAAAATACGAAAAGTATTTAAGCAATGTAACACCGGGAACAAAAATTGACTTGGTATTAAATTCTGATTTTCCATTTCCAATTAAACATGCAATTGGAGCTGGTCCATTATTAATTGAAAATGGTAAAAAGTTAATAGATAGTTCAGAGGAAAAGTTAAGATATAGTAATGGACTTGCACTTTCAAAAACAACTAGAACAATAATCGCCATAACCAAAGAGGGAAGAGTTGATTTTATAGTTATAGAAGGATATAATAACACTGGTGGAATGAACTATGATATAGCAACTGATTTTCTGATCTCAAAGGGATATTTTTATGCAATGATGTTAGATGGCGGTGGCTCAGGTGCAATGGTAATACAAAACGAAGTTGTTAATCAAGATGGACAAATACAAAGGGGAATACCAGTAGGGTTAGGAATAAAATAAAAATGGAGGTGCCTACATTGGAATTAAAAAAATTTATAAGAGATATCCCAGATTTTCCAGAAAAAGGGATTATATTTAGAGACATAACACCACTGTTAAAAAACCCTGAAGCTTTTAATTTTGCAATTGATCAATTAGTAAACAAACTCAAAGAAATAGAATTCAATACTATCGTTGCACCAGAAGCAAGAGGCTTTATCTTTGGTGGAGCTCTAGCGTACAAATTGGGAAAAGGACTTGTCCCGGTTAGAAAACCCGGTAAATTACCTTACAAAGTAATATCTGAAAAATACTCTTTGGAATATGGTGAGGCAGAACTTCAAATGCATATAGATGCAATTTCCCAAGGTGAAAAAGTAATAATTTTTGATGATGTACTTGCAACTGGGGGAACTGCACTTGCTTTAAAAAAACTTGTCGAGAAAGCTGGTGGAGAGGTTGTCTCTATGGCATTCTTAATAGAATTGACTTATCTTAATCCTCGAAAGCTTCTTTCAAAAGAAAACATTATTTCTCTTATTACATATTAAGGAGTGTGGTTGTATGTTGAAATTTGATTTCACTAATTTATTTAGTGACGCGATTGTTAATGGAATATCAATTAACGATATAAAAAAATACGATGAAATTATTAAAAATATTACTAAAAAAATTGATGATAACAAGCCTGGATTTTTAGAAATAATATTCTCCAGAAAATGGATTGATTCAGTTTTGGACTTAAAAGATTTCATTTTCGATTTTGATAATTTAGTTGTTTTAGGAATTGGTGGCTCTGCATTGGGAAATATAGCACTTCAAAATACCTTAAGACCTTTTAACTGGAATTATCTTTCAAAAGACGAAAGAGATGGAAAATTAAGAATATTTGTAATAGACAATGTAGATCCAGATTTTGTCGCTTCCATTCTCGACACTATAGATGTTCACAAAACGCTTTTCAATGTCATATCAAAATCTGGTACTACTGCTGAAGCAATGTCAAACTACTTGATAGCACGTGGTATTCTAGAAAACTATGGCCTAAATCCAAAAAAACATTTGATTTTTACAACTGATCCAGAAAAAGGAGTATTAAGAAAAATCGCCAATGAAGATGGTATAAAAACATTAGAAATACCACAAAATGTTGGAGGAAGATTTAGTGTTTTAACTCCTGTTGGACTTTTGTCAGCTTATGCTGCTGGAATTAATATAGAATCTTTATACGATGGTGCAAAAAATGCATATTCTAAACTCTCAAATCCGTTAATGAAAAATCCTGCAGCATTGATTGCTTTAACACATTATTTGTACTATAATAAAGGAAGAAACATAGCCGTTATGATGGCATATTCAAATAAACTTTATTATCTTGCCGATTGGTACAGACAACTTTGGGCGGAAAGTTTGGGAAAAAAATTTGATAAATCAGGTAATGAAATAAAAGTTGGGCAGACACCTGTCAAGGCATTAGGTGCAGTAGATCAACATTCACAGGTTCAACTATACAATGAAGGACCAGATGATAAAATAATTACCTTCTTAAAAGTTGAAAAATTTGAAAGAGACATTAAAATACCCAGTGTACATAATAACGAAGAAGCTCTATCTTATCTACAAGGCAATAAACTTTCAGCTCTCTTAAACAATGAATTAAAAGGAACGGAAAATGCTATATTAGAACATGGAAAACCATCTATGAAAATCACGTTTCCTCAAATTAATGAATTGCATGTTGGTGAATTTTTCATGACATATGAACTTGCAACTACAATTGCAGGAGAATTATTTAATGTAAATCCTTTTGACCAACCAGGAGTTGAACTTGGAAAAAAGATAACTTACGCGTTAATGGGAAGAAAAGGATTTGAGGAGTATAAAATAACTAAAAATGGAGAAAGGATAGAAATATAATGGATAAAACAATTAAATTTTTAGTTGACGAATTTAAACCAATTGAAATTTACGAATCAGAATCCTACATAACTCTTATTGTAGAAAATGAGAAAGATATCTCTAAAAAACTCAAAAATTTAGCTAGAAAATTTGAAATTAACAAAAGCTTAAGAATCTTAACCAATAACGAACTCAAAATTTTTCCTGAAGATTTAGGAGTGAAGATATATTGAAATTTATAATTTGTGTTACAGGTAAAATTGGAACAGGGAAAACTACTGTTTCAACGTTTTTCAAAAACAAAGGCTTTAAATATATAAATATGGATGAAATAGGTAAGAAAGTATTTTACGAAAAGATAAACAAGATAAAAAATTTGTTTGGAACGGAAAATAGAAAAGAAATAGCCAAAATAGTATTTGATAATCCTTCAGAGCTCAAAAAGTTAGAAGAAACCCTACATCCAGACATGCTAAAATACTTGTATGAAAGAACTAAAGATGAAGGAACATACATTGTAGAAGCTGCAATAAAAAGGAGATTAGGAATAAAATCTGATCTTACAATTACAGTAAGTTGTTCTAAAAAAATTATTTATGAAAGATTACAAAATAGAGGATTAAAAAAAGAACTTATTGAAAAAATATTAGAGATTCAAAGTGATATTATTGATGAGGGCATAATAATTAGAAATGATGCTTCTTTAGAAGTACTAAGCGAAAATCTTGAGAAAATATACAAAATACTTGAAAAAACCATAAAATAACCCCCAATTAGGGGGTTATTGTTTTTTATATTTTTTTAAAATCTTTTGTTTGTACATTTTCTTATCAGCTTTTTCAATAGCTTCAACAATATCTTTAAATCCGGCTGGAATGTTTACACTTCCCCATGAAAAGTTTGCTCTAGTATGATTCTTTATTCTACTTACAATAGCATCTCCATGTTCACTATTAACGAATATAACAAATTCATCACCGCCTAACCTTACTACAAAATCACCTTTTCTAATAAACTCTTTTGAAACATACACAAATTCCTTTAATAATTTATCTCCTTCTAAGTGACCATGCAAATCATTAACTTTTTTTAATCCATCTAAATCAATAAATATCAGTGTACCAATTTTATTTTCCCTCTTAAGCTCGTGAAACTTTTTTGAAAGCATTTCAAACCCAGCTTTTCTTGTTAATGCACCTGTAAGTTCATCAAAAAACGCATTTTCTTTCATAATTTCAAATTTCTTTACATTGTCATAATGAATTTCCGCAATAGCTAATATATATTTTAATAAATTTTCCTCAAAATTGCTTATCTCCTTGTGATAAATCTTTATCATTATTTTATCTAAACTAAAATCAATGAATTCACTATCAAAATTGCCATACTTATAAACTATTTTCTCATTCTCCAAAACAATAACTCCAACTACAGAATGGAGTATATTAAAAATACTTTTACAAAGTTTTTCCAAAAATTCCCTTTTTTCAATTGTTCCTACTATATCAACCACAAATATAGAAAATAGTGGAAATAAGGCTTTTTCTTTTAATTCATTGTTTGCTTTTAATATGATATCACCTATTTTACTCATATTATCATCTCCAAGATACCTGTTCAAAATATTTATCGCCTATTTATTATAACTCTTTAACTTCTCTTTCAACATAAATAACTCATCCCTTAAACGTGCTGCATCTTCATACCTTAATTCTGATGCCGCTTTGTACATTTCTTCTTCCAATACTGCAACATACTCTTCCACCGTTAACGATTCTTTTAACATAAATATACTTTCAAGTTCTTCCTTTAACTCATTTTCATTATCCATAAATTGTTTGAATATCTCTTCATCAAGTGGTTTAATAATAGTTTTTGGTTTTATATTATTTCTTTCATTATATTTCATTTGTAATTTTCTTCTTCTATTAGTTTCTTCAATTGCTCGTTTCATAGCTGGAGTTATCCTATCAGCATACATTATTACCCTTCCATTTTGATTTCTTGCAACACGCCCTATAATCTGAACTAAAGTGGTCTCACTTCTTAAAAATCCTTCCGTATCAGAATCTAAAATTGCAACTAATGAAACTTCTGGCAAATCTAAACCTTCCCTAAGTAAATTCACTCCTACCACTACCTCAATATCACCACGTCTAAGTTTTTTCAAAACTTCTACCCTCTCTATAGTATCCAATTCTGAATGTAGATACAAAGCTTTAATCCCGAGTTCAACCAAATACTCCGAAAGTCTTTCCGCAGTTTTTTTTGTCAATACAGTTACTAAAGCTCTTTCATTTCTTTTTCTAACTTTTAAAATTTCCCCAACAAGATCATCTACTTGGTTCTTAGTTGGTCTTACCTCTACCTCTGGATCAACCAAACCGGTTGGTCTGATAATTTGCTCCACAATTTGTTGCGAGTTTTTTATTTCAAACTCTCCAGGTGTCGCTGAAACAAAAATAACCTTATCAATCTTATTCCAAAACTCTTCAAACCTTAACGGTCTATTATCAAATGCACAAGGTAATCTAAAACCATATTCTACTAAATTTTTCTTTCTAGAATAATCTCCCCTATACATAGCTCTAAGCTGTGGGATTGTTATATGAGATTCATCTATAAAAATTAAATAATCATTTCCAAAATAATCTAAAAGACTGTATGGAGGTTCACCAGGTTCCCTACCATCAAAATGTCTTGAGTAGTTTTCAATTCCTGTGCAATATCCAAGGGCAGTTAAAAGTTCTAAATCATTTAATGTTCTTTGTTTTAAGCGTTCAGCTTCAAGAATCTTCCCTTTTTTTCTAAAATACACCAACTGTTCTTCTAATTCTTCTTTTATTGTTTTAACAGCTCTTAATATCTTTTCTTCAGAGGTTATAAATTCTCTGGTAGGATAAATAATTACCTTATCTAAACGTTCTATTACGCTTCTATTCAAAGGATCAAATAAAAAAATTTCATCTACCTCATCACCAAAAAGTTCAATCTTTATCCCATCATCCTGATAACTTGGAAAAATTTCTATGGTATCTCCTTTTAACCTAAAAGTTCCCTTTGAATCTATCTCTTCTTTTCTTTCATAACCTATTTTTGCAAGATGTGTTAAAAACTCTCCTATTTTCAGTTTTTGGCCAATTTCCACTCTATAATTTAAATTGCTAAAATCATTTGGATCACCACAATTATATATTGCAGAGACACTAGCAACAACAATAACATCTTTTCTAGTAAGTATCGACTTTATAGCACTAATTCTCATTCGAGAAATAATCTCGTTAATATCGGCATTTTTCTCAATGTATAGATCTTTAGTTGGTATATAAGCTTCTGGCTGATAATAGTCATAATAACTGACAAAAAATTCAACTTTGTTTTCTGGGAAAAAACTTTTAAATTCAGAATAAAGTTGGGCAGCTAAAGTTTTATTTGGGGAAATAACTAAAGTCGGCTTATTTATTTGTTCAACAATCTTTGCCATGGTAAATGTCTTACCACTTCCCGTTACTCCCAATAATGTTTGAACTTTATATCCCTTCTTTAAACCTTCAACTAATTTTTTTATTGCTTTTGGTTGATCTCCAGAAGGCTTAAAATCTGAAATTACTCTAAACATCATCTATCCTCCTAGGATTTACAATTATGGTTCTATAGTTATAATATAAAACCATTCCTGGTTTTAATCCCTTTACTTTTCTTACATTTTTTGCTTTTGTATAATCAACTAGAACCTTTCCAGAATTCTTTCCTTTACTATAACCCGCAGCTAAAGAAGCTGCGTATTCAATTACATCATTTGTTATTTCCCTTCCTGCATGCTTTATAATCACATGAGCTCCTGGCATACCACTAACATGAAGCCAAATATCCTCATCTGAACTATTTCTAACTAATTCATCATTTTGTTTGTTGTTTTTTCCTATATAAATAGAATGATTTTTAAAACTAACTTTTATAGGTTCTGATTTTACGTTATTTTTTCTTCGTTTTCTAACTTTTAATATTCCTACATCTTCCATCTCAGACTTTATATCTTCAACTTCATTGAGGTCATCTACTTCCTCCAACGTATACCATAATTGATAAAGATAATTCAACTCTTTTTCCAAATACTTTTTTCTATTTAAAAGTCCTTTCAATTTTGTTTTCAATTTATTATACTTTTTAAAATAACTACTTGCATTCTCAATTGCATCTTTATTAGGATCCAATGGAACAATTATATTTTCATTATTTTCCCAATCAAATAATTCAACTTCTTTAGTTCCAATGGGGATTTGATAAAAATAAGCCTTTAAAAGCTCCCCATATTTTCTATAATGCTCATAATCTTTTATTTCTTGCAATTCTCTATTTATCTTTTCAAGTGTATTTTCAATTTTCACAACATTCTTAACTATTATATTTTCCAAATTTTTCTTTAACTGTTTTAATATATTATTTCTCTCAACAAATCCAAAAAAATCACTAATTGCATTCTCTAATTCCTTACAATACTTTTTTTTAATTGCATTTATATGATTAAGAGGGAAGGCAGAAATTTCAATAGGAACATTATTTTGATAAAAAACATATAAACAACCTTTTTCAAAGTCTCTCAAAATACTTTTTAATGCTTTATGAAAATCCAAAAATTGCATTCTATAAATTAACTCTCTAACTGTTATTTTTGAAAAACCTTGCACTTCTAAATAAAGTTTTTCAATATTTTTTATATTACTAACATTGTAAGGATTAATCTTATCCGATTTATAAAATACAAAAATTTCACCTGGATATATATTTCTAAATCGATTTTTCACACGTCTATATGCATCTAAAATCACACCGTTTTCCACTAAAATCATATTAGAATGTTTTCCCATTATATCAACATACATTTCGTATTCATGAGCTATCCCAATTTCATCAACCTTTTCCACAACAAATTTCACAGTTCTTTCAAAACCAAAAGTAATTATATCTTTTAACCTTCCACCCTTTACCCTACTTCTTAAAAAATCAACAAAATGATGTTTAACCACATTGGAAATATTTCTCTTTTCAAAAGTAATATATGAATAACTCGGGTTTAATGAAATTTTCAAATCAACATCCTGAAAAGCAATATATATAACATTTTTTTGAAAATAAAAATTTTTTATATAAGAACCAATAAGCCTTTTTCTGGCATAATCGATAAATCTTCTCATTACAAAACCATCGTAAGGCATCTTTTACCTCCTCCCAAAATTAGTATACCATACAAATAAAAAATGCGGCCCGAAAGGGCCGCAAAACTCAAAAAACATCAATTATTCTTTTCCTTCAAACCAGTATGCGTAATAATCGTCACCTGGTCTCATTGCGTTTGGATACCAACCTTTGAGCCATTTTCTGTGAACCCTCACACCAATAGGTTGATAAAGTGGAACACTAATTGCATTTTCAACTACAAATTTTTGTACCTTTGCATACAATTCCGCCCTTTTTGCAGCATCAGTTTCAGCTGCTGCTTCTTCGATAAGATCATCTAAGCTCTTACCACCAAGTTCTGGACGCGGTGTACTTACAAACACTTGGAAGTTTTTACCTTGTCTTGAGCTATAATCACCTTTCGAATCGTAATACGTGAATATGAAGTTATCTGGGTCGGGATAGTCTGCAAGCCATCCAAGAATGAATATTGGAAGTTCACCACGTTTTGTCGCATCTAAGAATGTTGGCCATTGCAATCCAACAACATCAACCTTTATCTTTGGATTTAACATTTCAAGATACATTTTAACCATTTCAGCAGTTCTTTGTCTTGCTTCGTTACCCAAGTTATATGCAACTGAAAATTTAAATCCTTTTTTCCATGCTTCACCATTCCATGCTTGCATTAATTCTTGTCTTGCTTTAATCAAATTAAAATCATAAAGTGGTAATGATGGATCAAATCCAAGTAAACCTTCTGGTAACGCCGTTGGTATTCTTTTTCCAAAGCCTTTCAACACATCATTGATAAGCGCATCATAATAAATTACATGTGCTATTGCTTTTCTTGCGTGTACATCGTTAAAGAAATCAACTGGAATACCATTACCATCTAATTTTCCGCTTCCAATATATTTACTATCTTCTCTAATTGACCAATTAAATGCTAATACTGTAATAGAAAGCGTTGGAAGTCCTTCTATAATTTCAATGTCAGGATTTCCTCTTACTTGATCAAGATATTGTGTTGGAATATATGCAATATCGGCATCTCCTTTTTCAAGCATAGCCTTTCTTGTGGAATATTCATCAATCCCCCAAATTACTACTTTTTTGATCTTTGCAGGTTCTTTCCAGTAATTTTCATTTGCTTCTAATATAACCTTTTGTTGTGCTCTATCCCACTCAACAAATTTGTATGGACCTGTTCCCATTGCGTTCTGATACAATGGAGAATCTTCTTTCCTTTGATTGTGCCATTTCCACCAGGTGGTTGGTTGACCATCCCAAAGTCCTTGTTCGATACACCATTCTTTATCCAATATTGCACCCCAATGCCCACCTTGTGCTATGACGTTTAGAAATGGCCCATATGGTCTTCTAAGATGGAATACAACATTATCCCCATCTACTTCAATAGCTTTGTCAACTTCCTCGTAAACTTTTTGGAATACTTCTTCGGCACCTGGAAGTGGATTCCCATTTTCATCAAATAACTCATCATATGATTTTCCTGAAACTTCTTCTACAAATTCCTCTACACTCCAAACACCAAATATTGAATACCAGAGCATCCACACAGGTCCACCTGCTGGATTGTAAAGCAAACCTCTTTCAAAACTGTATTCTACATCTTCTGGCGTTAAATCATTACCGTTGTGGAATTTAACCCCTTTTCTAATTGGGAACACGTATGTTTTACCACCATCTCTAATTAAACCATTTTCAACACTTGGAACTTCTGCAGCAAGCCTTGGTAAGAATTTGTTAAGACTTGAACCATCGTACTGAACAAGATTCTCATACACCTGATAAATGACTTCACCGCTTGCCGTATCGTATGCCAAATGTGGATCAAGAGTATCTGGTTCACCAATAGTTGCATCCACTAATACGTTTGGATCCGCCGCAAATAATGCTACAGCAAAAACTACCATCAAAAATACCAAAATCTTCTTCACAAAAATCCCCCCTCTTCTGGAGTAGTTTGAAAGTACATTTAAAATTATACCATAAAGTTTACAGAAAAATCAACTCTTTTACGATATTGAAAATAACATTTCTTTTATTTAACCAAAAAATACTTTGCAGTTGGTATATATATTTTTATTCCAGACCATGGAAGCTTAAATATCTTGTACCTTGTGTACAAAACATTTTTTTCAAAAAACAATGCTCCAATAGGATCATAAGATTCTCCAATAAAATAAACATTTTTTCCGAAAAAATTAATGTTATTAGGTTCTAAATATCCAAAATTAGAATATGTGTACTTTTGATTACCATATTTAACTATTATCTTTTCAAACATAGTCTTTTTTTCCTTTATAACGAAGGAAAGTATTGTGTATAATCCACTTAAGTCGTTTGTTATCGCATATGCATACCTCAGATCAATCAAAATTTCATTTACATTACTTTTTGCCACATTCTTCAATTGCTTAAAATATACAAAAAAATCTTTTTTTGAAAAATTAAAAGAATAAACATTAATAAATAGCTTATCTTCATACTTTAACTTTAACGACGGTAATCTTTCAAAGCCTCCATATTCAATCAATGATATATTCGATTTTTTTATCTCACCATTATTTTTATATTGAACCACAAACGTTTTTTTCTTAAAATATCACCTAAATATGGAAAAAAGTATTTAGAAAAAAATTGATATTTTTCTTTTCCAATACCAAAACCACTAATTTTTTTAAATAGTTCCTCTATTTTAAAGTTATCAATGGAAATTATCTCAGAAAAATTATCTATTTCACATTGACTATTTATTGCTACAAATTTTCCATCAATATATCTTATTTCAAGCGGAAAAACTTTGGACATTTTATTAGAAACAGGCAAAAACATATAGACACCAGAAAGATCAGAAAATCTTGAAATCAAAAAAAACATAAAATTCAGAAACATTCATTTTCTTTGACACTTGCACTCCAAATAGAGGAAATTCTTCAATATAATGTGTCTTTAATTGTTTAATTAAAAAATCAATATCTTTTTGTAAAGATTCTTTTGAATACGGTATATATTTGAAAATATATGGCGAAATAATGAAAAATATTATAACAAACAGCACAAAAATCAATGTAATATTTATAAACTTTTTCAAATTCTCACCCCGAAATTATATTATACTATATCTTGATTAAAAGAGTTTTTTATGGTATTATTTTTTTGCACGGGTGCGTAGCTCAGTGGGAGAGCGCTTCCTTCACACGGAAGAGGCCGCAGGTTCAATCCCTGCCGCACCCACCAAAGGGGCCATTATGGCCCCTTTTTGTGATAAAATAACTTAGGGGTGAAAACTTGAGGTACTTTGTTTATTTATTTGGTACAATACTTGCAACTTTTGGACTTATTTTACTTGCTATCTACATTTCTCTTTTCTTTTTTTCACCTGTTGTTGAAAATGTTTTTGCAATTAATGTAAATATATCTTATGCATTATTAGTTATATCCGTTTCGTTTGCAACTACAGGTATCTTTCTTGGATTTTATGCAATTTCACAAAACACATGGGAATATGCCAACATATGGTTAATTGTTTCGCTTGTTTTAAGTATAATATCTTTCCTTTTCCAATTATATAAGCTTGCTTCAATGGGACCTACATGGATTGGTCTTGAATTTTTTGGCTCTGAAGGAAACAGAATTGAAGCAATGTATATAGATATGCTTTTATTTTTGACAAACCTTATAGTATTAATTACAACATCAACATTAACATATTTATCTGTAAGAGGTGGAGAATGAAAGTTTTAGGTGTTATAGTAGAGTACAATCCTTTCCACAATGGTCACTTATATCATTTACAACAGGCAAAAAAAATTGTTTCTCCAGATTACGTTATTGCAATTATGAGTGGAAATTTTTGTCAGAGAGGGGAACCAGCTATTATAAATAAATTTGCTAGGGCTGAAATTGCACTAAAAAATGGGATTGATGTTGTATTTGAACTTCCTACAGTATATGCTTTACAAGATGCTGGAGGTTTTGCTTTCGGTGCAATAACTCTGTTAGACAAATTAACTGTCGTAACAGATGTTGTTTTTGGAAGTGAAAGCGCAGACAAAAATTTTATAACAACAGTTGCAAAAACTTTATTAGAAAACCCTGATAAATTCGATAATTTATTAAAAATTGAACTCAAAAAAGGACTTTCTTTTCCAAATGCAAGAAAATTTGCCCTAAAAAAATTCCTAAATGAAAACGAAGATTTTCTTAAAATGATAGAAAATTCAAATGATATTCTCGGTATTGAGTATGTAAAATCTATCTTAAAATTAAAAAGTAAAATAAACTATCATCTCATAAAACGCATAGGTGCAAAATACAACGATACAGAACTAGAAAGCAAATATTCATCTGCAACTGCAATACGGAATGCAATAGTGAGGAATAATCCATTTGAAACTTACGTACCACAAACATCTTACAAAGTATTAAAAAGGGAATTTTCCTATGGAAGAGGACCCGTTTCTTTAGAAAACATGGAACAATTTATTTTAACTTTTTTAAGACTAAAACACAGAAAAGATTTTGAAAGTATATATAGCTTCACCGAAGGGTTAGATCAAAGGTTCATAAAAGCAATAAAAACTTCCAAAAAACTCTCTGATTTTTTAGAAAAAGTTAAAACAAAAAGATTCACTTACTCAAGAATTAGAAGAGCTATTTTCCATGCACTGTTTGACTTTAAAAAAGAATATATTGAATTTTCTAATAAACTTGGAACTCAATATGCTAGAATTTTGGGTTTTACAAAAAAAGGTCAAAAACTGTTATCCAAAATTAAAAAAGCATCAAAAATCCCCATCATTTCTAACCCTTCATTGCATGAAAAAGTTCTAAAAAAAGTATTAACAGATAAAGATAGAAAATGGGAAGTAAATAAAAAACTATTTATCTGGCAATTTGAAAAAGATATTGTTGCAAGTAATATCTATACTATGTTTTATCCTCAAAAAAATGAAAGAAAATATGGCCTTGATTTTAGAAAACCTATAATTGAGGGTGAAAATGAATAAAATATTAATTCTTCCAAATGAAAAAGATTGCAACATAGAAGGATACTTATATATTCCTTCATATGATGTTTTCCCATTCGAAAAAATAAATAATTCGTGGTTTGTTCGTTCACAACGAATATATGCATTGTACTTAGCTTTAAAAAATAATTTGAAAGCCACAGCTACTTTATATTCAATAACTAGATATGTAATGCCTCCAGATATATTAAAAAAACACATCTTCGAATTGAAAATTGGTGATAAAATAACATCACCTGAAGTTTTGTTTTCAAATCTTGGTTATGAACGAGTATTTAATGTAACAGACGGTGGACAATTTTCCACTAGAGGAGATATAATAGATTTCCTTGGCCCAAATCAAATACCAACTAGAATTGAACTCTTTGACAATATCATTGAAGATATAAGAACATTCGATATTGCAACACAAAAAAGTATCAAAAAATTGGAATATGCAATTATTTTGCCGGCCAAAGAATATATTGAACCTGTTTTACACGAAACAATATTGGGAGAGAAATACAAAGGTACATTTTTAGATTACAACATTACATTTGAGGTAGTAAATAAAGAAAAGGTAATAGAAGAATATATAAAAAAAGAGAGAGAAATAAGGGAATTAATAATTGATCCTCAATTGAGAAAAAAATATATAAATTTTTCTGGTATTGATTATAACAAGATTTTAGAAGTTTCAAAAGAAAAGATATTAGAAAATACTAAGAAAAGAAAAGAAAAAGCATCAGATGAGATAAACTCAATTCCAGTAATTAGTCAAGAAGATTTTCAAATTGGCGATTATGTAGTACATAAAGAATATGGTATTGCAAAATTTTCTGGAATAACTAAAATTACTCAAAAAAATCTTGAAAGAGAGTTTTTAATTCTACAATTCAAAGATTCAAAGCTTTTTGTACCAACTGATAGGTTAGACCTTGTTCAAAAATATATAGGCGCAAGTGAAACAGTTAAACTAGATAACTTAAGAAAAAGTAATTGGATTAGGAAAGTAAATAAAGCAAAGAAAGAAATACAAAATACTGTAAAAGAACTTTTAAGATTAAACGCACTAAGAAAAATGACAAAAGGTTTACCACTTCCTGGAGATCCAGAACTTGAAAAAGAATTTGCCAATACATTTCCACATATAGAAACAGAAGATCAACTAAAAGCCATCGAAGAAGTTAGTGAAGACCTTTCAGCCGATAAAAATATGGATAGACTTATAGCAGGTGATGCTGGTTATGGAAAAACAGAAGTTGCAATGAGAGCGGCATTCAAAACCGTAGTCTCTGGAAAACAAGTTGCATTACTCGTTCCCACAACAGTTTTGGCAAGACAACACTTTGAAAACTTTCAAAAAAGATTTAAAAAGTTTGGAATTAAAGTTGAATTATACGACAACTCCCTTACACCAAAACAAAAAGAAAATGTAAAAGAAAATGTAAAAAAAGGAATAACGGACATTGTAATAGGAACTCACGGAATCATAGCATCAATGAAATTTTCAGATCTAGGGTTATTAATTATAGATGAAGAACAAAAGTTTGGCGTACACCAAAAAGAATCGTTTAAAAAAATTAGAGTAAATATTAACATACTTTCAATGAGTGCAACCCCAATTCCAAGAACACTACATATGGCACTTAGTGGGATTAAAGATATGTCAATTTTAAAAACTCCTCCAATTGGTAGAAAAAACATACAAGTTTTTGTTAGTAAATTTGACGAAAGAATTGCAAGACAAGCCATTCTAAGAGAAGTAAATAGGGGAGGACAAGTTCTTTATGTACACAATAGGGTAAATACTATTAAAGATGTTGCAGATAATCTTAAAAAAATAGTACCAGAAGTAAAAATTGAAATAGCTCACGGCCAAATGTCTAAAAGAAAAATGGAAAAGATTATAAAAGAATTCTACGATGGAAACCTTGATGTACTAGTTTCAACTTCGATAATTGAAAACGGCATTGATATTCCAAATGCAAATACACTAATTGTAGATGATTCACATAGATACGGATTATCACAACTTTATCAACTTAGGGGTAGAGTGGGTAGAAGTGAGAAAAGAGCATTCGCATATTTTTTCCATCCATCAAAAATAAATAAAACTGCACAAGAAAGGCTTAAAGCAATAAAAGAAATAATGGGACCGGGCAGTGGACTACAAATTGCTTTAAAAGATATGGAAATTAGGGGAATTGGTAATATACTTGGACTAGAGCAACATGGGTTTATAAACGACATAGGGCTTAATTATTATCTAGAAATATTAAACGAAGTTCTATCCAACTTAGAAGGTAAAATTGAACCAAAAATAAACACTGAATTAATCGGAATGAAAGGTTCAATAGTAATTCCAGAAAATTATGTTAGTGATCCTGTTGAAAGGTTAAGACTATACAGAAGAATATCCTCGCTTTCAACCGAAAAAGAAGTTGATGAAATACTAAATGAACTTGAAGATAGGTTTGGAACTCCTCCAGAAAGTGTTATTAATCTCCTAAAATATACAAAATTAAGGATTTTATCATCAAAAATGGGAATTTCAAAAGTTATTTTCAACGAAAACTCAATAATATTATATTCAAAAAACAACCTTAATCTAAATATCCCTCATATTTACAATGAAAAAGAAAAAGCATATGTAATTTTTCTTAGTGAAGAAGAATTTATTGAGTTTCTAAAATAGAATTTAATTTTTTATTTTCTATAATGATTATGGAGACGAAAATATGCCAGATCTCCTTGTAAGGTTGTATGATCTTGAAAATTTAGATATTTCTATTCCAGAAAATGTTTCAATTAAAAGACCAATTGGTCCGGAAAAAAAGTTATTGTTGAATGGATAGAAAAAAATTTTGGCAAGCTTTGGGTCAGCGAATGTGACGTAGCTTTTTCTAAAACCCCCATTTCATGTTTTGTTGCATATTTAAAAGATACAAAAGAAATTCTAGGTTTTGCCTGTTATGATGCTACTGCAAGGGGATTCTTTGCCCCTACAGGAGTTATAGAAAAATATAGGGGAAAGGGTATAGGAAAAGCTTTGTTAATATATACTTTGAAAGATATGCTAAATACAGGCTATGCATACGCAATAATTGGTAATGCTGACCCTATAAAATATTACCAAAAAATAGTTAAAGCTACAATAATTAAAAACTCTACACCTGGAATTTATAAGGATCTTTTAGGGATTTAAAAACTTAAGCCTTAGTAGGTTTTTCAGCATGAATGGCTTAACTATTCCTAAAAATTTCCCTGTGATTTTGTTTTTTTGCCATTTACATGCTAGTATCTTTATTCATTTCTCTTTGAGCATTTTTTGAATTTTCAACAACCAATTTAAAGTTAAATATTTCCGCTATATCTGCTCTTTTAAACTATATAAAACTATATAAATATGAAAATATCATTATTAAGAAAATTTATCCACAAAACTACATCATTTAATTATTTCATTCTATTTCTCATAGAATTTATACTATCGAGTATAGCTGTAGCTCTTTTCTCACCAATACCTTCAACTTCTTTTAAAGCCGAAAAATCAGCATTACTTAATGAAAAGACATTACCAAATGCTTTTACAACATTATGAGTTATATTCATGGGAATTTTTGCAACGTTCCTTAACAATCTGTAACCTCTTGATTGTACATGATAATCACTTAATTGACTTATATTAGCGACGTCATCATAGCCTAACAACCTAGAAGTAGAAATTGGTCTTCTTTCTTTGTAATTTTTTAGAGTATTTATTATTTGTTCCACCATATTCTCATCTTCAATATCCTCTTTATAATAATCCAATATAAGATTTCTAATAATATCCTCCATATCCACCATAATTTCTTCAAGTTGCATTGAAGCTAATCTACCTTCCACACCAAGCTCAATAACATATGGATCTATTTCTTCTCGTATTTTTAATATTTCTATTCCTTTATTTATTATTTCAACAACATCTATTAAATTTACTCTATTTTCAATCTCTAAAATGTCCAAATTCAAAATCATCTTATCGAAATTCTGCCTATACTTTTCCAAGGTATTTAAAGCTTGATTAACTCTTGTAATCAAAAAATTAATATCATTAATTATATACCTATAATTCTTGTAATACAAACTAATTACATTTCTTCTTTTAGATACAGCTATTACTAATTCTCCTATCTGTTTTGCCACTCGTTCAGCTGTCCTATGTCTTGTTCCTGTTTCACTAGTTGGAATACTTGCATCAGGAACAAGATGTACATTTGCCGCAAGAATTTTGGTTATGTTATCATCAATAACTATAGCTCCATCCATTTTTGCAAGTTCATAGAGCTTTTCTGGCATAAAGGGTATATCAAGCCAAAATCCCGATTGAAATAAACTTTTATATCCTTCCAATTTTTCTTCATTTAAAATAACTACTAACGCGCCAAAATTTGCCAAAACAATATCATCTAATGCTTTTCTTAGTTTCGTACCTGGAGCTAATAATTTAATTTTTGACACTAACTCTTGCGGTATAGCCATAAAATCCCACCTTTTCCCCATTATTCATAAAGATTATATCATAAAAAAAGTGCTTGGTACTAAACCAAGCACTCAAAATCATAAAATCACTTTATTTCACCATACTTAAGAAATATTCATGTACTCTGGTATCTTCAGTTAATTCGGGATGAAAAGAAGCTACTAATACTTTTTTTTGTCTTAGTAAAATTGGCGCATCTTCATATATTGATAACACTTCAACATCATTCCCATAATCTACAACTTTTGGTGCTCTAATAAAAATTGCTCTATATGATTTATCAAATCCCTTGATTTCAACATCCGTCTCGAAACTGTCAACCTGTCTACCATATGCATTTCTCTCAACCTTAATATCTATAACCCCTAGCGAATCTTGTTTAAAGTTAACAACCTCTTTCGACAATAAAATCATACCAGCACAAGTTCCAAACACGGGAAAACCAGATAATATCTTTTCTTTTAGCTTTTCATATAAATTAACCATTTTCATTATTCTAATCATCGTTGTTGATTCTCCACCAGGAATAACTAATCCCTCAACTTCATCTAATTCTTCAGGTTTTCTAACAACTAATACTTCAACTCCAAGTCTTTCAAGCATTACTTTGTGCTCTCTAAAATCTCCTTGGATACCAGAAACACCAATTTTCAAATTACCAACCCCTTTCTTGGAGTTTCACATCAAGCTCCTCTATTTCCAATCCCTCCATTGGTTGACCAATATCCTCTGAAATTTTTAATAACATTTCTGGATCATTCCAATAAGTAACTGCCATTACTATTGCTTTTGCCATTTTAGCGGGATCTTTGGATTTAAAAATACCACTACCAACAAATACTCCATCAGCTCCTAACATCATCATAAGTGCAGCATCTGCTGGAGTTGCAACACCACCTGCTGCAAAATTAACAACTGGAAGCCTTCCTAATTCTTTTACCTTTGCAACTAAATTTACTGGTGCACCTATGTTTTTAGCAAATGTTACCAGTTCCTCATCAGGCATATTTTGAACCATTCTTATTTCATCCATAACCGTTCTCATATGCTTTACTGCTTCCACAACATTACCAGTTCCCGCTTCTCCCTTTGTCCTAATCATTGCAGCACCTTCAGCAATTCTTCTTAAAGCTTCTCCTAAATTTCTTGCACCACATACAAATGGAACATTAAAATCCCATTTATTTATATGATATTTATCATCCGCAGGAGTGAGAACTTCTGATTCGTCTATAAAATCAACCCCTAAAGCTTCCAAAATTCTTGCTTCAGCAATGTGACCAATCCTTACTTTTGCCATAACTGGGATTGACACTGCTTCAATAATTTCCTTAATTTTTGAAATATTTGCCATTCTAGCTACTCCACCTGCTTTTCTAATGTCAGCAGGAACTCTTTCTAAAGCCATTACAGCCACCGCTCCTGCTTCCTCTGCAATCTTTGCCTGCTCTGCAGTAGTAACATCCATTATAACTCCACCTTTAAACATTTCAGCAAAACCCTCTTTAACCATCCATGTTCCTTTTTCACTCATAATAAACACCTCCATTAAATTACTATTGTTTCTGTATATTCACCAAAAACTTCCCTCAAAGCATTACTAATTTCTCCAACTGTTGCATAAGCTTTAACAGCTTCTAAAATATATGGCATTAAATTTTCACCAGATGAAGCTGTATTCTTTATATTCTTTAAAACTTTCTCCACTTTACTATTATCCCGTTTTTTCTTTAACTTTTTCAATTTCATCTTTTGCTTTTCTTCTAGTTCAGGATTAACCTTCAACACTTCTTTTTGCGTCAAATCTTCCTCAATATTAAATTTATTAACCCCAACAATTACTTCTTCTCCTTTTTCAACAGCCAGCTGCATCTTGTACGCACTTTCGTGAATCTCCTTTTGCACATACCCACTTTCTATTGCTTTTACCATTCCTCCCATTTCATCGATTTTCTTAATATATTCCATAGCTTTCTCTTCTATATTGTTTGTTAATGCTTCTATTACATAGGAACCGCCTAATGGATCAATTGTATCCGCCACTCCAGATTCATATGCTATTATCTGTTGAGTTCTTAAAGCTATTCTAACTGATTCTTCTGTTGGCAAACCAAGTGCTTCATCATAACTATTCGTATGTAATGATTGAGTTCCACCTAGAACAGCTGCCAATGCTTGAATAGTAACACGTATTATGTTATTCAATGGTTGTTGGGCCGTAAGTGTAGAACCTCCAGTCTGTGTATGGAAACGTAACATCATTGCTTTTTCATTCGTTACTCCAAACCTTTCCTTCATAATCTTTGCCCATAATCTCCTTGCTGCCCTAAATTTTGCAATTTCTTCAAGGAAATTATTATGTGCAGCAAAAAAGAAAGAAAGCCTTCTTCCAAAAACATTTGGATCCAAACCTGCTTTAATAGCAGTTTCAACATATGCAATTGCATCGGCAAGTGTAAAGGCCACTTCTTGAACAGCCGTTGAACCCGCTTCCCTAATATGATATCCACTAATACTAATTGGGTTCCATTTGGGCATATTTTTTGAACAAAATTCAAATATATCGGTTATTATCCTCATTGAAGGTTGTGGTGGAAAAATATATGTTCCTCTTGCAATGTATTCCTTTAATATATCATTCTGAATAGTTCCAGAAAGTTTTTCCATTGGAACTCCTTGTTTCTCCGCAACTGCAATATACATAGCCAAAAGAATAGCCGCCGTACTATTAATTGTCATAGATGTACTTACTTTATCCAAAGGTATACCATCAAATAATATTTCCATATCTTCTAATGAATCAATTGCAACACCAACTTTTCCTACTTCTCCCTCTGCCATTGGATCATCCGAATCATAACCTATTTGTGTTGGCAAGTCAAATGCAACCGATAATCCCATTTGCCCTTGTTCCAACAAATATTTATACCTCTTATTAGATTCTTCGGCTGTTCCAAATCCAGCATATTGCCTCATTGTCCAAAACCTAGCCCTGTACATTGTAGGTTGAACACCTCTAGTAAATGGATACATACCAGGAAATCCTAAATCATTTAAATAATCAAATCTTTCTACATCAAGTGGTGTATATAATCTTTTAAATTCATATCCAGATGTAGATTTAAATTCTTCTTTTCTTTCAGGAAATCTTTCAATTGCTTTTTTTACATTTCCATCATAGTCTCTCATTTTATCTTCTATATCTTTTAATTTTTCTCTATCAAACATACTTTTTACCTCCCCACAAAGTTTTACATAAATATTATCTTACATCTTTCCCCATATGTCTATAACTATTTAAATACTTATTTCTAAGCATAACCGCGTCCTCATTACTAATTGTTGAAAAATTTCCAATATTTAAGGCATATAAATATATTTCGGCAGTCTTTTCACAAATTAAACTTGCAGTTAACGCCTCATCAATATTTGTTCCCACGGTAATTAAACCATGATTCTTTAGTATAACAGCATGATTATCAGAAAGCGCATCAACAACATTTTTTGCAAGTTCCCAAGTACCTGGCAATGCATATTCAGACACCTTTATTTCCGGTCCTAAAATCATAACTGCATCCTCAATTATAGGTGGTATCTCACTTGAAACAACGGAAATTGTTGACGAAAACACTGGATGTGTATGAACTATTGCCCTTACATCTTTTCTTGATTTGTAAATCTCAATATGCGTTGGAAGTTCTGATGAAGGTTTTAATCCCTCTACTAAATTCCCATTAAAATCTACTACACTTATCATACCTTCTTTTAACTTATCATAAGGAACACCTGAAGGAGTAATATAAATAATATTTCCTTCTCTTATTGAAACATTCCCCCAGGTTCCCTTTACCAAGTTGTTATCAACTATAAATTTTACCGCTCTCAATATCTCTTTTTTCATCCTTTTCCTTTAAACCTCCCACCTTCATTTTTTAAACCATACAAATTTCCATAACCTTTCAATGCCTTCTCACCAAGTCTTAAATTTTTGGCTTGTTGTTTTAAACTAGCAATTATTTTCTTAATTTTTTCCATTCTAGTCTTATCCTTTTCATGTAACATTTTCAGGATTTCTTTTGGAAGTTCCAATTTCAAAAACTCTTCTCTTTTCTCCAATAATTTATTTAAAGTTTCAAAATCTTCCTTTTCTATACATTCATCTATTTTTTTTTCTAATTCTATTATCTTCTCAACTTCCAATCTATTACCTCCCAGTTTTTCTCGAAATTTCCCATCAAAGATTCAATAGTTTTTCCAAATTTAGGATGTACAAAATCTTTAGATATTTCAACCATAGGAACAACAAAAAAATCCCTATTTACAAAATCATAATGTGGTATTTTTAATTTTTCTAAATCAATTACAAGATTTCCATAAAATAGAATATCAATATCTATTATTCTTGGCCCCCACTTTATCGTTCTTTTTCGCCCCATGTTTTTTTCAATTTTTAATAAACATTCCAAAAGTTTTTTTGGACTCAGAACTGTATCAATTTCAACAACTATATTGTAGAAATTATCTTGATTGGTATATCCATATGGTTTGGTAATATAAATACTTGAAGTTTTTAATATTTTTATCCCAACCTTTTCCAAGTAATCTAATGCAGTTGATAAATTTTTTTCTTTTTCACCTAAATTTGTACCAATTCCAAGAAAAACATTTCCTTGACGTTTTTCTAAAATAACATTTGAAAGCGCAAATGTATCATGAGAAAGTGAAACATGACAAAAATTAAATCCCTCAAAATCTTTATGTAAAACAATATAGGGTTTTCCCTCATCATTATTCAAAATCGAAATATCCTTAAAAGAATTACCATTAAGACCTGTTCCAAGTGCTTTAAAAAATGCCTCTTTTAGAGAAAAACGCCCAGCTAGATATTGGGCGTTTAATTTCTTTCCTTTTTCCAATCCTGTTAGTATCCTATCGGCAATTTTTAACGATATACGTCCAATATCAATAATGTCAATCCCAATTCCAACAATCAAACAGGATAACCTCCTCCATACTCCTCCACAAGTTCTAAATCTACCAATATTTTTTCTTCATATTTTTCCCTTAGATATTTTCTACCAACTTCACCTAAAATGACATATATCAACAAATCTTCATCTGAATCTGCTAATATACCTATTTCTTTCTTAAATTTTTCCAATTCAAATTCCAAAAGATCTGCAGGCCTACATTCAATAGGTTTTTCATCGCCTAAAATTGCTTCCATTAATTCACCGTCAATTGGTGCAGGTGGTCTACCATACATACCCTTTACATAATTCTTCACTTCATTCGTAACCTTTTTGTATCTTTCACCTGTTAAAACGTTTAAAACAGCCTGCACCCCCACAATCTGACTAGTTGGTGTAACAAGTGGTGGATATCCCAAATCTTTCCTTACCTTCGGAATCTCTTCTAAAACTAAAGGAAGTTTATTTAGCATTTTTTGCTCAGAAAGCTGTTTTACAAGGTTTGAATACATACCACCAGGCACTTGTGAAACCAATATTCTATAATCAATACTTTTCATAGCAACATCGTAATCTTTATACTTCTCCCTTACCTTCGTAAAATGATCTACAAGATAAGCTATTCTTTTCCAATCAATTTCAGGAAGTGCTCTGTACTCTCTAATTGCAAAATACATAGACTCATAAGGTGGCTGTGATGTCCCAAGTGCAAACGGTGAAAGTGCTGTATCTAACATATCTACACCTGCTTCAACTGCAGCAATATAATTTAAATCTCCCAATCCAGAAGTACAATGAGTATGCAATTCCACTGGAACGTTAAACCTTTCCTTCAATTTTTTAACTAACTCATAGCTTCTTTTGGGAGTTAATAATCCTGCCATATCCTTTATACAAAGAGAATTCACCCCTCGCTCAACTAGCTGTTGAGCAAAGGATAAATAGTAATCAACAGTATGAACAGGACTTACTGTGTAGGAAATTGCCCCTTGTACATGTGCTCCATTTTTTAATGCAACTTCTATACTTTTTTCTAAGTTTCTAATATCATTCAAAGCATCAAAAACCCTTATATTATCAACACCATTTTCAATTGCTTTTTTTACAAACAATTCAACAACATCGTCAGCATAATGTCTATATCCAACTAAGTTTTGTCCCCTAAGAAGCATCTGAGTTTTTGTATTTTTTAATTTAGATTTTATCACTTTAATACGTTCCCAAGGGTTTTCCTTTAAAAATCTTACACATACATCAAAAGTTGCTCCACCCCAAACCTCCATTGCATTAAACCCCAATGAATCCATTGCATCAAGTGCTGGAAGCATATCAATAAGTCGCATTCTCGTTGCTATTAAAGATTGATGACCATCTCTTAATGTAGTATCAACAAACATATTATTACTCTCCTTTTTCCTCATCAAAATTTAATTTTTTAGAAACTTTTTTCAAAATATAAAACTCCAATTCATCTCCTTCTTTTATATCATCAAAAGCTTCTAATTTAATTCCACATTCTTGAGGAGCTTCAACTTTTTTCACATCCTGTTGATAATGTTTTAAAGATTCTATCTTACCCTCAAAAATTAATTTACCTTCCCTATATAGTCTTACTATTCCATCGCTTTCGACATACCCTTCCTTCATTTGAACACCTGCAATACTTCCGACCTTTTTTATTTTAAATACCTTTCTAATTTCACCTCTACCACTTATCTCTTCTATCTCTTCTGGTTCAAGCATACCTTCAAGAGCCGCTTTTAGATCTTCTATTAATTTATATACAATTGAATATGTTTTAATTTGAATACCCTCAGCTTCTGCCATTTTTCTAGCCTTACTATCAGCCTTCACACGAAAACCAAAAATTATAGCATCAGATGCAGTAGCAAGCATAACATCACTACTCGTAATTGCTCCAACACCAGAATGTATCACATTAATTTTTATTTCATCACTTTGAAGTTTATTTATTGCACCATTTAACGCAAGAACTGATCCATTTGTATCAGCTTTTAATATTAGGTTTAACTCTTTTCTATCAGATTGTTCCATCATTTTCAAAATTTCTTCTAATTTCATATGCCTTTTTCTTCTAAGTTCCTTTTGCTCAAGCTCGGCAATCTTACTAGTTATTTCTCTTGCCTTGGATAAACTTTCAACACTATACACCATACCATGGGAATCTGGGAGCTCTTCAAAACCAACAATCATAACTGGCATTGATGGTCCCGCTTCCCTTATCCTTTCCCCCCTATCATTTACCAAAGCCTTTACTTTTCCCATTACTTTTCCAGAAATCACATAATCACCTACATGTAATACTCCATCTTTTATAATGACATTTGCAACAGGTCCAAATCCTCTTTCCATTCGAGTTTCAATCGTTACAGCTCTTACTGGTCCATCTGGTAATCCCTTTATTTCTTGCATTTCTGCTACTAGCAAAATCATTTCAAGTAAAGTATCAACATTTTGGCCTTTTTTAGCAGAAATAGGTACTACTATAGTATCTCCACCCCATTCTTCTGGGATCAAGTTAATTTTATTAACAAGCTCCTGTTTTGTTTTTTCTACATTTGCGTTTGGCTTGTCTATTTTATTTATTGCTACAATAATAGGAACATTTGCGGATTTTGCATGGTTAAAAGCTTCTACAGTTTGAGGCATTACACCATCATCTGCTGCTACTATAAGCACTACAATATCCGTAGCTTGCGCACCTCTTGCACGCATTTCAGTAAAAATTTCATGCCCAGGTGTATCAATAAATGTAATTTTCTTACCATTTACTTCGACTTGATATGCACCTATACTTTGGGTAATTCCACCTTCTTCTCTCTCAGCTACCCTAGTATTTCTTATATAATCCAAAAGTGTAGTTTTTCCATGGTCAACATGTCCCATAACAGTTACAACAGGTGGTCTTTCACTTAAGCCTTCCCCCTCTGAATATTTTTCTTCAAAATATCTCTCAACTTCTTCAAGGGGATTAACCTTTTTTTCTTCTCTTTCTTCTACTTCAAACGAAATTTTTATATCATATATTTTTGCAATTTTTTTTGCAAGTTGAAGATTCAAAGTTTGACCGGGTTTTAAAATTTCACCTTTCATAAAAAAATCTTGTATTATTCTATTTTGAGGAATACCTATTTTTTGCGCAAACTTATCCAGCTTTAAATCTTCTTCCTCAAGCTTTATCACACCTTTTTTCTTTTTTACTACCTCCGATTTTTCTACAAATTCTTTGCTTTTCCTTTTTATTTCTTTTTCTACTTCTTCTTCATACTCTTCATAAATCAATTCATCTTCTAATTCATCCTCTTCGCTGTACATTTCAAGAAGTAAATTAACCGTCTCTTCATCAATATAACTCATATGACTTTTTACTTCAATTCCCAACTCTTTTAATTCCTTCATTAAATCTCTTGTGTCCATTTCCAACTGCCTTGCAAGTTCATATACTCTTAATCGAGCCATTATTTCACCTCCAAAATACAGTTATTTCTTCATCTTTTTCATATACTCATGCTCCTTCTCAATTTCGGATATTAAATCTGAGAGTTTCCAATTTAAATTTGTAGGTGTCGTTGTTGCAAAAATCAACTCCTTCTCTGGAAATTTTTCTTTTAAAATCTTCATTAAATCAAACAATTCTTCCTTTTTAAAACCATGTAATATAACAAAGTTTTTTTTATCCATGCAACCTACCTCTTTATATGTTTATAATTTTATTTCTTTTAACGAATTCTGCGCCTTTATAATTGATTTTATAACCTCCACAATAACATTAAATTCATTAGATGATTCTTTAAGAACCTCTACAGATTTTGATAACAAATCTGCTTCATCAGATAACTTACCCTCTGTTATTTCAAACAGCTCTTTGGAATTCTTCAAAACATTTAAATTTTGTTTCATATAATCCATTGAGTTTTTCAAAGCATTTTGAATTGCATTAAACAATATTTCTATTTCTTTTAACGATTCTAATGAGGTTCTTACAGACTCTGATATTTCACCGACTATTTTGGAAATATCT
This sequence comes from Thermosipho melanesiensis BI429, assembly GCF_000016905.1. Lineage (GTDB taxonomy): Bacteria > Thermotogota > Thermotogae > Thermotogales > Fervidobacteriaceae > Thermosipho > Thermosipho melanesiensis. The sequence goes on from NC_009616.1 coordinate 1,852,823, forward strand.
TTAGAAGTATTTTGAGATTCCTCAGCAAGTTTTTGGATTTCAGACGCAACTACGGAAAAACCTTTCCCATATTCCCCAGCTCTTGCAGCTTCAATTGAAGCATTTAAAGCAAGTAAATTTGTTTGCTTTGCAATTTTTTGAATATTCTTTACTAAATCTTTTATTACTTCAAAGTTCTCAAATGTCTTAGATGTTTTATTAATCGTCTCTTTGAATTTATCAGCAACATTACCAACATTAGTCCCTAGTTTTTTCAAATCCTCGTCAATCTTAGAATTAATCATAGTAGCATATTCTATATTTCCAACGATCTCATTACTTTCATTTGAAAAATCTCTTAACAAATTTTCAATTCCATTACTAAGATTCTCAAAATCACGTGCAATGTTTTCAATTTCGTTTCTAATACCAGAAATTCTAGAGACTAATACTTCATCTAATTGCGACATAAATGATAGCATTAAATTTTGTATATAAAATGCAGATGAAATAGTTGTTAATGTTTTTCCATCTATTTTCATACATATCATCTCCCATAAAACTCATTTATTAAATCTACTCCACATTTTAATCCCTTAAACCAATTTAAAAATTCTCTTACAACTTTTCCTTTCATTACAGCACCATGTTGAGGTGCAATTGCATCAATATCATAACTTTGAACTTTCTCAACCCAAGCTTTACATGCACTATTTGAGCTCATATATCTTTTATGAAATCCTTCCATATAAACTTTATACTTTTCAAAATCGGTTTCTATTATCTGCATACGTTCTTTAAATGAAAATACTGCTACACCTATATCTCCTGAAAATAGAATCTTTGAAATTGGATCATACACATTAAAATGACCTGGAGAATGTAAAAAATGCGCAGGTAGAAAATCCAAAACATAACCAGAAAACCTAACACCTTTCTCTCCGGCATCTTTTAACCCCACAACCCTTTTCTTATCAAAAACACCAAAATGAGGCAGAAATCTTGTCCATAATTCTGAAATATATATTTTAGCTTTACTTGCTATTGTCAACCACATTGTAATTCCCGAGGAAACATCTGGATCCTGATGCGAATAAAATATGCCTTCTATATCATCAGGTGATATAACTTCTGAAACATTTGCCAAAACTCTTGGAAATACGTGTGCACCACCTGGATCAATTAAAAATCCTTTTCTATTATGAATTATCAAATATTGATTTGTTTGAACCAACCCTTCTTCTTCTGACTCTTCCCAACCTAGCAAATAATATTTATGTTCGCCATTATCAAATAAACATATATTTCTCATTTTACCACCTCCACATTCTTATTATATCAGAATAAATAAAAAATATTAAGCAATTATTATAGGTAAAATGAAAACTCATTAAATAAAAAAATTTACTTAAATTTTACTTGAAGTATATTACATAATATTATACAATATAGTGCTAAAAATGGTAAAAGGAGGAAAAACATGGAAAAATATTATGAAAAACTAATGCTACTATCAAGTTTGTTTGTTTCTGTTATAATAATCTCAAACATTATTGCTGGAAAATTAGTAAATATTGGTCCTTTTGTTATTACGCTTTCAGTTTTAATATATCCTGTAAGCTTTGGAATTTCAAATATCATTTTTGAAATTTACGGGGAAAAAATAATCAAAAAAGTTATTCTAATTGGGTTTATCGCTTCAATAATTTTGGCAATTTATTCTTTTATTGTTATCCTTTATCCACCTTCACAAATCTTCGATAAAAATGAATCTTATGTCACTGTTTTTAACAACACGCCAAGAATAATTTTAGCAAGTTTTTTGGCATACCTTTCTGCACAATTTTCAAACATTTGGATTTTTAAATTTTTAAAAAATTTAAAAGTAAATAATCTAACAATTAGAAATACAATTTCAATGATAATTACTCAATTTATAGATTCTGTAGTTTTTGTAGGTATTTCCTTTTTAGGAAATTATAGTTTTGATACAATAATAAGCATGATCTTATCACAGTATATTATAAAACTCGTTATTTCCATCCTAAATGGTCCAATAATAAACTTTAGTGTCAAAAGAATAAAAAATACACTAGTTTATGATAAATAACTACACATATTTTTTTATTTTCACAATACTTAATAATTTTCAAAAATTAAACAAGTTGATATAATATAAGTAGGAAAAATGAATAACCAATGGAATAAAGGTGCCTTAAAGGCTTAATAGGGAAGCTGGTGAAAATCCAGCGCGGCCCCGCCACCGTAACTGGGGACGAAAGTCGCAAAGTGCCACTGGGATTTCCTGGGAAGGTGCGACGAGTAGGTTGATCCAGAAGCCGGGAGACCTGCCTTTGTTCCAAAGTGTTTCTCAATCTCGAGGGCAGATTGAGAAAAATTGTTTTTTGATTATATTAAAAAGGGAGGTATCTATATGAAAATTTATGAATTTGTGGGGAAACAGCTCTTTAAAGAACATGGTGTAAAAATTCCAGAAGGTTATTTAGTAACTTCTAAAGATGAGTTAACCATAAAATTTCTTCCAGCTGTTTTAAAAAGTCAAGTATTAGTTGGAGGGAGAATGAAAGCTGGTGGAATTCTCTTTGCAAATAATCAGAGAGAATTTTATGATTATGGAAATATTCTATTGAAAAAAAATATAAAAGGTGAAAAACCATACGGAATATTAATTGAAAAAATGATTAATATAAAAAGGGAATATTATTTATCAATGTATATCGATAAATTGGAAAAAGATTTTATGATACTCTTCTCAGAATATGGCGGAATAAATATAGAAGAAAACGCAGATAAAGTTATTAAAATAAACTTTGACAAATATAAAGTACTTCCCAAAAAATTTCACAAAATTATTCTAACATTATACAAACTCATGAAAGAAAAAGATTTAACACTAATTGAAATCAACCCTTTAGCCGAAACTTTAAATGGTGATTTAATTGCATTAGATGCTGTATTACATTTAGATGACAATTCTATTTTTAGACAAAAATGGGCTAAACAATTTTCCTCTGAAACACAACCTTTTCATTTCGTAAAACTAAATGGTGATATTGGAATAATCGGTTGTGGTGCTGGAATTGTAATGGCTACAATGGATGCCGTAACATTTTATGGTGGAAAACCAGCAAACTTCCTTGATCTTGGTGGTGGAGCAGATACCAAAACTACAACTCTAGCACTCGAATATTTAAAAAATCTTTCAATTAACAAAATAATAATGAATATCTTTGGTGGAATTACAAAATGCGATGAAATTGCTCAAGCTATTGTCAGGTTTAAACAAAAAAATCCTCAAATATCACTATACGTTAGATTAACTGGGACAAATGAAGAAATTGCTAAACAAATTTTAAAAAAATACAATATTGAATTATTTAGCGATATGTACGAAATGATTGAATGTGCAGTAAAGGAGGAGAAAAAATGATTAACGGTACAGAAAGGGTATGCGTACAAGGTATTACTGGAAGATACGGTTCATTCCATACAAAAAAAATGCTAAAATATGGAACAAATATAGTTTGCGGAGTATCAAAAAATAAAGTTGTAAAAGAATTAGATGGGATACCTGTACTTAACGACATGTACGATGCTGTTGAAAAATATAACTGCGATACGTCTATCGTATTCGTTCCTGCTAAACACGCCAAAAATGCTATTTTTGAAGCTATAAATGCCGGAATAAAAAAAATAATTACAATTACAGAACACATTCCAATACATGATATGATGGAAATTTATAAACTTTCAAAGCAAAATAATGTAACTTTTATCGGACCAAATTGCCCAGGAGTTATACTTCCAGGTATAAGCAAAATAGGAATCATGCCTGAAAATGCATTTAAACCAGGCGACATTGCTATTATTTCTAAAAGTGGTACACTTATGTATGAAATTTCAAATCTCTTATCAAAAAAATCGACAGGTATAAAGATTGGAATTGGCTTAGGAGGCGATCCTATAATCGGCACAAGTATTGAAGAAGCACTTGAATTTTCCATAACCCTAAATCCCAGAAAAATAATTATTATAAGTGAAATTGGTAGCAACGATGAAGTTATTGGTATAGAAAAATTCTTAAATAAAGGTTATAATGCTAATATACAGGTATTTTTCGCAGGAAGAACCGCACCACGGGGGAAAAAAATGGGACATGCTGGTGCCATTGTCGATGGAATTAAAAGCTCTATTGAATATAAAGAAAAAAGATTAAAAGCCATAAAAATTCCAGTTGCTAAATATATACCAGAATTATTGGAGGGATAAAAATTGCAAAATCCATACTTTTTGTTGTTTCTAACCATAACTACTGGATTATTAATCGGAAGTATTAAAGTCAAAAACTTCAAACTTGGCTCATCAGGAACTCTGTTTACTGGTATTTTCTTTGGTTGGATTTTTCAAAATTTTATACATTCTGCTCAAAAAATTAACGAACTGCAAATTACCTTTCAAAATATCTTCCAATTTTCACTAATTTTATTTGTTTCATCTATCGGATTAATCGCTTCAAAAGAAATAAAATTCATATTAAAAAAATTCGGTTTAAAGTTCATCATCCTTGCCTTTCTCATAACATTCTCTGGTTTCATATTTATTCTCATTTCAATCTTTATAACCAAAATTAATCCATATAACTTAATAGGCGTTTTTTCAGGAAGTTTAACAAGCTCACCTGGTCTAGCTACTGCAATAGAAGGTTCGACAAAAAGTAATGAAATTATATATGGATATACAATTGGTTATATTCCAGGAATTTTAGCAGTTATCTTTTCAATTTATCTCATTCCACCTATTTTCAAAATTAACATTGAATCAGAAAAAAACACAATCTATATTCAAAGCGAACAAAGTAACATAAAAAGTTTTAATCTCTTATCTTATTCTTTAGTAATTTTAATTGGTATTTTAATAGGAAATATAGATATACCACTAAAATTTTCAACGGTAAAATTAGGAAAAACTGGAGGAATACTATTGAGTGCTCTGTTTTTTGGAAACATTGAAAAATTAGGGAATATCAATTTTTCTTTTAACAAAGACACATTAAAATCTCTCCAAAACATAGGACTCGTGATGTTTTTATCATCTATTGGTTTAAAATCAGGATACAATATCATTGAAAATTTTAATAAGTATAGCGCTATGCTTATGCTAATTTCATTCATTACTGCAATATTTTCTATACTAGTTGGCTTTATAATTGGCAGATACATCTTCAAACTAAACTGGACAATCCTTGCCGGTACAATCACAGGTGGTATGACAAGTACACCAGGATTAGGAGCAGCATTAGATTCTACAAAAAGTGAGCATGCATTAGCTGGTTACGGAGCAACATATCCTTTTGCATTACTTGGAATGGTTATCTTTAACAAAATTTTAATATTATTAACCTAAAAGTAATTTTAAAAACTAATAATTTCTGTTATAATGAGAACAAATACGATCGGAGGTGCGTCCGAGATGAGTAGGATTCTCCATCAAGGGGAGAATATCGGGAGAATCTGAAAGGCGAGGACGCCGAAGGGTGTGAGGTTTCTCCCGCTTCACACGCCTGGTGGTACAGGGAATACCTGTATCACTGTCACGGGATAATCCGTGGAGAGCCGATCGTTGAGAAAATACATATATTTTTCTCAACGACGCCTCTTCACGAGGCGAATTTTTTTATTCAGGAGGTGTCACAATGAAAATTGGAATTGTAGGTGCAACTGGCGAAGTTGGAAGAGCTATGATAAAAGTATTGGAAAAATTCAACATTCCCGTAAAAGAGTTGAGACTTTTCGCATCAAAAAACTCGAAAGGTAAATATTTAAAATTCAAAGGACAAGAAATTATGGTCGAAGAACTTACTGAAGACACAATGAAAGAAAAATATGATTTTCTTTTATTTTCAGCTGGAAAAAATATATCGAAACATTTTGCACCAATAGCAGCAAAGTATGGAAATACAATTATTGACAATTCTTCTGCCTTTAGAATGGAAAAAGATATACCATTAATTGTTCCAGAAATAAATGGATATCTAGTCAAAAGTTATAAAGGAATTATTGCTAATCCCAATTGTTCAACAATTCAAATGGTTCTTTCCTTGCATAAAATTCATGAAAAACTAAAAATAAAAGAAATTTACGTTTCAACTTACCAAGCGGTTTCTGGAGCTGGGCACAAAGCCATTGAAGAATTCTCAGAACAATTAAATGGAAATAAAATAAATGCTATCTTTCCAAAACAAATTGCATACAATATAATACCAGTTATTGGAAACATTCTTTCCAACAACTTTTCAGAAGAAGAATATAAGATGATAAATGAAACGAAAAAGATTTTAAACGATTATTCAATAAAAGTTTACCCCACAACAGTACGTGTGCCAGTAATTTATGGGCATTCAGAAGCCATAGTAGTAAGAACCAAAAAATCGTCTAGTTTAAATGAACTTAAAGAACTAATTTCAAAATCAAAGAATGTAATATACACAGAAGAAATTATTACGCCTTTAGATGTTGAAGATAAAGACGAAGTATTTGTCACAAGACTTAGACAATTTGATACAAATACATTTTCAATATGGAACGTTGCAGATAACATAAGAGTTGGAGCAGCAACCAACGCAGTACGAATCTTGGAGGTGATGATAAATGAATGAAAAAAAGTATACAGCAAATGGTAATTCCTTTATCTTGTTTGACATTACTGACACCTCATTAACAAGTAATGAGAAAAAAGAATTAGTAATAAAAAAATGCCAAGATAGAGATGGTGCATTATTTGTAGAAACAAAAGATGGAATGTATTTCATGGAATACTATAACAAAGACGGAAGCAAAGCGCCATTTTGTGGTAACGGAGCAAGAGCTTTTTTATTTTACCTAATCAAAGAGAAGAAAGCAAATGTGGATAAGTTTCTCACTGAAAGTGGAATAGTATCAGGAAAAATACTAAATGAAAAAATTTTAATAAAAATGCCTAATCCGTTGGTTGCCAGAAAGATTAATGTAGAAAATTTTTCAGGTTATCTATTAACGGTAGGTGTACCACATTTTGTGACATTTGTAGATGATATAGAACATATTGACGTTAAAAATATAGGCAAAAAAATCAGGAATAAACTGGACGCAAATGTAAACTTTGTTGAAAAAATTTCTAAAAATGAAATCAAAGTTCGTACATTTGAAAGAGGCGTGGAAGACGAAACATTATCATGTGGAAGTGGAGTAACAGCTTCAGCTATTGTATTGAATGAATCTAAAGTTAAGGTTCACACTAGAGGTGGAATATTGCATATCTATACATTAAATGATGGATTTTATTTAGAAGGAGATGTGGAAAATGTTTAGCGGAATTGGAACTGCTATTATAACACCATTTAAAAATGGTGAAATTGATTATCATGCTCTTAAAAATTTTCTTGAAACCCAAAGAATGGTTGACGCAATAATACTTTTAGGTACTACTGGTGAAGCTCCAAATATTTCAATTGAAGAAAGAGATAAACTAATTCCTTTTGTAAGAGAATACTTTCCTGATAAACCTTTAATTGTTGGTGTGGGAACAAATAGTTCACATCATACAATGGAACTAGTTAAAAATGCAGAAAAAAACAAAGCAGATGCACTACTTGTAGTAACGCCATATTATAACAAACCTACCCAAATTGGATTGTATCATTACTACAAATATATATCTGAACATACAGATTTAGAAATAATAATTTACAACGTTCCTGGAAGAACAGGAGTTAATATTGCTCCTGAAACTGTCTATAAACTTGCTTCCGATTGTAAAAATATTACCGCATTAAAAGAAGCAAATTCTTCTTTTGATCAAATAAACAAAGTTTTGCATTTAAAACCTGAAACATTTAAAGTTTTTTCTGGAAATGATGATATCTCATTCCAATTTCTTGCAAGTGGAGGTAACGGAGTAATTTCTGTGGCCTCAAATGTAATTCCAAATCAAATGGTTGAAATGTATAAAAATATAATATCAGGAAATATTTCAAATGCTAGAAAAATTTTTTATACATACTATCCACTATTTAAGGCTTTGTTTATTGAAACCAATCCAATACCAGTTAAACAGGCTTTAAACATTATGGGATTAATTGAAAACGAATTAAGATTGCCGTTATATCCTGCAAACAAAGAAACTAAAAACATTTTAGAAAAAATTCTAAAGGAGTGTAAGATAATATGAAATTTGGCGTAATAGGATACAAAGGAAAAATGGGCAAACTAATTACTAAAACTTTTTCAAACAGAGGACATAATTGTGTACTTTTTGTTGACAAAGATGAAATAGAACAAATAGATATCCCAGAAGTCATAGTTGATTTTTCTTTAAAAGATGCGTTAGATAAAACAATAAATCTTTGCAAGAAAAACAAATCAAATCTCGTTATTGGTACAACAGGATTTTCAAATGAAGATTTAGAAAAGTTACAAAAACTTTCAAAAGAAGTTGCTTTAATCCAATCATATAATTTCTCACTTGGAGTAAATATTATTGTTGAAATACTAAACAAGTTAAACAATATTTTAAAGGATTGGGATTGTGAAATTTTCGAAATACACCATTCTCAAAAAAAAGATAAACCATCAGGAACTGCTCTTATGTTTAAAGACGCACTAAAAAAAGAAGTAAATATCAATTCATCAAGACTTGGTGGAATCCCAGGTGACCATACTATTTTTTTTGCAAATCAGGGTGAATTAATCTCAATTTCACACCGTACAATTTCACGTGAAGTTTTTGCATTAGGTGCATTAAAAGCTGCAGAATGGATTTTAAATAAAAAAAATGGTTTTTACACATTCAAAGATATACTTAAGGAGGAGTTAGAATGAATACTCAGGAAATTATAAACTTAATAGCAAATTCCAAAAAAAGGACAATTGCAAAGGCATATGTTTCGGGGAATCTTAAAAACATCAAACTTGAAAATGTTGAGTTTGTCGGCAATGAATTATTTGGTGTTCTATTTGGTGACTTAAAAGATATAGAAAATACAATAAATAAAAATGATATCAAAAACTACAAAATAGAAATTCTTGCTAAAAATTCCGCCATTCCACTTGCTGATATAAAAAAATATAATGCACGCATCGAACCAGGTGCAATAATTCGCGATATGGTTGAAATTGGCGATGGTGCTGTAATCATGATGGGTGCAGTTATAAACATTGGTGCAGTAATTGGTGAAAAAACAATGATCGATATGAATACAGTCATTGGTGGTAGGGCAATTATTGGGAAAAATTGTCATATTGGTGCAGGTTCTGTAATTGCAGGCGTCATAGAACCACCTAGTGCAAAACCTGTAATGATAAAAGATAACGTAATGGTTGGTGCAAATGCCGTTATTTTGGAAGGCGTAGAAATTGGGGAACATAGTGTAATTGCAGCAGGTGCTGTTGTTATAGAAGATATCCCACCATACTCAGTTGTTGCAGGTGTTCCCGCAAAAGTTATTAAAAAAGTAGATAAAAAAACGGAATCAAAAACCCAGATAATTGATAGCTTAAGAAATTTAAAATAATTAGAGGTGATTTAATGATTGTAGTTCAAAAATATGGAGGATCATCTTTAGCAGACACTAAAAAAATTTTAAATGTTTCTAAGAAAATTAAAAAAAGAATTGAAAATGGTGATAAATTAGTAGTTATAGTATCAGCAATGGGAAAAACTACAGACAATCTCATTAACCTTGCAAAATCTTTAAGTAATAATCCACCACTTAGAGAAATGGATATGCTTTTAACAACTGGTGAACAAATTTCCGTTGCACTACTTTCAATCGCTTTAAATGAAATGGGAATAAAATCAAAATCATTTAACGCATTTCAATTAAATATTAGAACAACAGAGCAACATACAAAAGCACGAATTAAAGATATAGATAAACAAAAGATACTGGAAGAACTCAAAGAAAATTCAGTGATAATTGTTACTGGTTTTCAGGGAATATCAGACAAGGGAGATTTAACTACTCTTGGAAGAGGTGGTTCGGATACAAGTGCAGTAGCTGTTGCAGCAAAACTGGGAGTAAATTGTGAAATATATAGTGATGTGGATGGAATTTACGCATGCGATCCAAAAATAATTAAAGGTGCAAAAAAGATTGAATTTATAACATACGATGATGCACTTGAATTATCATCTCTAGGTGCAAAAGTATTACACTCAAGAGCAGTTGAATTAGCAAAAAAGTATAAAGTAAAAATTTACTGTGCTTCTTCATTTGTCGATAAGGAGGGAACTTGGGTGGTTGAAAAAATACCAGAATGGTTAGAACAGCCTGTTGTCACAGGTACAACAATCGAAAATGATCAAACAAAAATAACAATTAACGAATTACCAAAAAACGAAATGTTATTGGAAAGCATATTTGAAGAACTTAGCAAGAAAAATATTAACATTGATATGATATCAATGTATTCAGATTACAATCATTTTCACCTATCTTTTACAGTATTAAACGCACTAAAAGATCATATTATCGACATAATAAAAAGCATTAATAGTTCTTTAAATGTCACATATCAAGGACCTTTTGATAAAGTATCAGTAGTCGGTGTTGGAATGAAATCAAGCACTGGAGTTGCCGCTAGATTTTTCAAAACAATTGCCAATTTAGGTATTAAACCTGAGGTAGTAACCACATCAGAAATTAAAATTTCAGTACTAGTACCCAAAAATATTTCAAAGAAACTTTTAAAAAATTTAGCAGATGAATTCAACCTAAGGAGGTAAAAAAATGTTTATTTCAGGTACATATAAAAGATTTTCCATAAGTATTAGAAACGCAAAAGGCATATGGGTCTATGATAAAAATGGAAAAAAATACTTAGATACCTTTTCTGGTATTGGAGTAAATATTTTTGGACATTGTGATAAAGATATAACCTCTGCAATTATTGAAAAAGCAAAAAGATTTACTCATATTTCAAACTTTTTTTTGGACGAAGACGCTTCAATTATCGCAGAAAAACTGGTAAAAAAAACAAATAAAGAAGGTAAAGTTTATTTTTCAAACTCAGGAACAGAGGCAAATGAAGCTGCATTAAAAACCATTAAAAAATACAAAAATGGTATTATTGTTTCTTTTACTGGAAATTTTCATGGAAGAACAATAGGTTCTTTATCCATAACAGGTTTTGAAAATTTAAGAGAACCTTTTCTTCCTTTATTGGATAACATCGTTTTTTTAAGATACAACGACATTGAAATGTTTAAAAATTTCTTCAAAGAAAACGGAGAAAATGTTTCAGCTGTATTTGTGGAAAGTGTAAGAGGTAGCGGAGGACTAGATAAATTAGATATTGAGTTTGCAAATTTAATAATGGAATATAAACATAAGTACGGTTTTATATTAGTAGCTGATGAAGTACAATCCGGATTGGGAAGAACTGGGAAATTCTTTGCTTATCAACATTTTAATTTAGAACCTGATATAGTTACCACGGCAAAAGCATTGGGGGGTGGAATTCCACTAGGTGCAACTATATTTATAGGAAAATTGCAAAATATCTTTTCATTAGGAGATCATGGCTCAACTTTTGCACCAAATCCACTTGCACTTTCTGCAAGTAAAGTAGTACTTAATAAGATTGATAAAAATCTACTCGATGAAGTTACAAAAAAGGGGATATATCTAAAGGACAATTTACTTTCAATAGACAATCCAAAAATTTTAGAAGTCAAAGGCTTAGGTTTGATGATTGGTATAAAAGTAGATACAAATAAAGATATCACAAAAATAGCTCTTAAAGAAGAAATCCTATTAAATGTTGTTAAAAAAAATGTAATTAGACTTCTTCCTCCACTAAATATTTCTTATCAAGAAATAAATTTATTAGTTTCAAAATTAAAGAGTATTTTGGAAAAGATATAATTCCATACGTGGAGTTATATCTCTCCAACATCTTTTAAAAAATGCAACAAAAAACCTTTAATAACAGATGAACTAAAACTAATAATAGATAACACTTCGGATTTTAAAAGATAAAAATTGCTTTCATTACTTTTCATATCCTCAATTGTAATTCTATTTAAAAGTTTGTCTTTTCCAAATATTCTTTTTACTTCCCCATGAATTGTCTCAAATTTTTTCAAAGAATATTCCATTACTTTGTTTACATACTCTTCGTAAGAATCAAAAATACAGGCTTAGACTTTAAAATAACATATTTTATTACACCATTAGAATAATACATAAGGTAAGCAAGAAAATCATCCAAAAATAAATGTGTGTTTCCCAATACTAAATTCATTTGCTTAGAAAATATCGTGACAAAAAGTTCACCAAAATTGCCAGGAACTATATGATAAGGTTGAGAAAGATCTTCTATATAATGTAAGGCTCTTGCTAAAAATCTATAACCACAATATCTATCACCTTTTCCGAATGCTTTTTTGACATTTCAACAAAATACAAAAATGATTTATCACCTTAGAAAAAATTTAAAAATCCTATTTTGTATTTCATATATCTAACACCCTGGTTATTCCCTTTTAGAAACTAGAAGGGATCTAATTCTAAATAATACCCCTTTGGTATTATTTTAACATAGAATTTTATAAAAATTTATTCTATAAATTCATTATTTGTATTTCTTTAGAAATAAAAACTTCTACAATAATTATCCGCCAAATTGGTAAAGGAAAATTATATGTTATAATTTTCACAGAATATTTTAGTAAAATCTTTATTAAATTTGCAAAAAACCTCTCAATTCAACACCTTCAAAATAATCCAGATAGAAAAAACAAAAAACTTCTTACAAAAAATGATTTTAATCATATTTAAAATCACTGTCTTAATAAATAATAAAGCTTTTACAAAAATATAAGGAAACTTGTACATGAATTCTCAAAAATTGCCATCATCTGAAAAGTCAATTCTTTTTTCAATAAAAACAAAAATACATTAACTTTTGCTTCAAAGTAACTATAATATATAGTTAAAGAATAATTTTATTAATCTCTCTTTCTATAACTATGTTATACTTATTACAGCAAACAAAACTTCATTTTTGGGGGAATTAAAATGAAAATTCCACTTTCAAATGCGTTATTAGACGAAAAAGATATATATGAAGTTCTAAAGGTACTAAAATCAAAGAGACTTGCACTTGGACCATACATGAAAAAATTTGAAGAAATGGTAAAAAATTATGTAGATACAAAATATGCAGTAGCAGTAAGTAGCGGCACAGCTGCTCTTCATCTTATACTTAAATCACTGGATTTTGGCGAAAATGATATATTATTAACCTCTTCTTTTACATTTATCTCATCTGCAAACGTTGCTTTGTATGAAAAAGGAAATGTACATTTTGTTGATATTGAACCTGACACATTGAATGTTTCACTAAATGCCTTGGAAGAGGAGATAATAAAAACAAAAAAGAAAAACTCAAGATTATTTTTCATGGGAGTAGATATCTTTGGCCATCCTCTTGATTGGGATAAAATATTAGATATTTGTCAAAAATATAGTGTAGAAATAATCGAAGACTCATGTGAAGCACTGGGTAGTGAATATAAAGGAAAAAAATGTGGTACTTTCGGTCAAGCAGGTGCTTTTGCATTTTATCCCAACAAACAAATTACAACGGGTGAAGGTGGGATAATTGTAACCAACAACGAAAAAATATATCAAATTACAAAAGCTATGAGAAATCAAGGAAGAACTTCATCAAAATGGTTATCACATGAGGTAATTGGTTACAACTATAGAATTGATGAAATGTCATCTGCTTTGGGGTATTCTCAGATGAAAAAGATTGATAAAATAATAGAAATGAGAAATAAAGCCGCAAAAAATTATGAAAAATTACTAACATTTTTGGAAATTCCAGTTATAAAAAGCTATGTTACAAAAATGTCTTGGTTTGTATATGTTGTTAAATTACCAAAAGGTACTGATATAAATAAAGTAATAGATTACATGGCAAAAAACGAAATTGAAACAAGAAATTACTTTGCCCCAATTCACTTGCAACCAGTATATAAAAAATTGGGTTGGAAAGAAGGAATGTTACCAATTACAGAAGAAATTTCTAAACGAACTCTTGCCATACCATTTTACTCTGAAATAACATTTGAAGAGCAGGAAAAAGTTGCGTTTTATCTAAAAAAAGCCTTAGAGTTATTTTCCTAAGGAGGAATCAAAGTGATTTTTATTGTAATTTCAGCTATTTTAACATCATTATCAATGCCAGGGTTTTTGTGGGGCGGTTTGATTTGGTTTTCACTAATACTATTCTTTAAAGGATTAGAAAACAAAAGGTTTACTTTTATTTATTCCTTTTTATTTCATTTTATTTTATACTTTATCTCACTTTACTGGGTCATTCCTGTTTTGACATCAAACCTTCCGGATTTCTTTGGAAGATTTTCGCCCTTTACAGGATTCTTAGTTTTCCTTTTGTTGTGTACAATTGAAGCACTACCTTTTACAGTATTTGGTATATTTTATGGTTATTTTATTGACAAAATCAAAGGTTTTTTACCAAAAGCTTTTTTTGTATCATCCATATACTCAATTATAGAATTTCTTAGAGGAATTGGAGAAATGGGATTTACTGGCATTAGACTTTCAGATGCTTTATACAAGGAAGTTGGTATAATTCAGATTGTATCACTTGTTGGAACAATTGGTTTAACTTTTTTAGTGGTATTTGTAAATTTTACACTTTACTATAAAAAAATTTCTATTTCTAAGATTATAATAACCCTATCCATGATTTATCTTTTTAATTGGCTCATTATTTCCGTTCTTCCAACAAATTCTGCAAACACACCTTTGGTTATTGTACAGACAAACATGGAACAAAAAGTAAAATATTCAAAAGATGAAACAGAAATTCTCAATTATTTTACAAATATCTTGACCAGTAACACACCAAATTACTTACACATATTTCCCGAAGCAGTTTTTCCCGACAAAGATATAAGAAACTCGTATATAGAAGAAAAAATAAAAATGTTAAGCATTAAAAAACCGATAATCCTAGGTTTTCCAACTTTTAATGATAATTCAAAAAACAGTGCAGCAGTTTATGCAAATGGAATGTACATTGGAAAATATGACAAAATAAAACTTTTCCCATTTGTAGAATTTTTACCATACGAAAAAATTTTTAAAAAGTTCCAATTTCTAAAAGGCATATCTTACTTTTCAAAAGGAACAGATTTTAAAGTTTTTAAGATTAATGACTATCCGGATTTCGGTATTCAAATATGTTTTGAAAGCTATTTTTCAGAAATTTCAAGAAAACTTTCTAAAAATGGTGCCAAATTCCTTATAATCATTTCTAATGACGGCTGGTACAAATTTACAACGGCACATATCCAACATTTTTCAAAATCAATATTTAGAGCAATCGAAAATAGAAGATATGTTGTTCAAGTATCAAATACTGGAATAAGTGGCGTAATTGATAAATATGGAAGAATTGTCAAAATCTTCCCTCCAATGGTTGAAAAATATGGAATATTTAACGTACAACCAAATACCGAAAAAACAGTTTACCAAAGATTTGGTGACTGGTTTGTTATTGTTTTGATACTAAATGCAATTTTTATCCCTCTAATATATAGAAAAAGAAAAAATAAACTAAAAGGAGGAAAAATATGAAGAGATTGCATCCTAAAGTATTTAAAATTCCAATAGATAAAATCAGAATGGGGTACTACTCAGACAAATATTTTACAAGATATGTAGAAATACTAAAAAAAGATAATCACCACCCAACAGTTTATTATCAATTTTTCCCAAGACAAGATGCAACAATATGTGGTATTGACGAAGCGCTTGCAATTTTAAAATATTGTACAGGATATTACAAAGACGAAGAAAAGGCAAAAGAAATCTTTTCAGAAATGCTACAAATAGACAAGAAAATGCAATCTCTATCTCTTCAAGGAGATGTAAAGGAAATAATAAAACTAACAGAAAAAAAATGGAATTTAAGACTTAGATTAAACGACCTGTGGATCAACAAATGGGAAGAAATTGAGGTAAGAGCTGCTTTTGATGGTGATGAAATAAAAGAAGGAAAACCTATTCTAACAATTGAAGGTGACCCAACATATTTTGGATATCTTGAAACTGTACTACTTGGTGTAATAGCAAGAGCTTCGAGTACTGCAACAGCTGTAAAAAAAGTTGTAAAAGCCGCAAATGGAAAACCTATATTATTTTTCAGTGCAAGGTTTGACCATTATTGGGTTCAAGCTACAGACGGTTATGCTGCACTAAAAGCAGGTGCATTTGGCGTGTCTACAGATGCAAATGCCGATTACTGGGGAATTGAATCGATGGGTACAATTCCACATGCTTTAATTGCAGCATATAACGGACAAACAGATATTGCCTCAATTGCCTTTGATAAGTACATGCCCAAGCATGTAAACAGAATTTTCTTAGTTGATTGGGATAATGATGTAATAAACACCACCTTTAAAGTAGTTAAAAGTTTTTATGAATACATAACAGGAAAAGAATTTATACTAGGAAAAACAGATCCTTCAGAAATAATTGGCGAAGGAAAAAACAAAATTTGGGGTGTAAGATTTGATACTTCAGGAAGTCTACGTGATAAATCCGTAATCCCCAAAGATGAAAGTTCGTTTGGAGTTTGTCCGGAATTAGTCTGGAGAGCAAGGAATGAATTTGACAAAGTTGGATTAAATAATTTGAAAATAGTAGTTTCAGGAGGCTTTGATGAAAAGAAAATTGAATTATTTGAAAAACTTCAAGTTCCAGCTGATGTCTATGGAGTAGGTTCAAAATTATTAAAGAAAAAAATAGATATCACTGCAGATATAGTAGAAGTTAATGGAAAACATTGCGCAAAAGTTGGACGTAAAAAAGAAGATAATTCCCATTTAAAAATTGTTCCTAAAAAATTTTGGGAAAATGAACAATAGTTCGCATACCAAAAAATAATTTTGATAATTGAATTTTATGAGATTTATTCGCGGTTTTCAACAAAAAAAGTAGATGTTAAAATTACATTGGAGATGATTATTATGTGGAAAAAATTAACTGAGGTTGATGGAGAGATAAATGCAAAAATAATAGAAGGATTACTAAAGACCAACAACATTGAATGTGTTTTAGAAATAGTTTCAGAACCATTTCCAAAAGCTTACTTTGGTTCTTCGACATTTTTCGCAATTTATGTAAAGGAAAACGATTTTGAAATTGCCAAAAATTTGATTAATCCCAATCCAATATAAAGGAGGAATTTATTATGAAATATACACCATTATATGAAGAACACGTAAAGCTTGGAGCAAAAATGGTTGATTTTGCTGGATTTAACATGCCTATACAATACACAAGTATTAAAGATGAAGTATTAGCTGTTAGAAAAAATGTCGGTATGTTTGACGTTTCTCACATGGGGGAGGTAATAGTTGAAGGTAAAGATTCAACAAAATTTGTAGATTTTTTAATTACCAATGATTTTAAAAATCTAAAACCTGGTGAAATCGTATATACTGCCATGTGTAATGAAAACGGTGGATTTGTAGATGATTTACTTGCATACAAAATCTCAGAGGAAAAAGCTATGTTGGTAATCAACGCATCAAACATTGAAAAAGATTTTAGTTGGATGAAAAAAATTTCAGAATCATTTGACGTAACTCTTGAAAATAAATCTGATGAATATGTACTTATTGCTGTACAAGGTCCAAACGCTCAAAAAACATTACAAAAAATTACGAATGTTGATTTAGAACAAATAGGTTACTACACTTTTACAGAAGGAAATGTGCTGGATATCAAAGCTATAATATCTAGAACAGGATATACAGGAGAAGATGGATTTGAAATTTATACTACTGACAAAGATGGAATTATAAAAATATGGAAAAAACTTTTAAATTTAAACGTAATTCCTGCAGGATTGGGTGCAAGAGATTGTTTGAGATTAGAAGCTTCTCTATTACTATATGGAAACGATATGGATGAAACTATAACACCTCTTGAAGTAGGTATAAAATGGGCAGTGAAATTCGAAAAAGATTTTATGGGAAAAGAAGCACTCAAAAGACAATTGGAAGAAGGTACTTCTAGAAGACTAAAAGGATTTAAAATTATCGACAAGGGAATTGCAAGGCATGGATATAAAGTTTTTAAAGATGGAAAAGAAATTGGTTATGTTACAAGTGGAACTTTTTCTCCTACTTTAAATCAAGCAATTGGAATGGCCCTAATAGAGAAAGGATACAAATCTGGGGAAATAATCGAAATAGAAATAAGAAATAAATTAGTAAAAGCAGAAATTGTAAAAATGCCATTCTATAGAGGAAGCGTAAAATCTAAAAAGAAAGGATGATAAAAATGCACAGATATATTCCACATACAGAAAAAGAAATAAATGAAATGTTAAAAGAAATCGGCATCAATTCAATTGAGGAATTGTACATAAATGTTCCCAAAACAATTGATAGATATACTCTTGAAGATGGTAAAGATGAATTTACAGTAAAAAGAGAACTAATCAAGATTGCAAACAAAAACAAAGTATTTAGTTCTGAAAATATCTTTGCAGGAGCTGGTATTTACACCCACTATATTCCTGCTATTGTTGAGAATCTTGCAAACAATCAAAAATTTGTAACGGCATATACACCGTATCAAGCGGAAGTCTCACAAGGTACACTACAAGCATTATTTGAATACCAAACTATGATGTGTGAACTAACCGGTATGGAAGTAGCAAATTCATCGATGTACGACGGTGCTACTGCACTTGCAGAAGCAATACTTATGGCTGTAAGGGTTAATAGAAAAAATAAAGTTTTAATTGCAAGTTCGATTTCCCCGGAATACATTCAAACAAGTAAAACATATTGTACCCCACAAAATATTTTAATTGAAGAGGTTAAGTGGAATAATAATGGTACAATAAATTTTGAGGATTTAAAATCTAAGATAGATGAAAATACCACAGCTTTGGTAGTAGGATACCCAAATTTCTTTGGTATAGTTGAAGACTTAAAGGAAATTAGAGAAACAATTCCCGAAAAGGTTATGTTAATAGTTGTTAGTGAACCAGTATCATTGGCCATTTTAGAAGCACCTGGTAAACTTGGAGCAGATATTGTAGTTGGTGAAGGGCAAGCATTGGGAATTACTCCAAACTTTGGTGGCCCTGGTATTGGTTTTTTCACTACCCTGGAAAAATACATTAGGAAAATGCCAGGTAGAATCATAGGAGAAACAAAAGATGTAGATGGTAAAATCGGATATGTAATGGTTCTACAAACAAGAGAACAGCATATACGTCGAGCAAAAGCAACATCTAACATCTGTTCCAATCATGCTTTAATGGCTTTAACAAATGCTATATACCTTTCAGCAATGGGACCAAAAGGCCTTAGAGAGGTAGCAAAAATGTCGTATAATGCTGCTCATTACCTTGCAGAAAAACTTAAAGAAAAAGGATATTCTCTCATATTTGACGGTCCATTCTTTAATGAGTTTGTATTTAATGCAGGTGAAAATTACTACGAAAAATGGGTTGAGATAGCAAAAGATGGTGTTCTTGGCCCAATACCTTTAGATAAAACTCTTCCGAACTTTAAGAACTGTGCACTTGCATGTTGTACAGAAGTAAATACAAAAGAAAGTATCGACAATTTACTCAGACACTTCTAGAATGGGGGGAACAAAATGACAATTTTTGAACTATCAAAAGAGGGAAGAAAAGCATATAATCTACCAAAAAATAACATAAAAGATTATGGTTTTGATTTTCCAAATCATTTAATGAGGGGAAAGGAACCAAGACTACCTCAAGTTAGCGAATTGGATATAGTAAGACATTATACCAATCTTGCAGCAAAAAATTATGCGGTTGACGTAGGTTTTTATCCTTTAGGTTCTTGTACTATGAAGTATAATCCAAAAATTAATGAAAAACTTGCAAGCTTGGAAGGTTTTACTATGATTCATCCCTGTCAACCTAGAGAAGTTACACAGGGTGCTCTTCAATTAATGTACGAACTTAAAGAAATGTTATGTGAAATTTCTGGTATGGATGATATGACTTTAATACCGTCTGCCGGTGCTCATGGTGAACTAACTGGTATGTTAATCGCAAGAGCATATCATTTAAGCCGAGGAGACACAAAGAGAAAAAAAGCAATAGTACCAGATAGTGCGCATGGAACAAACCCAGCTTCTGCTATGATGGCAGGATTTGAAGTGGTTGAATTAAAATCTGGCAAAGATGGAAGAATAGATCTTGAAGAATTAGAAAAACATCTTGACGATGAAGTAGCTGTATTACTCTTGACTAACCCAAATACTTTGGGACTTTTTGAAAAAGATATTATAAAAATAGCTGAAACTGTTCATAAACATGGTGCTCTTCTATATTACGATGGTGCAAATTTAAATGCAATTTTAGGAAGGACAAGACCTGGCGATATGGGATTTGATATTGTCCATTTGAACCTCCACAAAACATTTAGTACACCACATGGAATGGGAGGACCCGGAAGCGGGCCAGTAGGTGTTAAAAAACATCTTGCAAAGTTCTTACCCATCCCTGAAATAATCAAAGAAAGTGATGTTTATAAATTTAACTATAACAAATCAGAAAGTATCGGTTTTATAAGAAGCTTTTATGGAAACTTTTCTGTCTTAGTTAGGGCATACGTATACATAAAAACTATGGGTAATGATGGATTAAAAAAGGTTGGTCAAATGGCAGTATTAAATGCAAACTATCTTAGAAAGAAAGTATCAAAAATTATGGACATTGCTTATCCAGATATGTGTATGCATGAGTTTGTTGCAACCTGCGAAAAACTAACTAAAGAAACAGGTGTAAAGGCTCTTGATATAGCAAAAAGGTTACTTGACTATGGAATACATGCTCCCACGATGTATTTTCCATTAATTGTTCACGAAGACTTTATGATAGAACCAACAGAAACTGAAAGCAAAGATACACTGGATGAATTTACAAAAATATTAGAAAAAATATTTATTGAAGCAAAAGAAAATCCAGAATTGGTAAAGAATGCACCGTATACCACTCCTGTAAGACGTCTTGACGAAGCTTCTGCATCCAGAAAACCAATAGTAAAATACAACTTTGAGGAGGAATAAAATGAAATTTTATCTTCCTACAAAGATCTTTTTCGAAGATAATTACATACAGTCAATAGATGAAATCAAAAGATTGGGAGATAAGTTTTTAATTATAACAGGAAAAAGCTCTAAAATTAATAAAAGCTTAGATGAGCTTTTGAAAATTCTAAATAAACTCAATAAAAAATACGAAATATTTGACGAAACATTAGAAAATCCCCCAAAAGAAATGATTAACAATATAATTGAAAGGTATGGTAAAAATTGGGATGTAATCGTTGGCCTTGGTGGAGGAAGTCCTATGGACACCGCCAAGGCCGTTGCTGTTCTATGTAAAAACAATATATCTGTAGAAGAGTTATATGATAGCAATAAATATAATTCTGCTGCAAAAATTTTATGTATCCCAACAACATCTGGTACAGGGAGTGAAGTTACACAATACTCTGTTTTAACAATTAACAATGTAAAAAAAGGATTTAAACATGACGTAATATTTCCAGATGTTGCTATTTTAGAACCAAAGTACACTTTAACACTCAATAAGGAACTAACTGTTTCAACCGCATTAGATGCTTTGTCTCATGCTATAGAAGCTTTTCTATCATTAAGAGCTAACTCATTTTCCGATCTTTATGCATTAAAGGCTATCGAAATAATATCACTTAACTTAAATAATTTAGTTAAAGATCTTGGAAACTATGAACTACGAAAGAAAATAATGTTGGCTTCTTTGTATGCGGGAATTTCAATTGGCATAACTGGAACCACTATTGCACATTCTCTTGGATACTCATTAACAACAGAGAAAGGAATTAAACATGGACTTGCTACTGCTGTTTTTTTACCATTTGAAATAGAACATTCAAATTCTTCAAAAGCAAACAAAATAAAAGAAATACTAGGTGATCCATTAGAGTTTCTAAAATCACTTAATATTCTTATTAAATTTTCCGTTAACGAAAGAGAAATTGAAGCTTGGTCACAGAGGGTATTAAATTCTTCACATGTTAAGGTAACACCAGGAAATTATGACTTTTCAAAAATAAAAGAAACTTATAAATGGCTACTTGAAAAATCTGGACTATACGGAGGTAATAAATGAAAGTTTTTTTGAAAAAAAATATAAAAAATAGAATAAGAAATGGACATCCTTGGATATATGAAAATGAGATTGAAAGTTATGAAGAAAACATAAAAAATGGTAACATTGTTGATATATTTAATCATGAAAATTTCTTTATTGGAAAAGGATATATAAACTTTAACTCAAAAATTAGGATAAGAATATTAACCAGAAAAAATGAATCTATTGAAAAGGATTTTTTCAAAAAAAGATTTATTTCGGCATTAAAAAGAAGAAATACAAAAGAAAATAGTTTCAGGGTAATATTTTCAGAGGCAGATAATTTACCAGGTTTAATTGTTGATAAATTTGACAATTACATTGTATTAGAAATTAACACTTTGGGAATGGAAAGATTCAAAAGCTTAATAATTGATACAATAGTAGAATTATTCAATCCAAAGGGAATATTTGAAAAATCAAACAACTCATCAAGAGAAAAAGAAGGATTAGAAAAATTTTCTGGATGGGTTTATAAAAACGGACCAGAGTTAATTCCATTTAATTTAAATGGTTTAAAATTTTTTGCAGATACAAAAGGGCAAAAAACAGGATCATTTCTTGATCAAAGAATAAATGCAAAAAGTTTAAAAAACTTCTCCAAAAATAAAGTTTGTCTTGATGCATTTTGCTATACTGGAAATTTTGGAATGCATATGTTATTGTATGGTGCAAAACATGTAACATTTTTAGATTACTCTCAACGTGCAATAGATATAGTAAACTTAATAGCAAAAGAAAATGGCTTTAAAAATTACGAGACAATAGTTGGAAATGCCTTTGATATTCTCAAAAATTTTGACAAATCTTCAAAATACTTCGACATTGTCTCTATTGATCCTCCTTCCTTTGCAAAAAAGGCAACTAACAAACAAAGCGCATTTAAAGGATATAAAGAAATTAATCTCAGAGCTATGAGAATAACTAAAGACAATGGATTAATAGCAACTTCCTCGTGTACACAAGTAATTTCAGAAGAAGAATTTGAACATATCTTATTTTCCGCTGGAGTTGACTCTGGAAAATTAATAAGAGTTATCCATAGAGGTGATCAACCTTTTGATCATCCTTATGTTTTAAATATTCTTGAAACAAAATATTTAAAATTCAGATTACTTCAAATAGAAAATATAAAGGAGTAATATTATGAAGCGGCTTTCTTTAATCTTATTATTTATTTACATATGCATATTCTCTCAAACATTTATTCTAACAAATGATGGAGTATATAAATCTTTTGAAAAAATCCTTTCGGGAAGTTTTTTAGATATGTTTTATTTTAACAACACATTATATCTCATTGGAAAAGATGAAATATTAAATTTTAAAGCAAACAAAAGCATATACGTTGAATCTCCAATCTATATTGGTGAAGGTTATGTTTTTTCAAAAAACAGACTTTATTTCTTAAAAGATGACAAATTAACATTAATTAGAGTTATTTCCAATATTTCACAACCTTTCATATATAAAGATGTACTATTTGCAATAAGATTTGGAAATGTTATAGCATTAGATAATGGGAAAATAATCTGGAATCTCTCTCCAGACAAAGGAAAAATAACAAAAATACGTGTCTCAAATAATATTCTTGCGGTTTTTTCAACCTATAATTTATCATTATTTGACATAACAAACCCTAAATACCCTAAATTTATAAAAAAATTCAATCTAGTAGATGATTATATATACAATGGTTATCACGTTTTGTTAAAAGATAATATAATTTCCATATATGACAACAATAATAAGTTAATATTTTCACAAAAAGTAAATGAAGATAAACTAATAACCGATGGAGAAAATATAATAGTTGGAAATTACCTTATCACGAAAGATTTAAACATTACAACTTATCCTTTCAAAATAAAAGCATTTGTAAGCATAAATGAAAAAATAGAAACTGTACAATCAAAATTTGATATGCTTTGGAAAGCTTCCATATCCTCAGATATTTCTGGAAAACCTGTTGCAAAAGATGGAACATTGTTTTTAACAACAACAAATGGTAAAATCATGAAAATTCATAATGGAAAAATTGAATGGAGCTATACCCTTCCATTTATTGTTACTGGACACTTAACACTCTTAGAAGATGCAATTTTAGTTCCTTGTTGGGATGATTACATATATTCATTTGATTTTTCCGGTAATTTACTCTGGAAAATCCAACTCGATTCAGATATAACTCTAGGTGCAGCATATGATGGTCAAATCATATACGTAGTTTCTGATGAAGGTTTTTTATACGAAATCAAAGATGGAAAAGTAATATCAAGTTCAAAAATTGGGAAATGGCCAATAAGTGGTCCATACATATCCCTTTCAGGACAAATATATACCATTGATGGAATGGGATATTTATGGAAAAATAACAAAAAAGAAAAATTCGTTGGTAATATAAAAAATTTAGCATTTTCTTTAGAAAATCCACAAATTCCCCCTGAAAATTCAATCATATTACTAGATGGCACAAATAAAATAATATTTAATAAGGATTCTGTTTACATAAACAACATTAAAGTAATAACCTTTGAATTTGATATTTTAGATGGTGTCATTGGAAAAAAATATCTATACATATTAACCTATGATGGCATACTACATATATTTGATAAAAATAGTATAAAGGTATTAAAAAAAGTGCATGTAGAAAACACACCAAAATTTTTAATACTAGACAACATAGGCAACCTGTACGTTATAGGTAAAACAATCAATGTCATTGCTACAAACGACACTCCATCTGATCCATGGAATTCTATGCTTAAAAATTTCAAGAATTCTTCTGCAGTAAATTATTAATATGGTGATAGGTGCAAACGAATATTCGATTTTAGTACCCATAATAGACAAAAATTATTTTTTATTTGAAATACGTTCAAAAAATATAATACAACCAGGTGAAGTATCATTCCCGGGTGGAAAAATTGAAGAAAATGAAACACCTGTAAGTTGTGTAATTAGAGAAACATGCGAAAAAATTGGAACAAAACCACGAATTATTAAAAAAATGCCTTTGGTTGTAACACCGTTCAACATTGTTTTACACCCATTTATTGGGGAAATAGAAAATAAACTAAATATTAATAAAATTGAAGTAGAAACAACATTTACTGCACCAATAGAAATATTTAAAAATCCAATATATAAAAATTACCTTGAAGTAAATGTAACTCCACCAAGAAATTTTCCCTTTAAATTAATTCCAAATGGAAAAAATTATAACTGGAGAAATGGGAAATACAAGGTATTATTTTTTAAATATAAAAAACATGTTATTTGGGGAATGACAGCATTAATAGCTCATGAAGCATATAAGATATTAAAGGAGGGGTATTTATGAAGAAAAAAATTATACAGGCTGTTGAAAAGCTTAAGCCAGAAATAATTGAATCCATGAAAAAGTTTATATCAATTAACTCAGTTAATCCTAGATCAGGAGGCCCCGGTGAAAAAGAGATGGCAGAATGGTTAGAAAATTTAATTAAAGATTGGGGATTTGATGTAATAGAAAGACATGATGCAAAAGACATTGCAGTACCTTATGGTTATCGACCAAACATTGTTGCAAAAATCCTAGGAAGCGAGGGGAAAAGAACAATATGGATTGTAACTCATATGGATAAAGTACCTGAAGGAGATTTATCATTATGGAATAGTGATCCTTTCACACCTGTTGAAAAAGATGGAAAAATTTTTGGAAGAGGTGCTGAAGACAATGGTTCATCACTAATTGCATCTCTTTACGCTGCAAAAACAATATTATCATTAAAAATAAAACCCAAAGATAATATAGCGCTCGCATTTGTATCAGATGAAGAAACAGGTTCCGATTATGGGATAAAACATCTTGTAAAACTGGGAATTTTTGGAAAAGACGACCTGTTCATAGTACCCGATTCAGGTGAACCTGATGGCTCTTTCATCGAAATTGCAGAAAAATCCATTGCTTGGTTAAAAATAACAACCAAAGGAAAACAAGCACATGCTTCAAGACCAGATATTGCAAAAAATGCACACAGGTTTGGATTAAAATTTGCATCGCAACTTGATGAATATTTAAATGAAAAATACACCCTTGAAAATAAACTATTTGATTATCCAAAAAGTTCTTTTGAACCAACAAAAAAAGAAGGAAATGTCGATAACATAAATACAATACCTGGAACCGATATAGTTTATTTTGATTGTAGAATACTCCCAAACTATAACCTTGAAGAAATTTTCTCCGATATAAAAAGGTTTACCGAAGAATTTTCAAAAAAATACAACATCGAAATAGAAATTGAAAAGTTACAATTTGAACAAGCAGCACCACCAACCGATGAAAACTCGGAAATAGTAAAAAAGCTAAAAAATGCAATAAAAGAAATGAGAAACATTGAACCAAGAGTAGGTGGAATAGGTGGAGGAACTTGTGCTGCCATTGTTAGAAGAGCAGGATTTCCAGCAGTTGTTTGGGCTACAATTGATGAAACTGCTCACCAACCAAATGAATATGTAGTTATAAATAATTTAATAGAAGATACAAAAGTTTACACATACCTAATCGCAAATTCTTAAAAATTAAGGGGGGAAACCATGTCAAGGACTGTAAAAGCTCCAAGAGGAACTCAACTCTCATGTAAAAATTGGCAAACTGAAGCGCCCATGAGGATGCTAATGAACAACCTCGATCCAGAAGTTGCAAGGGATCCTGCAAATTTAATTGTTTACGGTGGTACTGGTAGAGCTGCAAGAAACTGGGAATGTTTTGACAAAATAGTTGAAACCCTAAAAAATCTTGAAATGGATGAAACTCTGTTAGTACAAAGTGGAAAACCTGTTGCTGTATTTAAAACAAATGAATGGGCACCCAGAGTCTTGATCGCAAACTCAAATTTAGTTCCAAAATGGGCAAATTGGGAATATTTTAGAGAACTTGAGGCAAGAGGATTAATAATGTATGGTCAAATGACTGCAGGGAGTTGGATTTACATTGGAACCCAAGGAATATTACAAGGTACTTACGAAACCTTTTATGCAGTTGCAAAGAAATACTTCAATGGAACATTAAAAGGAAAATGGGTCTTAACAGCAGGTTTAGGAGAAATGGGTGGAGCTCAACCTCTCGCCGTTACTTTAAACGATGGAATTGTACTTGCAGTAGAAATTGACAAAAAAATGATCGATAGACGTATAAAAACTGGATATCTAGATGTTTGGACTAATAATCTTGATGAAGCCTTAGAAATGGTACAAAATGCTGTAAAAGAAGGAAAGCCTTTATCGGTCGGTTTACTTGCAAATGCAGCAGATGTACATCCTGAACTTGTAAAAAGAGGAATTATTCCTGATATAGTAACTGACCAAACCGCTGCTCATGATCCACTAACTGGATATGTTCCAAGAGGCATGTCTTTTGATGATGCATTAAATTTAAGAAAAGAAAATCCTAAAAAATATCTTGAATTAGTATATGAAAGTGTTGTAAGACATATTGAAGCTATCCTTGAAATGCAAAAACAAGGTGCAAAAGTATTTGAATATGGTAATAACATAAGAAGACTAGCATATGACCATGGTGTAAAAGATGCATTCAATATCCCTGGCTATGTACCTGAATACATAAGGGATTTATTTTCAGAAGGTAAAGGCCCTTTTAGATGGGCGGCACTTTCTGGAAATCCAGAAGATATCTATA
Source organism: Thermosipho melanesiensis BI429 (assembly GCF_000016905.1). GTDB lineage: Bacteria > Thermotogota > Thermotogae > Thermotogales > Fervidobacteriaceae > Thermosipho > Thermosipho melanesiensis. The sequence continues at coordinate 1,880,768 of NC_009616.1, forward strand.
AAACTGATAAAAAAGTATTGGAATTATTCCCATATGATGAGCATTTAAAAAAATGGGTTGAGCTTGCTCAAAAAAAGGTAAAATGGCAAGGTCTTCCAGCAAGAATTTGTTGGCTTGGACAAGGCGAAAGGGCGGAATTTGGTTTGGCAATAAACAAAATGGTAAAAGATGGAGAATTAGAAGCACCTATAGTTATTGGTAGAGACCATCATGATACAGGTTCTGTAGCAAGTCCATATAGAGAAACAGAGGCCATGAAAGATGGTAGCGATGCAATAGCCGATTGGCCTATATTGAATGCAATGTTAAATGTAGCAAGCGGTGCTACTTGGGTCTCATTCCACCATGGTGGAGGTGTTGGTATTGGATATTCTCTACACGCTGGAATGGTAACTGTCGCTGATGGAACAGAACTTGCACACAAAAAATTAGAGAGAGTTTTAACAAACGATGTGGGATTAGGTGTTGTAAGACATGCAGACGCAGGCTATGAGATAGCTATCAACACAGCTAAAAAACACAATATACAAATGCCAATGCTTGATACATAAAGAAAAAAACTTCCATTATGGACTTACCCCCGAAAGTAAAACAGATAAAAAAATAACTATACACATTTCAAACAGCATGGTTTCGGTATTCCACCGGAGCCATGTTTTTTAATCTTGCTTGGTATCTTTCTTCATTGTAGAATCGTATATATTCTTCTATTAGCTTTTTGTATTCTTCTTTTGTTTTTTCCCCATTTATTCTTACTACTTCTTCTTTAAGATGACTGAAAAAACTTTCTGCTGGTCCATTGTCTTGTGGTACACCTTTTCTTGACATGCTTTGGATTATTCCTTTTTCTTTTAACATCTTTGCTGTCAACATATGTGTGTATTAAAATCCTCTATCTGTATGTAATATACCTCCTTTTCTATATTTCCCACTTTTTAACCATCTCTTTATTGTATTATCTACTAGTTACAGATTATTATTTTCACCTATTGAATATTCTATTATTTCATTATTATACAAATCCTGAATTATTATCAAATACAATTTTCCATCAATTGTTTTTATTTGTGTTATATCACTTACAAACTTTTCAAACGGTCTTTTGCTTTTGAAGTTTCTTTTGAGTTTGTTATCTGCTATATATTGTGCTTGTTAATTTGCGTATGTGATTCTTTTTTCTTATTCTTGCATACAGCCCCATCTCGATATACTTTCTTGTGATTTATTTTCCTTCCTTTCCTATTTAATACCATTGTTATTCTACTATATCCGTATATCCCTTTGCATTTGAAGTATATATCTTTGATTTCTTCTTTAAGTTATCTTTATCTTTTCGTTTCATTGCTCGGTAATACGTACTCTTTGAAATACCTGATATCTTACACAGTAATTCTAAACCAAATCTTTCTTTCAATTCATTCATTACTTCAATTTTTTTACTATTTCCTTCCTCAAGAATTTTTTCATCAAAAGCTTTAAATAAGCATTTTCAGCTCGTAATCTTTCCATCTCTTCTTCAAAAGATTCTTTCTTTGGTTTACCTCTTTTACATTCTGCTTCACCATACAAAAGATAATTCTTAATCCAAAGACGAACTCTATCTGGCGAAATACCCAAAAGAGAAGCAATAGTCTTCTTAGGAAGATTTTCTTCAATGAAAAGTTTAACAACCTGATATTTTAGCTCAGAAGGATACTTTTTGAATTTTTGCCCTTTCTTCGTCAATGAAAAACACCCCCAAAAGATTTTATCACTTCCGGGGGTGTTTTTTATTTCGTCCCTTTCCTTGGGTTCAGTGCATTATTGGAAGGGTTTTTTATCTAAAAATCATAACCTTCCGTTAACACATCATTTATTCCGGAAAGAATCTCCTCAGGAGTAATAAGTTCTCCTCCCACTTTATTGATAAACTTCACCTTTGTACCAGGCTTAACAAGTTTCAATATTTCCCTTCCATATTGTCCCAAATTCATTTCAGGTATAACAACCGCTTCTACTTTTGATAATCTTTTTTTCAACTCATGTACTTGCAAAGGCCATATGGTAATTGGTTTAAAAAGCCCCACTTTCATCTTATCATTTCTTGCAATTTTTACAGCCTCTAAAGCACTTCTTGCAACAACTCCATAAGCTATAACCAAAACTTCTGCATCTTCTGTCATATAATCATTATATATAGATATTTCATCAATATGTAGCCTTATTTTATTCGTCAAACGTTTAATCAATCTCTCAGCAGTTTCATAGGCTGCATTTGGAAATCCAGATTCATCATGAACAAGACCAGAAACGTGAAATCTTGTTTTTCCCATTTCAATTAATGCATTTGGTGTTGGTTCAGCATATTCACGTTCTGCATAAGGTACAAAAATTTCTTCATCTTCCAATTCTTTTTCAGAAATTCTGTCTACTATCTCAATTTCTTTTGGTTTAAGTAATTCAAATGTTTCTCTCATATGACCTAAAGTTTCATCCATTAAAAACACCACCGGTGTTCTATATATTTCAGCAAAGTTAAACGCTTCAATTATATACCTATAAGCTTCCTGAACCGTGGAAGGATATAATGCAATTATTGCGTGATCACCATGTGTTCCCCATCTTGCCTGCATTATATCCCCTTGAGCAGGTTTTGTAGGAAGACCAGTTGAAGGGCCACCTCTCATTACATTAACAAATACACATGGTGTTTCAGTCATAACCGCATATCCTAACGCTTCTTGCATTAAACTAAAACCAGGGCCACTAGTTGCCGTCATGGACTTTACTCCAGCAAGAGAAGCACCTATTATAGCTGCGGCACTTGCTATTTCATCTTCCATTTGAATAAACACACCATTATATTTTGGTAATTCACGTGCCATGGTTTCCGCGATTTCCGATGATGGAGTAATCGGATAACCGGCGTAAAATCTACAACCAGCTTTTAGTGCTCCATAGGCAACTGCTTCATTCCCTTGCCAAAAAACTAACTTACCCATTTTTTTCACCCACTTTTTCCGAAATTTCAACTATATTAATTGCAAAATCCGGGCACAAATTTTCACACATTAAACATCCAATACACTTTGAATGATCCTCAACCTTTGGACGTTTCATTTCTCCTTGCACAATCGTTTTTGTTGGACAGACATTATAACATATACCACAACTTTTGCACCAATTATAATTTATATCCACCCTAAAATGTTTTTTAGCCATTTACTTAACTCACCTCACTTAATTAATGATAAGAATATACCAGCTGCAACTGCAGAACCAATTACACCTGCAACATTTGGCCCCATAGCATGCATTAAAATAAAATTAGTGGGATCTTCTTCTTGAGCTATCCTTTGAGCAACTCTTGATGAATCAGGAACCGCAGAAACTCCTGCACCACCTATTAAAGGATTAATTTTATCCTTTAAGAACAAATTCATAAATTTTGCAAACATAATACCAGAAAAAATTGAAGTTACAAAAGCAACCGCCCCCATACCAAAGATTAGTAACGACTGCGGCTTTAAAAACACATCGGCTCGTGCTGAAGATCCAACAGAAACACACAATAATATAGTTACAGTATCTAAAATATATCTACTTGCCGCCTCAACTAAACGTTTTACAACTCCTGCTTCTCTTAAAAGATTTCCGAACATTAACATTCCAACTAAAGGTAAAGCTTTCGGAACAATTAATGCAACAATAATTGTGGTTACTATTGGAAAAAGCACTCTTTCAGCCTTTGTAACCTTTCTTGGAGGTTTCATTTTTATCTTTCTTTCTTCTTTAGTAGTTATTAACTTAGAAACAATAGGTTGTAAAACTGGAATTAATGCAATATACGAATAAGCAGATATAGCAATAATTGACAATAATTCAGGAGAAAATTTTGAAGTTATAAATATTGAGGTAGGACCATCAGCTCCGCCAATTATTCCTATTGAAGCAGCTTGTTTTAAAGTAAAACCAAAAACTCTTGCAAGTAAAAATGTAATAAAAATACCCATTTGTGCCGCTCCACCCAAAAATATCGTTATTGGATATGAAAGCATAAATGAAAAATCAGTTAAAGCCCCTATTCCAAGAAAAATAAGTGGAGGATAAATTCCTAACACCAAACCTTGTTGCAAATACCATAACACTCCGCCTGGAGAATTATCCGTTGGAGAATTTAGTATACCAGTAATTTCTGGTGGTATATTCGCTAAAATAATCCCAAATGCAATAGGGATTAAAAGCAATGGTTCGGCATCTTTCTCAATAGCAATATAGATAAGGAGTCCTGCTATTGCAAACATTATCAAATTTCCATAACTTAAATGCATAAACGCTGTACTTTGAAAAAATGCCAAAAATGATTCCAGCAACTCAAACTCCTCCTTTTTTTCAATTCTAATTCAATTATATATTACTATAATAGATATGAAAAGAAAAAATACCACTTGTTTTAAGCAATTAAATCTAATCTTTTTTAATAGCATCTTTTAAACTTAATAATATAAAGTAATACGTTAATTCATAATTATAATTTGCTACTTTTGATGATAAAATTCTAGATATTTCCTTCGCAACACTATAGTCAACTTCGAATTCCTCACAAATCCAAAGAGAAATTTTTGATAGCAATTTTAAAAACTCAAAATCTTTTATTTTCGAAATTTCTCCTAAAAAACCCAAAAATTTTTCTTTTTCTAAAAGCGCTTCCTTTAACTTTACATATAAGCTATAGTAATAATCTGAAGTTTTTCCATCTTCAACCATTTCAAAATCTAAATTTTTAATTTTCTCAAAATCATCTGGAAATTCCAAATATAACTTTCTTTGAATCACACTTTCAAGTTCTCTTATCCTATCTTTTGGAACATTTAAAACAAACTTTTGTAACCTACTTCTAATAGTTGGATAAAGGGAATTCCAACTCGTAGTAACAAGGATAATCAAAGCATATTCAGGAGGCTCTTCTAAAATCTTTAGCATAGAATTTTCTGCTTCAGGAAGCATTTTTTCAGCATCAAATAACACAACTATTTTTTTTCCAGAATCTACAGAAAAAGATAAAAATTCTTGTATTTTTCTTACATCATCAATTTTAATATTGCTTTGTTCTATAACCAAATATCTTTGAATATCACCATTTGCAACATCGATAACCATATCAAAAATCTTCTTCTTAAGATAACTATTATTATCCCCAACAATTGCTATAGAAAATCCTGAATATTCCTTAATTACCTTCTCAATCATGACTCTCCACCTCATTAATATATAACCTAACTGTTTCAAAAACCTTCCTACTATCTTTTACAATATTTCCTCTATCCATAATTATCACTCTATCTGATATATCTAAAAAAGCTTCAGGCAAATGAGTTGCAATTATTATTCCCAACCCTATTTTTTTTAAGTTACCAATAAGCTCTTTAATAACTTTTCTATCATTTTTATCCAACATTGTAAGAGGCTCATCTAACAACAAATAGTCCGGTTTCATAACTAAAATTGATGAAATTGCAAGCTTTTGTTTCTGCCCTCCAGATAAATTATGTGGTTCTATATCTTTGAATTCTAGTAAACCAGTTATTTTTAAAATTTCCATTGCTCTTTTTTTAATTTCCTCTTTTTTCAATCCCAAATTTTCAAGTCCAAAAATAACATCCTCCCATACAGTACTTCCAATAATTTGAGTTTCCGGGTTTTGAAAAACATATCCGGTTAAAAGGTAATGAGGTAAATTATTTTCCGTATTTATCTCTCCGCTGAAATTAACTAAACCAGCCATTGCTTTTAGCAATGTTGACTTTCCACTACCATTATGCCCCAACAACAATACTAATTCATTTTTGTGAAAAATGGTATTTACATTTTCCAAAACTTTATTATTTCCATAATAAACTTCTAGATTCTTTATAACTATACTCTCAACTCCAACTTATCTCCAGGTTTTAAAGATAAAATCTTTGAAGCATTTGATTGATTTGCTGCTATTTCAACAAACCCCGTACTATCATTGTGAATTAACAGCTGGCCTTTATCAATTTCTGAATAGTAACTTAGTACTGGTAAACTTATCAACTTTCTTTTTATACAAATCTTAACCTTTTCGTATCCTTTAATCCAATCAAAAGGTATATTCGTCTCAATATTTCCAAATTTATCAATATATGCTACTTCACCAAAAATCTTATCTTTTTCCTTTTTGGCTTTGAAAAATGGCAATGTAGCATAATTAAATAACTGTGTTCCTAATTCTTCAAAAAATCCTTTAGTAATGTATGCAGCAGCCGGAGAAAAAATATCTCTTCCATGAAATGTCTCAGAATTTCCATAATGGTATGATTTGTTGGTTAGTTCCCTTATTTCTAAAGGTTTTTCCTCTTCAAAAACCAAAGTAAACAGCCCATTATCTGGTCCGACAAAAAAGTAATTTTCCGTTCTAGCTGCAATTGCTTTTCTAGAACTCCCAACCCCATGATCAACTACGCAAAGAAACACTGTCCCCTTTGGAAAATGTCTAAAGGAACGCGAAAGGATATACATGGCCTCTCGCACATTAAAAGAGCTTATCTGATGTGTTAGATCTACAATTTCATTAGTTGTAATCTTTCTCATAACCCCTTTACAAATTCCCACATAGTGAGTATTACCCCAGTCACTCATGAATACTATCATATTACCACCTTAATAGAATAATTTTGTAAGTTCTTTCAAATAGTAATCTACCGGTCTATAATTAACAATTGTATCGGAATATGGAATTTCGGTAATTGAAAAACCCTTTACACCTACAGCGTGATAAACCTTTCCCATTTTTACCATTTCCACTGCATGAGATGCCATCTGTGTTGCTATTATCCTATCCATTGCACTTGGTGATCCACCTCTTTGTAAATATCCTAAATTTGTATATCTCCACTCTATTCCCAATTCTTTAAGATGTTTCTCTATATACCTTCCAACGATTATCGCAGAACTTTCCTTTTCTGAAACTTTGCATTCCTTCTTAATCTCTTCAGGAATCTCAACTCCAGATTCTACAACTACCAAAGAAAATCTTTTCTTCCCCTCATATCTCTTTCGAATAATTTCAATTAGCTCATCAAAATTAGGCTTTTCAGCTGAAGAAATTATATAATCTGCTCCACCAGCCAAACCTCCTATTACGGCAATCCAACCGCTCGGTTTTCCCATCGTTTCAACTAACATTACCCTATGGTGAGATTCGGCTGTTGAATGTAAAACATCCAAGGCATTCTTTACATTTTCAATTGCCGTAAAAAAACCAATAGAAAAATCTGTAAACGAAAGATCATTATCAATAGTTGCAGGAATAATTATCGATGGAATACCGATTTTCATCAAATTAATAGCAGACCTTGCAGCCAATCTTCCGCCAATGATCAATAACGTGGAAATTCCATATTGTTCAACTTTTTCTTTCACCCTATTAAGTTCTTCTCCTTCTGGAACAAAAAGTGATGTTCCTAACATTGTTCCACCTTGATGGAGAATATTTGAAACGTTAGGCCTTAGTAGAACATCTAAATTATCCTTTAAAAATCCCTCAAAACCATCTCGAATTCCCATTACTTCAATATCTAAATCCAAACCTTTTACAACAGCTGCACGAATTGCAGAATTTATCCCAGGAGAGTCATTACCCACACACAAAACCCCAATTCTCTTCATGCTATAACCCCCTTACAATTGTCATTAAGACTATAGAGGTAATTGCCATCAATTTGATTAAAATATTGATGGAAGGACCAGAAGTGTCTTTGTACGGATCACCAACAGTATCACCAACCACAGTAGCTTTATGCGTAAACGAACCTTTACCACCAAAATTTCCTTCCTCAACAAATTTCTTGGCATTATCCCAAGCTCCTCCTGAATTAGCCATAAAAATAGCAAGCATAACACCGGATACCGTCGCACCTATTAAAAGTCCTCCTACACCAACAGCCCCAAAAGATACATAAATTAAAACTGGAGATAGTACTGCAAGAATTGCAGGTAAAATCATTCTCTTCAATGCACCTTTTGTTGCTATCTGGATACATTTCTGATAATCCGGAGACTGTTTTCCTGTTAAAATTCCAGGAATTTCTTTTATCTGTCTTCTTATCTCACGTACCATGTCATCTGCAGCATCTCCCACCGCATGCATGGTAAGTGCTGAGAAAAAGAATGGTAGCATTCCACCAATAAGTGCTCCTAAAAATAGATAAGGATTACTAAGTTCAACCGAAGTTATATTAGAAAGGTTACTAAAATTTGCGAATAGTGCTAATGCAGTTAAAGCAGCAGAACCTATTGCAAAACCTTTACCCATGGCAGCAGTTGTATTTCCAACTGCGTCCAATGAATCTGTAATCTCACGAACTTTTGGTTCCAAACCCGCCATTTGTGCAATACCACCTGCATTATCTGCAATTGGACCATACGCATCAACGGACAAACTTATCCCTAAGGTTGACAACATTCCTACACCAGCCAGGGCAACACCAAATAATCCCAAAAGTTTATACGCAAAAATCACTGCAATTGTAATTAACAATGTAATTGCAAATGTTGATTCCATTCCTAAAGCCGTACCACTAATAATAACATTTGCAGGCCCCATCATACCTGTTTTTGCTAATTTCTGAACCTTTTTGCCAGATGTATACCATTCTGTAATCAATCCAATTAATAACCCTACAAAAACTCCAAAAAAGACCACAAAAAAGATATTTAACCAATTTACATAAAGACTATACAACAATGTCAACACCAAAGTTAAAACACCCGAAAAAATGGTACCGATTCTCAAAGTTTTAGCAGGATCATTTGATCTTACCGCTTTTCCAAGGGTGTATATAATACCAATTATCGATGATATTAATCCAAAAATCACAACAAATACAACCGACTTAAAACCCTTTTCGCCAAAAAATATACTTCCAAGAACAATTGCAGAAAAGATTGAACCAACAAATGATTCATATAAATCTGCACCCATACCCGCAACATCTCCAACGTTATCTCCAACGTTATCGGCAATAACTGCTGGATTTCTAGGATCATCTTCAGGTAAATTTGCTTCGGTTTTTCCCACAATATCCGCTCCGACATCTGCAGCCTTTGTATAAATTCCACCACCAACCCTCGCAAACAAAGCCACAAAAGATGCTCCTAAAGAATAGTAACTTATTAACTCTACACTCTTAGTAACATAATATGTAATAGCAAGACCTAAAATGCCAAGTGTTACAACAGTTAATCCCATAACCGCTCCGCCTGAAAAGGAAATTTTTAATGCTTCTCCCAATCCTTTAGTAGCTGCCCATGTAGTCCTTGCATTTGCTCTAGTTGCAATAGACATACCAAAATAACCTGCTAAAACGGAAAAAGTCGCACCAATTAAAAGTGCAACACTTGTTTTATACCCAATGATAATCCAAAAGAAAACAGCTAGAATAAAAATTACTGGAAAAAATACTTTGTATTCTTGGAACAAAAAAGACTTTGCACCTTTTTGAATAATTTCGGAAAGTTGTGTCGTTTTTTCATTTCCAGAAGACTGCTCTAAAATTCTAAATGCAAGAAATATAATAAATATTAATGAAAAAATCCCTAAATACAGAAAGTAGGCCAAAATATCACCCCTTTTAGAGAAAATTGAGGGCTAAATAGCCCTCATTTATTTTTTTATCCATTTTATCACAACGGGACTTGCTATATACAATGATGAATAAGTACCAATAATTGTTCCAATAGTCATTCCAAAGGCAAACGGCTTTATGCTATTTCCTGAGAATAACAATAGCACAAATATAACAATAAATGTTGTAAGAGATGTATTAATCGTCCTCTTAATAACTTGATTTATACTATCGTTCACAATATTTTCTATACTCTTACCTCTGGTTCTTTTTAAATTTTCCCTTATTCTATCGTAAACAACTATAGTATCGTTTAATGAATATCCAATAAGCGTTAATACTGCAGCTATCGCAGCAACATTAAGCTCGTAATTAAAGAAAGAAAAGAATCCCAATGTAATTACAACATCATGAATAAGAGCAACTACTGCACCTACTCCGAAAACAAATTGGAATCTCAAAGTTATGTACAAAAGAATTGCAAGTAAAGTAAAAACAACAGCCTTCCAAGTTAAATTTTTGATTTCTTGAGACGCATACCCACTTGTTTCATTAAATCCAATTACCTTTGCTGGTTTCCCTTTTTCTTTAAATAACTCAACTATTTTATTACTAACTTGCTCCTTTTCTTCACCAGAATAAACCCTCAATTCTCCATTTTCATCACGAGGTGAAACTACAATAGAAAACTTTGTAATACCTTTTGGATCGTCAATACTTTTTATTTGTGTAACCCTTGCACTTTCAAATTCAGGTGCCAGGTTCTTTATTGTCTCTCTAACAAAAGACTCATCAACGTTATCTTGGACGCTTAAAATAATCTCAGAACCACCTAAAAATTCCACTCCTAAGTTAAAACCTTTTGAAAAAATGCTTACTAGAGATGCCACTATTAATAAGAGAGAAATTACTATAAATATATTCTTCTTTCCAATGAAATCTATCATGCCCTGGCACCTCCCTTGCTTGTTCTCCTAACCTTAATTCCAGATGAGAATAAATCTAAGAAAAATCTTGAAACAACTAAATTGACAAATAAACTACCCAAAACACCTATAATCAATGTAATTGCAAAACCTTTGACTGTTCCCGTTCCAAAGTAATATAAGAAAAGACCCGCAATTATAGTTGTAAGATTAGCGTCAAAAAGCGTAATAAACGATTTTGAAAATGCCGTGGAAATTGCAGCTTTTACCGAACTACCTCTTCTAATTTCTTCTTTAATTCTTTCGTATATAATGATATTTCCGTCAACAGTTGTACCAATTGTCAAAATAATACCTGCAATACCTGGTAATGTCAATATGGAACCAGTTGTAGCAAGTACACCTAACAACAAAAATGTATTATACAACAAAGCAATATCTGCAACAATTCCCATAACACCATAAAATACAATCATATAAATCAAAACTATTACAACTCCAACAATTCCAGCTTTTATTGAAGCTTCAATTATATCTTTTCCAAGCAATGGTGCTACCCATCCAGATGAGACCTTTTCAAGCCTTGCTGGAAGAGCTCCACTCTTCAAAATAGCCGCTAATTGCTTTGCTTCATCCAACGTAAAATTCCCTTTTATCAATGCACTCCCATCTGTAATCTTTGCCGTAACAAAACCTGCAAATTGCACTCTATTATCCAAGACAATTGCCAATCTTTTTTTCATTGCTTGGGAATAAGCCACTCCCCCTTGATTTAAAAGCTCTTCAGGAACATAAAGTTTTTCCGTTATCCTCCTGAAAATATCAACGTATTCTTTATCCATTTTGAATGTTACAACATAACCAGCTACATTATTCCTATCAACTTGTGGTATTGCTTCAACAATTTTTGGAGAGACAAGTTTTAAATTTGAAATATTTGCAATTTCTTTTTTTACTAGATACCATTTCTTTCCTTCTCTATCAAGCAACCATTGTGCTTTCTCCCTTTTGGCTTCATTTACTAATTCAGGATCTATATTGGGATTTCCCGTTGTTTCATCTACAACTTGCCCAAACCAAAGCAACCCCGTAGAACCAATTAATTGCTCTGCTTGCGCAGTATCAGTTGCCCCTGGAATTTCAACTATAATAAAAGTATTTTCTTCTCTAAAAGTTTGCTTAACCACTGCTTCTGTATAATTAGCCATATCAAGTCTATTTCTCAAAACAGTCCATACATCTTCCGCAACTTTAGAAGGATTTTCTACAGACTTATCAATGTCAACTCTGTACTCTATTCTTGCACCACCACTAATATCCAAACCCAATTTTATCCTGTTAAAAATACTTAAAACACCTTGATAACCTTTTGAAGATGGCCAAAGTAAAGATAAGAAGGCAAGTGCAATTACTACCAAAGTTATTATTCCTCTGACTTTATTTTCCTTCATCTAAATACCTCCCCCTGCTTATTCTTCCTCCTTATTCTTTATTACTTTTGATATATAAAGCTTTGAAATTTCAAGCTCTGTCGTATTACTTGTCTTTATTTTTAAGGTATCCTTTTTTACATCAATAACCTTTCCAATTATTCCTCCAGAAGTAATAATCGTATCTCCTCTTTTAATCTGAGAAATCATCTTTTTAAATTGTTTTTCTCTCTTTCTCTGCGGTAAAATCACCAAAAAATACATCATAACAAAGAATATAAGTAACAAAAATAACATTTGAAATAGCCCACTTGCTGCACTTGGAGCAGCTGATGTAGTATTTCCAGCTGCTGATGGATCAGGAACACCAGCATACACAAAATTTCTCATAAAAACACCTCCTGTATTTTAAAAATTCATTTTCTCTGCAGATTTCACTAAATGTTCCATTAATAATATTGTAGTAATTTTACCCACTCCACCTGGCACAGGAGTAACTTTTGCAAAATTAGCTACATCTTTACTCACATCCCCTATAATCCCCTCATCTGTAACGTTTATACCAACATCTATAATAATCGAATCTTTTTCTACCATATCAACCGTTATTAAACCAGGCCTTCCTGCGGCGGCTACTACTACATCTGCACCTTTTGTAATACTCGATAAATTTCTCGTTTTTGTGTGACATACAGTAACAGTAGCACTTCTATCTCTCCTAAGTAACATAATTGCCAATGGTTTTCCAACTGTATTACTTCTTCCAACTATTACCACATTTTTACCTGGAATTCCTATTTCATTTTCCATAATCCTTACAACGGCTTCTGCGGTACACGGTGCAAAAAACTCCTCGCCATATGCCAACATTCCTAAATTGTACGGATGTCTTCCTTCAATATCCTTACTTGGAACAAGATTTTCAAATATTTCCATCTCATTTACCTGAGACAATGGATGTGTAACAAAAATACCATTAACATTATTATCCCGTGAAAGTTCTGCTAAAATTTTTAACACACCTTTTGGGCTATTTCCCTCAAAAATTTCATAATCTAATCCAAATCTTTTAGCTGCTTTTTCTTGACTTTTTAGGTAACTAACCGTTGATGGATCGGGTTTGAATGTAACAGCAACAAGTTTAGGTGTTCTCTTTAATTTTTCAATTCTTTTCAACAAATTTACCTTAATATCTTCATACAAAGGTTTTACATCAATGATCATGTTAATCCTCCTTTAAAACTTTCTAATTGGTTTTAATCCCTTAGAGTATAGTATTCCACAAGTTTCATACATTCCAAATTTTGTTCTCAAAAGTTTAACCCCCGTCATTTCAGCTACTTTTATGGTTTCTGGCATTATTTCTCTATTTCTAACAATAACGACAGCTGGAATACCAACTACTCCAGCGGTTCTAACACACTGAGGAGTTGCAAGTCCTGTAATTAGTAAAGAACCTTCCTCACCAAATGCCAAAACGTCGCTCATTAAATCAGAAGCTGCAACTTTTTCTATCTCAATATCTTCTAAATTTTCATTTACCAAAAATTCAGCATCTATATGCTTGGCAATTTCGGATAATTTCACAATTCCACCTCTCTTAAAATATCCCCTCTATAATTAAACTTCAAAAATGATTCAAAAGTCCAAGGACATTTTTCTTTAAAAATCTTTGCAATTTTTATTGCATACTGTTGAATTTCCCATTGCGCATGAGAATCTGCTCTCAAATTTAAAAAATTCATTAAACTTCTTGCATTAACAGTCCAATAAAACTGTGTATATGAGGACATAGGAAGCACTATTCTTGCCATTTCTCTGGCAACTCCTAACTCCAACAATTTACGGTAAACTTTGTACGAATCTTCAATTGAATTATATATCAATTCTAAGGCTTGTTCTTTTAGTTTGAGCTCTTCAACTCGTACCGCTTTCTGCTTATCCTCAACTATGTTTTTTCTAATATGATCAGGTAAATAAAACTCATCTTTTAACTCTGTATATCTCAAACTTGCTTCATTAAAAGAACCAATTCTATGTCTAAACCATTGTCTTGCAACAAAAATAGGCGTCTTAACATGAAAAGTAAAAACAATATGCTCAAAAGGGGTTTCATGTTTATGCTCCATAAGATAAAAAATCAAATTTTTATCCTTTTCAGGTGTTTTAATACCCTTTCCATAAGAAACCCTTGCAGCTTTTACTGCTGAATAATCATCTCCTAAAATATCAACTAACCTCAAAAATCCCTTATCTAATACTTTAAACTCCAAACAAAGGCACCCCCAATTTCTCTATAATCTTTTTATATCTCTCTTCATCTATAATATCACTTTTATACCATTCTTCAAGTTTATTAATTGACAACATTTTTGTAATCGGTTTAAAAGTTAATCTATGTTCCGGTGTTAAACCATATTTTTCAATTAGCTTTATATGATCCTTTGTTGGATAACCTTTGTGTTTTTCAAGTGCATAATTAGAAAATTTTTTAGAATAAAAAGTCATTATCTTATCACGTACCACCTTCGCAATTATTGAAGCGGCAGAAATTTCTTTTATCAACACATCTCCTTTCACTATACACTTAGATTTATAATCTAATTTTAAATTTTTTCCGTCAACTAATACCATATCAAACCTAATTTTTCGTTCAAGCATTGCCAAAGCTCTATTCATAGCAAGTTCAGTAGCATGCAAAATATTTAGCTTATCTATTTCCGAAGAACTAGCAAATCCTATTCCAAAATACGAATTTCTTATTATTTCCATAAACAACTCTTCTCTTTGCTTTAAGGTCAACTTTTTAGAATCAGTAATTCCATAAATTTCTTTTTTTAAGACAACTGCAGATGCAACTACCGGACCAAACAAAGGACCTCTTCCTGCTTCATCCACACCTGCAACAATCATTTTATCTCCCCATATACTTCATTTATGTAATTAAAAAATTCCTTTGCGTCTTTTCCAGTGATAATAAATAACCAATTATCTTTCCACCATGAAATAATATCAATAGATTTATATTTCACTTGAAAATATCCCCTATCAAGCCAACTATAAGTTAAATAATTAATTTTTAATGGCCCACCAACTTGCTTTCTAAAATTTTTCCAATTACTCTTTGCAACATTACTACTTACGTATTTAAAAACATAAAATGTACCATTAAAGTTTTCAAACATACCGCAAATACCATTTCCAAGTTTCGCACCATAAACTTCATTGACCTTAACAACACTTGTTAGTGGATATTGAAAACCATCTAATATAAGTAAAGCACTTTTCAAGGAAAAACTTCCTGGTAACGACGGTGTCTTAAAAAGCAAACCACAACTTGAAATAAGAAACACTAAAAGAACAAATAAAAAAACAGTTTTTTTCACATTATCCCTCCTACAGTCCAAACACTTCAAATACTTTTTTAATTATATCACGCCTCATAGCTAAATCCGCATGAGTTGCTTTAAAATAAACATTTGTTTCCCCACACGCTTGTGCACTTACTACAGGAACCATTCCATCATTTTCCAAAAAAACAGAATTTTCTGGGAAAAAGTTATCCATAACATATTTTAAAAAATACAAGCCAATGAAACTTGGAATATTAGTATCTAATATTTTATCAAAATCGCTAATAGAAAAATCAAGATGTCCAACAAAATTTACTACCTTAACCCCATCAGGAATTTCTAGATAACTATTTCCAAAAAAAAGGTATTTATAGTTTGGAGCCACAATATATCCTTTAAAAA
This sequence comes from Thermosipho melanesiensis BI429, assembly GCF_000016905.1. GTDB lineage: Bacteria > Thermotogota > Thermotogae > Thermotogales > Fervidobacteriaceae > Thermosipho > Thermosipho melanesiensis. Next base: position 1,896,508 of record NC_009616.1, read on the forward strand.
AATTTGCCATAACCAATGCGACTTTAATCAATTCAATTTTTCTATTTTGAAAAATCTTAAAATAATTCCCATCTACCATACACAACTGAGCAAGTGGTGAACCTAAATGTGGTGTTCCTGCAAATACTATCATATTAACCTTTTTAGAAAAATTCACATATTGTAAAGCATATCTTAATAAAAGCCCACCCATGCTATGGGCATAGACATAAAAATTATCAAAATTCTTTGTAAGCTCAACTAATTTTTTAGCTGTCTCCTCAAGTGGAACATTCAAACTAGGATAAAGAAAAAAGTAAATCCCAACATCTTCTGGACATTCTTCTTTAAATGCATTAATCATATTTTCCTTGTAAAAATCTATTTCTTCATCAATTTCCCTAGGAGAAATTCCGTGAATTAAAATAAGTTTTTTCCTTCCATCCTTTATTTTTATTAACTTTGGTGCAAAAGGCTTCCATTTCCTTTTTTTTACCTCACTATATTCAAAAAAGGGGTTAATATTTATATCCAAACTTCTAAAAATCACAACCCCCTTGTATTTGTATTCATATAGTGTGTTAGAAAAAAAGAGCGAAACTATTAACAAAAGCAAAAGAGAAAACTTCTTCAATCAAACTCCTCCTCAAAGTACTTCAAGACTTTTTTTGAAAATTCTTCAACATTCATATGTAAAACAAAATCCGCAAAATTATCGTATTGGGTCTCCTCTCTATTTACAATAATTAAAATTCCTCCTCTTTCCTTAACATAAACAGGAAAATTTGATGCGGGATAGACCTGCAGAGAAGTTCCCATAACTAACAAAGTTTCAGCCTTATCAAGTAGTTCAAAGACCCTGTCTATATCATTGACAGGCTCACCAAAAAACACAATATCTGGTCTTATTAATCCTCCACAACTACAAATATATTCTTTTGGAAAGGAATATTTTCTTTCACATTCTTCACAATAAAAATGAGTAGCATTACCATGTAATTCTATAACATTTCTTGACCCTGCTTTATTATGCAGGTCATCAATATTTTGAGTAATAACTCCAAGTAAATATCCCATTTCTTCAAGCTCTGCCAAAAGTTTATGTGACATATTGTAATTTGCTTTGTACATTTTCGGAAATTCTTTTTTAATATATTCATAAAATATATCGGGATGATTTTTGAAAAACTCGTAGCTAAACAATTCATACCCGTATTCTTTATATAAACCATCTTCACTTCTAAAATCTGGAATCCCACTACTTGTACTTATACCCGCTCCAGTAAGTGCTACAACATTACCTTCTTCTAAAATCTCTATTATATCCTCTAACATAATACCACCACACTAAAAATATAAATATTGGAATAGTAAAATTTTTAAAAAAATATGCTAATATAACAGATATAACTAAAATCAAAATTTTAAGAATATCCCACTTTTGCAATTTTACCATTGAATAGACAACACCTAAAACAAGTCCTAAAATAGATCCATAAATTCCACTAAAAAATGGATGAAGAACTTGAGAATATTTTCCAACTATAGTCCCTGCTAATACGACGACCCAAACTGGAGGAAGTAATACACCAAATACCGCAGAAATTATTCCCCATATCCCTAACAACTCTTCGCCAATTAAAATAGCTATATTAATTGCAATAGGACCTGGCATAGACTGCGCCAAAGATAAAATTGTGGAAAATTTTTCTTCATCTATATATTTTGAAAATTTTTTCTTAAATACAGGAACCATTGCATAACCTCCGCCCAACGTTAAAGCAGAAGTTACGAAAAACTTTATGAAAATCTCCCAGACTTTAGAATAACTGCTCTTCATTCTCATTTTCCAAACTCTCCAAAAATTCTTTATATCTTCTATCTATTTCTTCTTTTTCATTTTTAAAGTTAATAAGCTTTTTTCTGGCAATAGAAAGCAAGTCCACTGCTTTCCCATACAATTTTAAAGCAATTTCTATATCCACATCATTCTGATGAAAATAACTTTTTATCCTTTCTATTTTTTCAATAAGCTCATTAAATTCTAACTTCTCCATTTCTTCAACTTCTAAAGAGAGTATGTCCTCCATATAATTCCTCCTTCTTTTTCTTTTTTTCATTAGATATTTTTGCATTTATCTTCCCATCTTTCAAGTATATTTCAATCTTTTCTCCCATTCTCAATTTTCTTACGCTACTAATCTTTTTTCTACCTTTCATAACAATTGCACCACCAAACAATAGCGGCGCAAGCTCTTCTTTTTTCAGCAATTCCTGAAAAATTTGATTTAACAATGCTTCTTTATTTGAAATTTTCAATGCAAAATCTTTTTCTATCAACTTAGCATAACCTATTAATTCTCCCTTTTTTGCATTTAAATTACCCTCCATTCTCTGAGAAATAAAACTCAAAAAGTCTTCAGATATTTTTCTACTTGAAAATTCAAAAATATAATTTAAATGATTTTTTAAATTTTCATAATAATTTTCAAATAAATCTTCATAACCTAAAAAAGTTACTTTGAGAGTTTTGTTAATATAATCAACTAATTGAGTATTTAGCAAAGTACTTATATTTTTCAAAATATTCATCATTAAAAGCTTCAAATCATTCCAATTATCATCTATTTGTCTCACATTATCATCTATTTGTCTAGAAATTGCCCTAGCTACTTCCGTTGGAGTTGCAAATCGTTTCCAAGCAACGTAGTCCGGTATTGTAAAATCTCGTTCATGACCAATTCCAGATAAAACAGGACAATAATTATTAAAATTAGCAATTTCTACACCAAGAGCTAAATCGTCAAAATACATTAAATCACTCTTTGCACCACCACCCCTTGCTATTACAACAACATTATAATCAATGTTGGATCTTTTTATTCTCTCCAATGCTAAAATAATTCCCGCAGCAGTATTAGCACCTTGCATAGGTGATTCATAAAGATGAACTATTGGTTGGTAAAGATACCCAACTTTCAAATTTTTTAAAAAATCCTCATATCCAGCTGCTGTTTTAGAAGAAATTACCGCAATCTTTTTTATTGGTGGAAGCTCAGACAAATCATGCTTTTCAAGCATTAGTAAATTCCTCAACTTTAATTCTCTTAAAATTTCTTTTTTTCTTTTTTCTATTTCAGACTCTCCAACAGGTGCTATTGTGTCTGCAAAAAACGTAAAACTCATCCTATCTTTATAAAAGGATAATTTTCCTTGAAAAATCCACTTTTTCCCCACTAATCCCTTTGCATTTCTTAATCCAATGGCAGCTAACATTCTAGGATACATGTACTTTGGAATATATACAGTAATTTCGATATTCCTCGTTCCATTTCTAACTGGATACGTTTGTGAAACATCAATATATAATCCACTAGAATGTATATTTGCTCTTACAACATCGGCATAAAATCTAAATGTTTCACTTGTAAGGCCCGTAGAATCTATTACCCTGGTTACATATTCATTTAATTCAATCAAATCCTTAAACTCCCTCATCACTCCCACTCTCTTCCTTCATATAAATCCACTTTTAATGGAACTTTTAGCTTAACAGCATTCTCCATTTTATCTTTTATTATCTCCTTTACAATCTGTAATTCGTCAAAAGGTACCTCAAATACCAGTTCATCATGAACTTGTAAAATCAGTTTTGTTTTCAAACTATTCCTTTTTAACTCATTATGAACCTTTACCATTGCAATTTTAATAATGTCAGCGGCAGTTCCTTGTACAGGAGTGTTTATAGCAATTCTCTCTCCCTCTTGAATTAAATTTTTATTTTTTAACTTAAGCTGTGGAATAAACCTCTTCCTTCCAAACAAGGTTTTTACAAAACCATTTTTTTTAGCAAAATCTATTGTTTTCTTAATAAATTCAAATACACCTTGATAATATTTAAAATAATTATCTATTATCTTTTTTGTTTCATTCACATTTAATCCTATTCGTCTTGAAAGACCATATGGCGAAATACCATAAATTATTGCAAAATTAATCATTTTACCTATTCTTCTCATATCTTCAGTAACCATTAATTCAGATACATTAAATATCTTCGAAGCAGTAATTGTATGTATATCATAATCATTTTCAAATGCATCTAACAATTTTTCATCCTCGCTCATATGTGCTAACACTCTCAATTCTATTTGAGAATAATCTGCTCCAACAATATACCAATTTTCAAATTGAGGTTTAACAGCATGTCTAATTTCTTTCCCTTCTTCACTCCTAGTAGGCAAATTTTGAAGATTTGGAGCTGAACTACTCAACCTCCCAGTCGAAGTACCTGTTTGATGAAAACTAGAATGTACTCTATTTGTTGTGATATTAACACTACTAGGTATAGAATCTACGTACGTACTTTTTAACTTTTGAAATTTTCTGTATTCCAGGATTAATCGCGCGATTTCATAATCTTTAGCAAGTTCCTCTAAAACTTCCGCATTTGTTGAATTTCTACCAGTTGCTGTTTTTTTAACTATAGGAAGTTTCAATTTCTCAAAAAGTATTTCCGCAACTTGTTTTGAAGAATTTATATTAAACTGTTCACCAGAAATTTCAAATATTTTTTCTTCCAACTTTTTCATTTCTTCTTCATATCTTTTAGATAACTCTTTTAAATAATCAACATCAAAATAAACCCCGTTCAACTCCATCTGAGCCAAAACATTTATTAATGGCATCTCTATATTGTAAAAGAGTTCTTTCATTTCACCTATGTACTTACTCAAATAGCTATAAAGTCTGAATGTAATATCTACATCCTCACAAGAATACTCCGCAGCTTTTTCTATTGAGATAAAAGAAAAATCGTTACCAAACAATGGCATATTGTTGTCTACTAACTCCTCAAAACTTATCATTTTATACCCCAGATACTTTAAAGCTAACTCTTCAAGGTTGTACCTTCTCTCTTCCGGATTGATAAGATATGCTGCAACCATTGTATCAAAGTGTGGAATTTGTGGTTCAATTCCATTTACCATAAATACCTTATAATCAAATTTTAAATTCTGTCCAACTATATTATATCTTTCACATTCCAAAATTTCCTTTAAAAATTTTAAAACTATTTCTTTAGTTAAATTATTCTCACTTACATGTGAAATGGGAATATAATACGCTTCACCCTCATTAGTAGAAATAGAAACACCTACAAGTTTTGCACTAAATGGATCAAGTGAGGTTGTTTCCGTATCTATGGAAAAAGTTTTAACTTCATCAATTCTTTTTCTCAACTTAGATAATTCCTTCTCAGAATTGACTATTGTATACTTTTTTTCAAACTCTTCTTTTAAACCTAATTCTTTTATAATAGAAGAAAATTCATATTTTTTCAACACAACTAAAAGCTTTTTTGAATCATAACCTTTGTATATTAAATCTTCGATGTTTACGTCTAAAGGAACATCGTATATAAGTTGAACTAATTGTCTACTTTTTTCTAAGCTCTCGGTTGCATTTTCTAATAATTTTTGCAACTTTTCTGTAAGTAATTTTTTATTTTTCAAAACCTCATCAATTGTTCCGTACTTTTTAAGTAGCGAAACAGCTGTCTTTTTCCCAATACCTTTAACTCCAGGAATGTTATCGATTTGATCACCCACAAGTGAAAGATAATCACCAAATTGCTCGGGAAAAACTCCATATTTTTCAAAAACCTTTTTTCTATCGTACAATACTAACTCAGTAATACCCCTTTCTATTCGCCAAACATAAACCTTTTCATCAACAAGTTGCAATAAGTCTTTATCACCAGTGATTATATTCACCTTCTCAAAGGCATTGCAGAACCTTTTTGCAATAGTTGCAATTATATCATCTGCCTCATATCCCAATAACTTTAAAACCTTCACACCAAATGCATCAACAAATTCTTCAATGTATGGCAGTTGCTCTAATATAAGATCTGGTGTTTCTGGTCTATTTGATTTATAATCTTTTAAAATCTCCTTTCTTTTTTTACTTCCACCTTTGGAATCCAAAATAAAAGCACAAGCATCTTTTTCCATATTAACATGCTCTTTTAAAAACTTTATTAACATCTTTGCAATTCCATACAATGCATTTGTATGCATTCCAGTAGAAGTTTTTAAGAATTGATCTATTGCATAAAATGCTCTATATACCAATCCCGTACCATCAAAAAGAAATAGTTCCCTCATTTTTTTGCATCTCCCTAATTTCTTGCAATGTACTTACCGCACGTCTAAGGTGTGGAATAACTATAGAACCACCAACAATTAAAGCCACATCAAAAGCTTCAAAGAATTCTTCATCACGTACTCCATTTTCTACACATTTTATAATATGATAAGTTATACAATCGTCACACCTCAACACCATAGATGCAACTAATCCTAATAATTCTTTAGTTTTACTATCCAAAGCACCATTTTTGTAAACATTACCATCTAAATTAAAAAACCTTTTTGTATTTAAAGTACCAGATTCCAAGATTTTTTCATTCATTTTTTCTCTAAACTCTTTAAATTCTTTTAACTCCATTTTATTCCCCCCTCAACTCATATGTAAAAATTATTTCATCCCCATCAGATAGCGGTTCTGTAAAATACGCATCTTTACCGTTTTTCAAAAGTTTGTATGTTTTTATATTTTTTAGGTTTACATTTAACTTACTGAATATATCAGCCAAAATTATCCCCCCGCCATCTTCGGAATAAGTAGAATATATTTTATCACCATTCTTTATCTCATATTCTTTGCTCACCAATACACCATTTACTTCATATAATAGTGTATCTTTTTCTATCACTTCTTCTCTACCATTTAGAATAACCTTCACCCTCTTTGTCTCGCCTTCAGTTATATCTTTAATTTTCAAAGGTTTTACATCTATAACTACTTTTAACACATCTCCAGGGTTAACTTGATTTTTATCAGATAATTCCAAATCACCTTTTAGGATTCTTACCTTCCCCACTTTTTTTTCAAAGTATATGTCGTTATAAAAAAACTCTACAGTCCCTAAATTTTCTTCAAGTTCTTCTCTAATATTCTTTACAAACACAGGATTATATTCTATCTTATCGCCATCTTTTAAAACACTATTTTCTCTAACAACATCTCCATTTAGAATAACAGGCGGTAAATAATTTTCCTTTTTATCACCAAAATCTAAAACAATTGGTTGAACTATATCATATAAAGCATAAACCTTTTCGTTACGCTGAGATGGTTGCCCAATCACAATTCTATCACCATGTTTAACCTTATCCCTCAAAGTGGCTCTTTTGCCATTTATGTATATAGGAGCAGGTTTTGGGAGTTCTCCTTTTAAAATTTTCATCTTCCCATTAACTTCTAAAACAATAGATTCAGTGGGTTTCCCCAAAAGATCCGACATGGAATACCCGCATTGTAAAAGTACTTCACTCAACGTATGGCCTCCAGAAAAACCCACCAATTGCACTGGCTCGTCATTAACAAAAACCTGCTCAAAAATTGTTCCACTACGCGTCAAAGCGGTATATGCAATACCTAATGGAGTTACAAATTCACTTCCAAAAATTATGCCAGTATTATCAACAATACTCAAGTTTTTGGCATTTTTTAACGATATATTATCCATTTCTACATCAAGTTTTTCTGCCAATTTTTCAACAAACCCAGGAACTTTTGCACCACCACCTACCACCATTACAACCTGTGGTTTTTCACCATTTAAAGTTAATATCTCTTCAGAGATTTTTGTTGTAATATTTTCAAGTACAGGAGCTATTATCTTTAAAAGCTCCTCTCTTGTAACTTCTTTTTCTTTATCCAAAATATTTCTAAAGACAATTTTTTCTTCGTTTTTATTTAACCATCTCTTTAAATTCTCCGCAGTAATAAAATCAACTAAAAGTGTTTTTGTAATTGAATCTGTTATTTCGTCTCCAGCAAGTGGAACCATTCCATATGCGATAATAGTACCTTCTTTTGAAATTGCTATATCACTTGTTCCTGCTCCAACATCAACTAATGCAATATTGAGAATCCTTAAGTCCTCAGGTACAGTAACATTAATAGCAGCGATGGGTTCTAAAGTCATATGCGTCATTGTAAGATTAACTTTTCTTAAGACCGAAACCATGGCATCAACAACTTGAACAGGTAAAAATGCAGTCACAACTTCTACTTTTGCATTTTTTCCCTTCAATCCTTTTATTTTCTTTAACCAATTACCATCTAATTCATAACTAATAACCGAGTAACCAACACAGTACATATTTTCAGTGCCAATTTTTTGAACAGCATCATCAACAGCAGAAAGTTCTAGCCTTGTTATTAATTCTTCATCAATTTCACTTACATGCGATATATCCTCTTCATAATTACCAATTGCAGTAGTTAAAAATCTTCCTGCTAAAGCCACTGCAACCTTATCTAAAGTTAAATTATTTCTTTCCTCAAGTTCTTCTTTTACCTTTTTTACAACCCTTGCAACTTTTTCTACATCGTGTATCTGACCATCTAACATTGCACGATGTTCATGTTCTTTTATAACAATATCATGGACAACAATTTTTTCATTTTCAAAGGTTGCTAAAATTCCAGCAATTTTTCTTGTCCCAACATCTAAAGCAAATATCAAAATTTACACCTCCACGACTGTAACACCTACACCACCTTCACTTGGCCTTCCAAATCTATAACTTTTAATTCTTTTATCTTTTCTCAAATAATTCCATATATTCGAAGCCAAACTCCCCGTACCTTTTCCATGAATAATATATCCTGTTGAAAAATCCGAATATATTAGATCATCTATAAACTTGTCAACTATTTCAATTGCCTCTTCAACAGTTTTTCCTCTAAGGTCAATCTCATTAGATTGTAATTTCAAACTATTTGAAATATAAACAACTTCCTTGTTCTCTTTTGGTTGCTCAGATTTTTTTAATTTATTCTTCTTTACCTCAATCTTCAACCCATTAAAATCCACTAAAAATTTCCCAGATTGCCTTTCTTCAACAACCTTTCCAATTGTATTTCCATCTATTAATTTTACATAATCTCCAATATTAATTTCTTCATTCAAGATTGGATATTTCATTACTTCTAATTTTTCATTGACGCCTTTCATCTCTCTCTCTTTTGCCTCTATGTTTTTTAACCTTTTTTTTATCAACTCTTCTTTCTTCGTTCTAGCTGAAAACAGGGCTGTTTGCAATTCCCTCTTTGCATCTCTAAATTCTTTATACAAATCTCTTAATTCTTTATCTAATTCCTCTATTTTTTTTACCTTTAATATATTGTATTTTCGTTCATATTCTTGCTTTAGTTTCTCATATTCTCTTAGCGTTTCTTCTAAAGCTCTCTTTTTCTCCTCAAGTTCACTAACTTTCATATTAAGATTTCTTATTATATTCTCCACCTTCATTTTATCTTTAGAAATGTATTCTTTTGCCCTTTCTATTATCTTTTTGTCCAAACCTAACTTTTCAGAAATTTCAAAAGCATGTGATGCACCTGGTGTGTTCAAAAGAAGCCTGTATGTAGGTGATAACGTTTCTAAATCAAATTCCATAGATGCCGTAATTATATCATCCCGTTCCATTGCAAACAACTTAACATTTGTAAGATGGGTAGTAATCACAAATTTTATTCTCTTTTCTAACAAGTACTCAATAATAGCAATTGCAAGAGAACTACCTTCAAATGGGTCGGTACCAGACCCTAATTCATCTATTATAACAAGAGAATCACTATCTGCATTATTCAATGCTTCTATAATCCTCACCATGTGAGAAGAAAATGTACTTAAATTTTCAACTACATTTTGAGTATCACCAATATCTACAAATAATTTAAATTCTGGTATACGCGTTCCAATATCCGCAAGAATTGGAAATCCATGTTGGGACATAAATATAAAAAGTGAAATTGTTTTTAAAGTTACCGTTTTTCCACCAGTATTTGGTCCTGTTATTATTAACCCTTTTTTATCTTTTGGAATATCAATTGATACTGGAACAACTTTTTCATCTGAAATTAATGGATGTCGAGCATTTACTAACTTTAAATAATCACCTTCTGGCTTTACAATTATTCCTTTTCTCTTATACGCATATTTTGCCCTCGCAAATAAAGAATCAATATGTCCAACTATCTGTATATCCTTTATTAAGTACGCATATCTATCGTGGATTTTACTACTAATTCCTCTCAGTATTTTATTAATTTCCATTCGCTCTTCATCTTGTAACATCTCTATTTTATCGTTAAGATGTATAAATTCTTGTGGTTCAAAAAACAATGTAACTCCCGTATTAGAAACACCATGTACGATACCATTCAAATGACCTCTTGCACCAGATTTAATCAAAAAAACATACCTACCATTTCTAATTGTATACAATTGCTCTTGCAAATATTTACCATTCTTAGAAACAAATTTTTCAATTCTAGATTTAATCTCACCATATAACTTTCTTTGTCCTTTTCTAATAATTGACAAATTCTTTGAAGCACTATCTTTTATGCTCCCGTCAGGTTCAAATATGGCATCAATTTCATCAATAAGTGAATTATAATCACTAAGTTTTGAAATATAAAAACTAACTTTATATCTTGTACTCGTTATTGCCTTTTTTAAATCTCTAACAAGTATCATAAATTCTTTTATCTTAAATATTTCATTAGCTTCAAGAACGTAACTACTTCTTAATTTTTCAAAAAGTGGTCTAATATCTTCTACTTTAGGAAATACAGGTAACCCCTGGGTTACCTGTATTCCTATAACCTCTTGAAGATAATCATATTCTTCCGAAGATGGTTTTTCTTTAACAAGCTTTTCAAGGTGTTCTTTTCCATAAACAGAAAATGTATATTTCAAAAACTCTTTAAAAACCTCTTTCCAATCAATAAACCTTTCCATAATCAACTCCTTCAGAATGGTATACTAATTGCAAAATCCAAGTTTATAGAGTTCTTTGGCTGAAGTTCCAAATTAACATTAGAACCACACTCTGTTTTTGTCCCAACAAAAAACTGTATATTATAATACACCCTTGCACTTAAATACATTTCTTTACTTAAAACAAAATCTCCTCTAATTCCTGGTTTCAAAGCCACTGAATTTACAAATATCTTATTATAATGCTCAAAATTAGTACCATTAAAATCACCTAAATTTGCACTTGTACCAATTTTTTTCTGAAATATCTCCTTTTGTAATAAAACTTCTCCTTGAAAACCTAATTGTAATTTTTCACCAACATTAAACAATGTTACACCGAAAATCTTCACATTGAAATCAAACCCTAAACCTCTAACCAGATACTCCTTATCTGGATCAATGTTAGTAAAAAAACTAAAACCATATGAAACAGGTGAATTATGAGTTGGATCTACATTTCTTTCATACGAGTAAAACATCACAAAATTTTGTAAAAAAGAATATTCAGTCATTAAACTAGTTTCTGCTGGATTTACATACCTTATTCCAAACCAGCTTGAACGACTAACAGTAAATGAAAACATATTTAACGATAAAATTAATAAAACCACTATTAACATCTTTTTCATAACTTTCACCTCCAATTTTAAATTATATCATATCATCTATATCATATCATCATGCAATCAGCACATAAATTAAGGCACTTACCCCAGCAGCAAAAGGTACTGTTACAAACCATGAGATAATTATATTTTTTAATATCCCAACATTAACAACCTCAATTCCCCTTGCAAAACCAACACCAGAAACAGCACCTACTACTGTATGAGTTGTTGAAATTGGCATACCAAAGGTTGAGGCTAACAATACAGTTGTAGCAGTTGCAAAATCAATTGAGAAACCTCTTGTATTATTAAGTTTGGTAATATCTTCACCAACTGTCTTCATCACTCTGTATCCAAGCAACGCCACTCCAAATGATATCCCGATACCTCCAAGGGCTAAAATATACTTTGGAATACTAATAACACCTGAAACATTTCCTGTTGTTAATATTATATATATCAATGCCAACGGCCCAACTGCGTTAGCAACATCATTCGCTCCATGTGAAAAACTCACATAACAAGAAGTAACAACCTGTGCTTTTCTGAAAATTTTCTCGACTAAATCATATTCATTTCCTCTAGATTGCAATCTTTTCAAATAAAATAGTGAAAATAGGAAAACAATTATTCCTATAAAAATTCCAACATAATTTCCAAGTAATAACCCTTTTTTTATCGTTTTTACAACAAACAAAAATGCTATAGTATAAAATGCCACACCCAAAAGTAACGGAGCTACTATTTTTGCAGCTTTTACAGGATTTTTCCTATGCAAAATACTCCATGAAATAAATTTAAAAATCACAAACGCCAAAGCACCACCAATAAGTGGTGAAGTAATCCATGTAATTACTATCTTAAGGAGTGTAATCCAATTAATATAGCCAACTCCACCAGCAGCAAGTCCAAACCCAATCATACCACCTACAATAGAGTGGGTAGTTGAAACGGGCATTCCCCAGTAAGTTGCTATTAAAATCCATATAGTTGCCGCAATTAACGCAGAAAAAGCACCAACTAATATTTTATTAGGCTCTGAAATCAAATTTAAATCAACTATTCCTTTTGCAATTGTTTTTGTAACATGAGCACCAAATAATAACGCTCCTAAAAATTCCAAAATTGCAGCTATAAATACTGCTTGTTTAGGGGTTATTGCCCTTGCACCTACTGCCGTTGCCATACTATTTGCTACATCGTTTGCACCAATCGAAAATGCCATTCCAAATCCAACCAAGAATGCTGCAACTATTAAAAACAAAACAAACACCTCCTTTTTTATCTTATTATCATCCTTATTCTCTCAACAACATTTTCCGCTCTATCTGCTATCTTCATCATTAGTATGACAATGTTATTTAAAAATATAATATCCACTCCATTCATCGTATTTTTGTAAGAATAAAGTAATCTTCCAATTTCAATACCTAGTTTATCAGTGAAACTTTCATCCTTTTCTACATCAAAAGTTAGGTTATCCTCTCTTTCTATTTCAACAGGCGAGAAATCAGATTCAACAACATTCCTTAATTCATCAACTGTAACTTTCATATACTTTATTACTTCTTTAATATAATCTCCCATCTCTTTTATCCTTTTCACCACTTCATCTGGACAATTGTCTACTTTATTCATTGTCATTATTTTTACAAAATCATCTACTGCATCTATGATAGAATCCTGATTGTGAACTATCTCTAATGCATCTATTCTGTCAAAATAACTCCATCTCAACTTTGTGTAAACTTCCCTCAACTTAGTTTTTATTTCATCAGCACTAGATTCAAACTCATCAATTTGATTTGAATATTCTAAAATATCTTTCCCACTAAAATAATCCTCTAAAACTTTTGGAACTAATTCACCTGCATTTAGACAAAACTGCGCATGTTCACTTAAAAGTTTAGTAGGTGAAACTTCTGGAAAAAGTCTATCAATAAACCTTTTCATACTACCCCTCCTCTTTATTGTAATTAATACCAAATTTTGGAAACAAAATAGTAGATAAAATCAATGGAATATAAAAAGTTATGATCCTAAAAATCATTACTGTTTCAATTGCTTTTGCACCACCAAATATCTGGGTAAAAACTATTTGATAAGTACTTTCAATACCACCGCTTGAACCTGGTGTGGGTATATAATATGCTACTGAATTTAAAAGTGCCATTATTCCAACCAAATACCAAAAATTAATTGTATTTTTTACTAACAAAAACATAATGTATGAATACATACAAACTGTTAAAAAATAAAGAAATGTATCAAAAATCAACATCCATGGATTTTTTAACCACAGAACTTTTATACTCCCCTGAAGAGAATCTATCCACTCCAGTATTTTTTCCTTTTCCTGTTTATTCTTTAAAAATCTATTAAAAAAAATCAAAATTTTTTCCAAAAATTTTCTATTAACAAAACCTAAAAATATTAAAATTGAAATCGAAAGACTTATTAAAAGCCCAGTAATTATTAAACCAAAACCAAAACTTTTTGGATATGCATTTAGAATTAGCCTTACAAAAATTACATCCAATAAAAGTATTACAAAGGAAATTTCCAATGTCCTAGAAATTATTATATTAGTCGCATCTTCTGTCTTTACACCTATTTTTGAAAGATGATAAATTTGGTAGGGTTGTCCACCAATTGACATAGGAGTAATAAATGAGAAAAATTTACCAAATATGATATTTCTAGCCGTCTCACGTATTAATACGTTATATCCAAAAAAGTGCAGTAATAACTTCAATCTAATCGCATCTATGATATAAATAGCTATCAAGATAAAAACACCAAACAAAAATTTGAATGATAAAAACATTTTTAAGTCTAATCTAAATGAGTTTAGAAATTGAAACAGGATAATTACCGCCAAACTAATGGAAATAGAAATAAACGTTTTCCTATATATTCCCTTCAATTTTCTCAACTCCAATTAAATACAAATCTTCCTTAGTTGTAATTTTTATATTAGTTTTTTCACCATAAACCACATGCACATTGTAACCAGCAGCCAAAACAACCGATGAGTCATCTGTAAACTTCTCAAGATCTTTTATTAAACGAAAAGATTTATAAAGGATTGAATATTTAAAGGTCTGAGGAGTCTGTAAGGTAAATAAGTATCTTCTAGGTGGGATTTCTTTTACAATTTTATTTTCAACAAAAGCTATAGTATTCTCAACTGGTACTGCTGTTACTACAGCACCATATTTGTTTACAAAATCAATATTTCTTAAAATCACCTCTTTACTAACAAAAGGGCGCGCTCCATCGTGGATTATAACGTTATCATCCTCTGAAATTAAATCTTTTAAGTATTTAACAGCATTTAAAGTTGAAAATTCTCTGGTTTTTCCTCCTAAAATAACATAAATATTTTTACGCTTGTACTTTTTCAAGATTTTTTTAGATTCTTCAAGATACTCTCCATTAACAACAATAATAATTAAATGAATAAAATTTTCTAAAAATTTCTCAACAGTATGCTCCATTAACGTTTTACCGTGAAATTTCACAAACTGTTTTGGATAATCTTTTGAAAATCTTTCTCCTTTCCCTCCAAATAAGATCACTGCCACATTCATATATACCACCTATTTCTTATCTAATTTGTACAATCTAATCTTGTGAGAAAGCGTCTTATAGTTAAGATTCAACATTTCGGCTGCCTTCATTCTGCTACTTGCTTTTTCCAAAGCAAGAGAAATATATCTTTTTTCTACATGCTTTACAAGTTTACTCGTAAAATTCCCTAAATCAATTCCTGAAAAAGTGTCTTTCTTAAATCTTGGAATATCTAGAATACCTCTTGTAACATATTCACTTGTCACCTTTACTAATTCCCGTGTATTTCCAGGCCAATTATATAATCTTAGTAACTCGTATTCGTCATCACTTGGAATTCTCTTTGGCAAAGAAGCATGTTTCTGATAAATGGAAGATAACACTTTATCAAAAATAAAAGCTATATCCTCTTTTCTTTCTCTAAGTGGCGGAATCTTTATGCCTGTATTTTTTGAAAAACTAATCTTTACCCCAGGAAGTTTAATTTTCAAATAAGATGAATATTCATTTAAATACATTCCATCTTCATATTTTAATTTAAGACGATCTGTTTTTTTTCCTTCCTTAACCAAACGTTCTAAAAACTCCCTAACAATAGGTCCCTGAAGTTCGGGAAAAGCAAATAACATATCATGTTCCATTTTTAGCATATCATATTTTATCTTTTCTTCCAGATACATAACAGCAAGTTCTAATTCTTTAAAAGACGAAACAACTATCTTTCCAGGAACAATCTTTTTCTCTTCAATATAAACTATATCCCAATAATTTTCTTTTAATTTCTTTTCTAAATTTTTATCGTAAATATCAAAAACTACCTTTTGATGATTATATAAAAATTCCCTCAGGTTCTCTACGAGAGCCTGAGGGATAAGGATTTTAATCAAAGTATCACCCCTTAATAATTCTTGTTCCTGTCTCACCCCTCAGGGCCTTATCTAAAACTGACATATCAGTAATTAGACATTCTTTACCTGTAGATTCAACAAAATCTATTGCAGCCTCTATTTTAGGTCCCATGCTTCCTTTCGGAAAATGGCCTTCTTGCAAAAATTTTTTCGCTTCCGTTGTAGTAATTTTGTCTAAAGCTTTTTGGTCTTCTTTTCCAAAATTCAAATAAACTTTTTCTACACCGGTTAAAATTATCAAAATATCAGCATCAACTTCCTTTGCAAGTAAAGCACTTGCTCTATCTTTATCAATTACTGCCTCTACACCTTTTAATTTGTTATCCTCAACTATTACTGGAATACCTCCACCACCGGCTGCAATAACCATAACATCATTTTTCATAAGCAATTTTATCACATCCTTCTCAACTATGTCCAGTGGTTTTGGAGATGGCACTACTCTTCTCCATCCTCTTCCAGCATCTTCAACTATCTTCCATCCTTTTTCTTTTTCCAACATCTTTGCTTCTTCTTCTGTATAAAAAGGACCTACAGGCTTAGTAGGATTTTGAAATGCTGGATCATTTTTATCAACTATAATCTGCGTAACTACTGCAGAAATTTCCATATCCTTTCCAATCGCTTTCAATTGATTTCTAATAGATTGTGCAATCATATATCCCAAACTGCCCTGTGTTTGTGCATCATTAACATCAATAGGAAATGGTGGTATTTTATCTTTAGCTATCTCCTGCTGTACCAGTAAATTACCTACTTGTGGTCCATTACCATGAGTTATAGCTACATCATATTCATCAATCATATTTACTATATATTTTGCTGTTTCAGAAAGATTTTTTAACATGTTCTCCGCTGTTGGTTTTTCACCAGGTCTATTTACAGCATTACCACCTATTGCAACAACTGCTAATTTCTTCATAAATTTTTCCCTCCTTGTGAACTTATAGCCGCGGCAATGGCTATAGAATTCTTTTTAGATTCACTTGTATCAGCTCGGGAAACTATTACAATAGGAGCTTTTGCCCCCATAATAATTCCAGCAATCTTTCCTTTTGCAAGGTAAACAGCAGATTTACCTAAAAAGTTTCCACTGTGTATATCTGGAACAACTAAAATATCAGCTTTTCCAGCTACTTCTCCTGAAACCTTTTTTACCTTTGCTGCAAATTCACTTAACGCATTATCTATTCCCAATGGCCCATCAACAAAACAACCTTTTATCTGTCCTCTTTCGGCCATCTTCGAAATAATAGCAGCTTCCATTGTCTCGGGCATATCTGGATTAACAACCTCTACAGCAGCAATAAGCCCTACTCTTGGTTTTTCATATCCAAGCTTATGCGCAAGTTCAACCGCATTTTTTATTATCTGTATCTTTTGTTCTAAAGTCGGTCTTATCACCATACCTCCATCGGTTACTAACACAATTCTATCTAATCCTGGTGTCTCAAGTAATGCTACGTGTGATAACAAACCTTCACCTCTTAATCCCCATTCCTTATTTAAAACTGCTTTTAACAATGTAGCAGTTTTTACAAGACCTTTCATTAAAATATTCGCCTCTCCAGATGAAACTAATTTTACAGCTTTTTCAGCAATTTCTGCTTCATTTTTTGCATCCACTATTGGTAAATCTAAATCCAACTCTTTTAAATTTTTACTAATAATTTCCCTATTTCCAACCAAAATAGCCTTTATACCATACGGTAAAACTTCTCTTATAGCTTTTAAAGCTTCAACATCTTCAGCACCTGCTAATGAAACTACCGCTTTCTTCTTTTTGGCAATTTCTACGATTTCATCAAAAGTCTTTAGCATTACTTCACCTCCCAATATATTTAACAATTGATGCCATATACGCTATACTCAATATTGCATCAAAAATCACCTTATAATCTTCATGGACAACTCGCACCTTTCTTCCATCAAACCTTTCAACTAATGGTATCATTTCTATTAAATCAGCACGTGCTGTATCTGATAATTCTACTACAAGCTCGACAGGAGTATCAAATTTAAAAATCTCAAACTCTTCTTTTGGAATCTCAAGCATTTTTTTAGTAGTTTCCTTTATATCGTTAATAACTTTTTTCATAGATCTATGTTTTGCCGAAAAACGTCCAAGAGAAGTTTTTGTTTCAACATAAAACAGATTTTTTAATTTAACTTGCCCTTTTAATTTATCATCACCAACAATCATAGCCACTGGTACATTAAAAATTCCCGCATAAGCTGCATTTATCAGGGCTTCATTCATCAATTTTCCATTTATCCAAACATTAAAAATCGATGAAGATGAATAAGTATGATCCATAACTGCGTACCTTGTACCTATACCCGCGTGGTATCCAAAAAAGACAACCCTATCAAATGTCTCATCCAAACCTGTCATCATGTAATTTTTTCTAAAATTACCTGAGATTATCTCTACATTATCGTATTTTCGCGTAATATCCCACAAAATATTGTCACCCATAGCATGGGAATCAGAAACAAGCACGTAATTTTCACCTACAGCATCCAAAAAACTTTCAAGTTGTTCTATCAAAATATTTTGTTTATACCTCACACCATGCACAACATCTGACCATTGAGTTATTCCACCCAAGCCCTCAAAATCAACTGAAACATAAATTTTCACATTTTTCACCTCCATGTTACAAAAATATTTTATCCTAAATTCCCAAAAAACCTAAGCTTCGCATACTCATGCATAAATTAGAAAATCAAAAATTCTCATCAATACTTAAT